>NATV01000068.1 GCA_003094535.1 gamma proteobacterium symbiont of Ctena orbiculata | reverse complement strand
GGAAGCTGAATGTGTTCCGCAGGCCATTGAAAAAATGGGGCTTTATTGTCCGGTCTAGGAAAATCCAAGAAAATCAGTGGGAAATCCCTGCCAATCGGGGGCCGTGGCCGGCCAGGTCAGCTGGGTTCGATGGCGCTGAGATGTCTGCCGACGGCGAGCCAGGAACCTGCCAGACCCAGCAGGCTGCTGCCGAGCAGTAGCGAGGATACGGTTGAAAAGTCAAGGCTTGAGAGGCTGAAGCTGCTCTCATAGAGGTTGGCCAGGTTGGCGATGGGCCCGCTCAGCAGGGTAATGGCGATGGCCACCAGCAGCCAGGCAATGGTGCCACCGAAGAGGCCATACCAGAATCCGGTATAGAGGAAAGGACGCCGGATAAAGGCATTGGTGGCGCCGATCAGCTTGGTGATCTCGATCTCCGCACGCCGATTCTGGATCTCCAGGCGGATGGTGTTGCCGACGATCAGCAGCACCGCCATGCCGAGCAACGCGGCGAGCACCACCACTGCCCGCTGGGCGATTACGGTGATCGCCTGCAGTCTGCGTACCCACTGCAGGTCGAGCTGGACGATGTCGGCATCGGGCAGGAGTTTCAATTCCCGCACCAGCAGTTGGGCAGTCTCCGCGGTCGTATAGTCGGCCTTGGGCTGGACGATCAACAATGCGGGCAAGGGGTTGCTGTCGAGCGCTTCCAGGGCGTCGGCATAACCGCTGAGTTGCTGAAACTCCTCCAGGGCCGATTTACGGGTTATCAGCTCCACCCCCTCGATCCGTTGATGCAGGCGTAGCTCTTTCGCCAACGATGCGGCCTTTTCATCGGATACATTTTGCCTGAGGAAGACGGAGATACTGGCGCCACTGTCCAAGGCGCCGCTGATGCGCTGCAGGTTGCCGAGCATGACATGCAGTCCCAGTGGCATGGCGAGGGCGATGCCGATCACCGCACAGGTCATCAGGGTTGCAAGTTGGTTTTTAGCCATCCTGCCGAGGCTGGATAGGGCCACCTGAACATGGCGCTGGAGCCAGATCTGGGGGGTTTTCAGTAAGCGCTTACTCGCCGCCATCAGCAGGCTCCGGCTTGATATCGTCTACCAGTTGTCCCTTGCTCAGGGTGAGGATGCGCTTGTGCATGCGGCTCAGCAGGTCGATATCGTGGGAGGCGATGAGCAGGGTTACCCCGACCTGGTTGAACTGCTTGAAGAGTTCCATGATCTCTTGCGAGAGCGCGGGATCGAGGTTGCCCGTGGGTTCATCGGCAAGTACCAGCGGGGGTTTGCTGACAACCGCGCGGGCAATGCCTACCCGCTGTTGTTCACCCCCGGAGAGGGTGATCGGCGCGCTCCTCTCCTTGTGCAACAGGCCCACCTTGTCGAGGGCCGCGCGGACCCGGCGGCCGATCTCTTTGTGGCCGATCCCGGCGACCACCAGAGGGAGCGCCACATTGTCGAATACCGTGCGGTCGTGCAGCAGCCGGTGGTCCTGGAAGATCATCCCCACGTCACGGCGGTGATAGGGAATCTGGCGATTCCTCAAACGGCTGAGATTGCGGTCATTGACGTGCAGCTGTCCGGTGCTCGGACGCTCCAGCAGACCGATCAGTTTCAACAGCGTGCTCTTGCCCGCCCCGGAGTGTCCGGTGAGAAACACCATCTCTTCCGCCTCGATACGCAGACTGACATTGCTCAGGCCGGTGTGACCCCCGGGGTAACGCTTGCTGACATTATCGAAGTGGATCAAGATGCTGCTAACTTTGGGTTTGGGTTTCAAAAAGGGCGTCTATAAATTCGTCCGGATCAAACTCCCGCAGATCCTCTATGGCCTCGCCGACACCGATAAAACGGATCGGGACCTTGACCTTGTCGGCGATGGCGAAAACCACGCCGCCTTTCGCGGTACCGTCAAGCTTGGTGATCACCAGTCCCGTCAGGCCGACAGTTTGGTGAAACTGCACTGCCTGGTTGACCGCGTTCTGACCGGTGCCCGCATCAACCACCAATAGTACTTCATGGGGGGCATCCTGATCGATCTTCTTCAACACCCGGCTGATTTTGGCGAGCTCCTCCATCAGGTTGGTTTTGGTATGCAGGCGTCCCGCGGTGTCGGCGATCAGCACATCGATGCTGCGTGCACTGGCCGCCTGCAGGGCATCGAACACCACCGAGGCCGCATCGGCCCCGGAATGCTGGGCGATCACCGGGATCTGGTTACGCTCGCCCCAGGTCTGCAGCTGTTCCACCGCGGCGGCGCGAAAGGTATCGCCGGCGGCGAGCATCACGCTCTCGCCATCGAGCTGGAATTTCCTCGCCAGCTTGCCGATGGTGGTGGTCTTGCCCGCGCCGTTGATGCCCACCATCAACAGAACCAGGGGTTTGCCGCTGTCGCGTTCGCTGATGGGGCTATCGCACCCCTGAAGTATTTCGCTGAGATGCTGTTTCAGCAGCTGCATCAGCTTTTGCGGATCGCTGAGCTCCTTGCGCTTTACCCTTACCGTCAGATCGTTAATGATGCGGGTGGTCGCTTCCACCCCCACATCGGCTGTGAGGAGGAGGGTTTCGAGCTCCTCCAGCAGATCGTCGTCGATGCTCTTGCGGCCTAGCAGCAGATTGGCCAGGCCATCGGTGAGGTTGTTTCGAGTACGCGAGAGACGCTCTTGCAGTCGGGAGAATAGACCGTGCTTCACCACCTCGGGAGCGGGTGCTGGAGCTGTCTCTAGTTGCTGTTTGTTGCGTTTGCCAAATCCGAACATGTGGCGGTGTACCGGTGCCAAGTTTGGAACTCTGCGGTGATCACAGGTTCATAGTTGTTGTTTGGACAATCCTGCCAGCCTCTGGAAGAATGCCCCGGATTGTCGAGGACGCTATTCTACAGCGCCCTGGGACCATATATAAAGAAGAGGATGTTGCAAATGCGAAGATTGATCGCGGGCCTGGCGCTGACGGCGCTCTGGATAGGCTCTGTCGAGGCGAACGTGGTTGAGCACAGACTCGACAACGGCATGAAGGTGATAGTCAAACAGGACCGTCGCGCCCCGATCGCCGTCTCCCAAGTCTGGTACAAGGTCGGATCGAGTTACGAATCCGGCGGAATCACCGGTATCTCCCACGTACTTGAGCACATGATGTTCAAGGGGACCAAGAACCATCCACCCGGCGAGTTTTCACGCATCATCGCTGCCAACGGCGGGGATGAGAACGCTTTCACCGGGCGCGACTATACCGCCTACTTCCAGACCATGGCGAGCGACCGTCTGGAGGTCTCCTTCGAACTCGAGGCCGATCGCATGCGCAACCTGTTGTTGCTGCATGAAGAGTTTGACAAGGAGGTCGAGGTGGTCAAGGAGGAGCGCCGCATGCGCACCGAGGACAAGCCGCAATCACTGACCTATGAGCGTTTTGCCGCCGGCGCCTATGAGAGCTCTCCCTACCGCACACCGGTAATCGGTTGGATGGCGGATCTGGATGCGCTGCAGGTCGATGACCTCAAGGTCTGGTACCGCAAGTGGTACGCCCCGAACAACGCCACCCTGGTGGTGGTAGGGGATGTGGAGCCCGATCGGGTGATTCAGCTGGCCGAACGTCACTTCGGCCCCCTCAAGCCCGAGCAGGTGGCGCAGCCGAAACCGCGCCTGGAACCGGCACAGCGCGGCAGCAAGCGCATCATGGTCAAGGTTCCCGCCCGCCAGCCCTACCTGATCATGGGCTACAAGACCCCGGTGGTGGGCAAGGCGGATCAGGCCTGGGAGCCCTACGCCCTGGAGATGCTTGCCTATGTGCTGGATGGCGGCAGCAGCGCACGCCTCAGCAACAACCTGATCCGCGGCAGCAAGCTGGCGGTGGCGGCGGATACGAGCTACAGCGCCTTTACCCGGCTTCCGGGGATGCTGGTGATGGATGCGATACCCGCCCCCGACAGCACCATCGAGGCGGTTGAAAAGGCCTTGCTGACAGAGATCGAGCGCTTCAAGAAAGAGCTGGTCAGCGAGGAGGAGATGGAGCGGGTGCGCAACCAGATTATCGCCGCCAAGGTCTACGAGAAGGACTCGGTGTTCTATCAGGCGATGCTGATCGGCCGGCTGGAGACGGTAGGGCTCGATTGGCGCCTCGCCGACGAGTATGTGGACCACTTGAAGCGAGTCACCGCGGAGCAGATCAGGCAGGTCGCGAAGAAGTATCTGGTTGAGGATAATCTCACCGTGGCGGTACTGGAGCCGTTGCCGATGGAAGAGGCCATGACCAAGCCGATCAATGGGGGTGTCGCCCATGTCTACTAGTCTCTGGATTAAACCGGCTGTCTTCTGCGGCGCCCTGCTGCTGAGTGGATGGCTCTCGGCGGCGCCTCAAATTCAGACCTGGCAGACGCCGAACGGGGCCAAGGTGCTGTTTGTCGAGGCACCCGAGATCGAGATGGTTGACGTGCGACTCGTGTTCGATGCGGGAAGCGCCAGGGATGGTGGCAGTGCGGGTGTCACCTCGTTCACCAACGGTCTGCTGAGCGAGGGGGCCGGAGCGTGGAGTGCCTATCAGATCGCCGAACGCCTGGAGCGTGTGGGGGCACAGCTCGAAACCGGATCGTTGAGAGACATGGCCTGGGTATCGGTGCGTTCGCTGACCCAACCCAAGGCACTCTCCACCACCCTTGAGACATTGGCTGCCGTGGTTGCCGAACCCAGCTTCACCGATGAAGACATCGAACGCCAGCGCCAGTCCATTCTGGCAGGGCTGGTGCAGGACCAGCAGTCCGCCGGCAGCCTGGGAAAAAAGCGGCTCTACCGGCTTGTCTTTGGCGATCATCCCTACGCCGGTGATCCCGAGGGGAGTATCGAGTCGGTAAAGGCGATAACACGCGATGAGCTGGTTGCCACCCACAAGCGTCTCTACGTGGCAAGGAATGCCCTGGTAGCCATTGTCGGTGCGGTAACCAGAGACAAGGCTGAAGCGATCGCCGAGCAGGTGACCGCAGGACTGGAACCCGGGAAAAAGACGCCGAATCTGCCCCCCGTGGCTCCTTTGCGTTCGGCCGCCGATGAACAGATCGCCTTCCCCTCGACTCAGTCGCATCTCTATATCGGACAGCCGGGGATGCGTCGCGGCGATGCGGACTACTTTCCCCTCTACGTGGGCAACCATATCCTCGGTGGTAGCGGTCTGGTCTCGATCCTCAGCAACGAGATCCGCGAAAAGCGCGGCTTGAGCTACAGCGTCTACAGCTTCTTCCTGCCGATGCGTCAGATCGGGCTCTTTCAAATGGGACTGCAGACCAAGAACGATCAGGCCGGGGAGGCACTGCAGGTAGTCAGGGATACCCTGCAGCGTTTTATCAAGGAGGGGCCGACGGCGGAGGAGCTCGAGGCGGCGAAACAGAATATTACCGGGGGATTCCCCCTGCGTATCGCTTCCAATGGCAACATCGTCGAATACCTGGCTGTGATCGGCTTCTACGATCTGCCACTCGACTATCTGGACAGCTTCACGGCTAAAGTGACTGCGGTGAGCCGGGAACAGATCAGGGATGCCTTCCAACGACGGATCGATCCGGGTCGTCTTGTCAGGGTGCAGGTCGGGCGAACCGCGCCCCTGGCTCAAGTCTCGAAGGAATCAGACGCTGATAGCAACGATAGGGATTGAAAAAGAACACCAAGCATCGAGATAGGGTTTGACGACCATGCATGGCCAGACAGCGTGTCAAGTAAGAATCATCGGTGGAAGACACCGCGGGCGTCGCCTCCACTTTCCCGAATTGCCCGGATTGAGACCCACCGGCGACCGCATCCGCGAGACCCTGTTCAACTGGCTGCAGCCCTATATCGAGGGTGCGCGCTGTCTCGATCTGTTTGCCGGTAGCGGTGCATTGGGTCTGGAAGCGGCATCCCGCGGCGCCGCTCAGGTGGTGATGCTCGATACCGCAGTGGCGGTGGTCAGGCAGTTGGCCGAGAACAAGCGCCAACTCGATCTTGACCAGGTCCAGGTGGTACGGGCGGACGCGCTGCAGTGGTTGGAGCAGGAGGCAACACCCTTCGATATCGTCTTTCTCGATCCACCCTTCGTCGATAATCTGCTGCAGCCGCTCTGCCAACGCCTGAGCATGGGTTGGCTGGCGGACGGTGCCCATATCTACCTGGAAGATGCCGTATCGCGTAACATGCCCCCCCTGCCGGAAGGGTGGGAAATGCAGAAGCAGAAATCCGCAGGGCAGGTACACTACGGTCTGGCCTGCGCTCCCCTTCCCGGCTGATAATTATCATTCATTGGTTGGGTTTCTGGTACTATGATGCCTTTTACCGATTCCGTGAGCATATGATAATCGCCGTCTATCCCGGGACCTTTGATCCGATCACAAACGGCCACAGTGACCTGGTGAGAAGGGCCTCCAAGCTTTTCGATCACATCATCCTGGCCATCGCCAAGAACAGTGGCAAAAATCCGGCATTTGACCTGGAGCAGCGACAGAGGCTGGTGGAGAAGGTATTGAATGGTGTGAATAACGTTGAGATTCGCACGTTCGACAATCTGCTGGTCGATTTTGTACAGCAGTGCAATGCAAACGTGATTTTGCGAGGATTGCGTGCGGTATCCGACTTCGAGTATGAGTTTCAACTGGCGGGTATGAATCGCCGCCTGGCGCCGGAGATCGAGACCCTGTTTCTCACCCCGGCGGAACAATTTGCATTCATATCCTCAGGCTTGGTGAGAGAGATCGCCTCCCTGGGCGGCGATGTCTCGGAGTTTGTCCATCCAGAGGTTCAGGCGGCTCTGAGCAAACGTTTCAGTTGATGTGGAATCCCTGGGTTGTACAGGGTTAAATGCACAAAAAATCGATGTCAAACTCACGATTAAACAAAAGAATTCTAATCATGCGATTTTGTAGGAGAAAAAAACATGGCGCTTATTATCACTGACGAGTGCATCAATTGTGATGTCTGTGAGCCTGAATGCCCAAACGGTGCAATCACTCAGGGTGATGAGATCTATGAAATTGAACCCGATCTCTGTACCGAGTGTGTCGGTCACTACGATACCTCACAGTGTGTGGAGGTATGCCCGGTTGACTGTATTCCCAAAGATCCAGATCATGAGGAGAGCTACGAAGATTTGTACGCCAAATACCTCAAGATCACCGGTGAATCCGATTAGCGCGTCAATGCGGTTAAGGGTATTCGAAAAGGCTCCCTTGTGGAGCCTTATTTTTCTCTTTTTTTTCTCTGCTCAGCTGGCGGCGACCGAGAGGCCCGGCGCGGCCGCCATTGCCAGCGCCCACCCCTTGGCGACTGATGCCGGCCATCAAGTGCTGAGTGCCGGAGGCAATGCCTTCGATGCGGCGGTGGCCGTTAGTGCGGTTTTGGCGGTCGTCGAACCCTACAGTTCTGGTATCGGCGGCGGCGGTTTCTGGTTGCTGCATCGGGCCAGTGACGGCTACGAGACCATGCTCGACGGTCGCGAACGGGCCCCCCTTGCCGCCCATCGCGATCTCTATCTGGATCAGCAGGGAAAGGTGATCCCGAGGCGATCCATCGACGGGGCGCTTGCCGCCGGCATACCCGGGGAGCCAGCGGCCCTGAACCACCTGGCGCGCCACTACGGGCGTCTGCCACTTGCCGAATCGTTGCAACCGGCGATCCGTCTGGCACGGGACGGTTTTCAGGTTGACAGTCACTATCGCAGGATGGCGGGCTGGCGTCTGGCCGCGTTGCAAGCCCATCCCGCATCCGCGGCGCAGTTCCTCGACCGGGGAAAGGTCCCGGCGGAGGGCTTCCTGATCAAACAGCCGGCATTGGCAGAGACCCTGGAACAGATCGCCCGGGACGGTGCCGACGGGTTTTACAAGGGGGAGGTTGCCAGGCGCCTGGTAGCGGGCGTGGAGGCGGCGGGTGGTATCTGGAGTCTCGAGGACCTGGCCAGCTACCGGGTGGTGGAACGGCAGCCTGTCGTCGGCCACTATCAGGGATTGAAGGTCACCAGTGCAGCGCCCCCATCATCCGGGGGGATCGCCCTGATGACCATGTTGAACATCCTTCAGGGATTCAACCTGCCGGCGCAGGATGAACCCCTGCAAACTCACCTGCTGGTGGAGGCGATGCGCCGTGCCTACCGGGATCGGGCCGACTACCTGGGTGATCCAGACTTTGTAGATATCCCCGTCGAGGCATTGACCCATCCCTGGTATGCGGCCGGATTGGCGCGGGATATTCAGCTTCACCGTGCGAGCCCAAGCGTGGGCAACCTCACCCCCGCGGAAGAAGGGCGGGATACCACCCATTTCTCCATTCTCGATCGTGAGGGTAACCGGGTGGCGGCCACCTTGAGTATCAACTATCCCTTCGGCTCGGGTTTCGTGGTGCCGGGAACCGGCGTCCTGCTCAACGATGAGATGGATGACTTCTCCGCCAGTCCGGGGGTGCCCAATGTCTACGGTTTGATCGGCGGCGAGGCGAACGCGATCGCCGGGGGCAAGCGCATGTTATCCAGCATGACCCCCACCTTCGTCGAGGACGATCGACGGGTGGCGATCCTAGGCACACCCGGCGGCAGCAGAATCATAACCATGGTACTGCTGGGTATATTGCAAATGGCCGAGGGAAAGGAACCGGGAAGCTGGGTGGAAAAGGCGCGCTTTCACCATCAATATCTACCCGATGAAATCCAGTTCGAACCGGGCGCGTTCAGTGACTCGCTGCAGCAGCAATTGAGGGCGATGGGACATCAGCTGAAGCCACTTGAACGCAGTTACGGAAATATGCAGGCGATTTTATGGGACAGGGAGCAGGATCAAATCAAGGCCGCATCCGATCCGCGGGGTTTGGGATCGGCACGGGTGAATGAGGCAAGTTCCGCGCATCCAGAGAGAACAGTCCGCAAACTTATGGATAAAAATTGAAAAAAGTTCTTAATTTTGGAAACTTGCCATTGAATTTGTTTGGATTTTGGCTCAAGCTTTCGTGCCAGATGCTGCTACTCCTGCAACCTGGTTTTTATGGATGCAGCTAGTTAGGGAGTAAACAGCTGCCGCTGTCATAACGGGGTTGGTGGTGAAGCTGCTCTGTTTGACAGGGAAAGGACTGTTTGTTATCTGGTCCTTGGGGAGGAGTATCCCAAATAGGCCGTGACATGCAGTGTATTTCTAGGGTCTATTTGGGAAGCTCTGTATCAGCACGACCAGGTAGAAGGGGTGTGTAGCGCAAGCCACACAATGTAATAATTAATTCGTAGAGAGATCGAGAGTAATTATGAAAACCACCATGATGAAAACTGCCGCAATGATTCTCACTGTTGGCCTGTTCGCAGGTTGTGCGACCAACAGCGGTCTGCAAGAGGATGTCGCTAACGCTCAGGCTGCCGCCGACGCCGCCATGAAAGCTGCCAAAGAGGCCCAGCTCGATGCTGCCACCGCTCAAGGTACCGCCGACGCGGCGCTGAAGGCCGCCAACTCGGCCAAGGACGCAGCAGAGGCCTGCAGCGAGCGCTGCGGTCGTATGTCTGAGAAGGCAATGGCTAAATAAGCCAGCTATTTCCAGGCACTAAAGCCTAAAAAAACCCCGGCATGGCTCTCCTGCCGGGGTTTTTTATTGCGCAATCGCTTTCCTGGCTAATGGTTACCGTCCGCCACGGCTTTCCCCTGCCACAGGAAGAGAGGCATGGGTATCCCGGTCTTCTGTTCGATGATGGTGTAGAGCTGATCCCAGTCAGGACGACGTTCATCCTGCTCCAGTTTACTGATCACGGCATCCACCAACTCGGTATAGTTATGGCCCCGCTGCTCTACGTACTCGGCCAGCGGCGGGTGTACCTGTATAAAGAGCTCTCCCTTCAGCCAACCGGCCTTGAAGGGTTTGTCGACAATCCTCACCGGGACACCGATCTCGATCTCTTCGAAAAAGCGTTCCACATTTTCAGGGTAGAGACGGATGCAGCCGTGGCTGACCCGCATGCCCACCCCATAGGGCTTGTTGGTGCCGTGTAACAGATAGCCATTCATCCCGAGGTAGATGGCGCGATTGCCCAGCGGATTCTCCGGACCGGGTGGAACCACGGGCGGCAGGGGATCGCCTTCCGCTTCGTGTTCTTCGAGGATCGACTCGGGAACCGTCCAACTCGGGTCCTTTTTCTTGCCAATGACCTGGGTCTCTCCCGTGGGCGTGCTCCAGCCTTCCCGGCCTATACCGATCGGATAGGTAATGACCACGGGACGATCCTCGGGAAAGTAGTAGAGGCGAAGTTCGGCAAGGTTGATGACCAGGCCTTTGCGCGGTCCCGGGGGCAGGACATACTGTTGGGGGATGACCACCTCCGATCCCTCTCCGGGCAGCCAGGGATCGACATCGGGATTGGCGGCGACCATCTGTCGATAGCCGATATCATAGATCCGCGCGATATCGGAGAAGGTCTCCTCATAACGGGTGGTCAGGGTGAAGATCTGTCCCACCACATCTTCACCCTCGGGTGGCAGATCAAAGGTGACGGCCCGGGCAACGCCTATTGAACAGGCGACAAGTAACAGTGTTGATAGAAAATTCAATGGCATAACAGTAATAGTGTACCTGAGGATCGTACATTGTAGATGAGAATTGAGGTACAGATCCGGTTTCGAACTGTGATGGATTGTGAGATTCGCTGCAGAGTTCCTGAAATCTTCACCGGATCAGGCCTCTAAAGAAATGGTTTTCAGGGTCGATAGTCATATTGATATTTGTTTTTTTTCTTTAAAGATCAAATACCTCTGTTAGATCAGCATGAAGCTGACCGCACCATTTATGCAGCGACGGACGGGATAAGCATGCGACGAATTGCGTTGATCAATCAAAAAGGTGGCGTGGGGAAAACCACGATTACCACCAATTTGGGTCATGCGTTGGCGCTGGCCGGTCACCGGGTCACGGTGATCGATCTCGACCCCCAGGGGCAGCTGGCATCCAGTTACGGGATATTCCGCGCCCCGGCAAAGGGGATCGACGAGGTGATGTTTAACGCCCTTGCACCGGCAGCGGTGAAACAGGGGATCAGGGATATGTTGACCCTGATCCCCGCGGGCAGTCGTCTCCAGGAGATCGAATACCTGCATGATGGCGGTGCATCGAGAGCCCACCTGTTGCGTCGAGCATTGGAGGGGAGATTGGATGATCAGGCGTTTGTCCTTTTCGATTGTCCTCCCTCCTCCGGATTGCTGGTGGCGAATGCCCTACTTGCCGCCGATGAGGCACTGATTCCGGTGGCTGGTGACCACATGTCTTTGAATGGATTGGCGAAGACGATGATTACCATAAAGAAGTTCGAGCCCTATCTGAAGCAGCCGCTGCGCCAATGGGTTGCCTTGAATCGCTACTTTCCCCGCAGGCGTCTCTCCAAGGAAGTATCCGGGAAGCTGAAGCAGCACTTTCCCGAGCAACTGATCAATACCCGGATCCGGGAGTCGGCGGTAATTGCCGAATGTCCAGGTATTGGGCGTACCATATTCGAATACAGACCCGGCAGCCAGTCGGCCAAGGAGTTTAGTGCGCTGGCGTCGGAACTGCTGCAGCGCTACCCGGGGTAAAGCTTAGCTGGGTGGTGACGATATTTAGAACATGCGTACTCGTAACAAGGGGGCATCATGTCCATAGCCACAGAACTTTCTGCCGATGAAAAGAGCGTCACCATCGTGATATCCGGCCGCTTCGACTTCTCCATCCATCAGGAGTTCATGCAGGCCTACAAGGCCTTTCCCAAAGGTGATAAACGCTATGTGGTTGACCTGACTGACGCAGATTATCTCGACAGCTCCGCCATGGGCATGCTGCTGCAGCTTCGTGAACACAGCGCCAAAGACGCGGATGGCGTGGTTCTGAAGAACGGTAACGAGGCGGTGCAGGATGTTCTTCGGATAGCCAATTTCGGTAAATTATTCACCATTCAGTAGTATGGGAAGGTTGCACAGGCCGGCGGTCCATAGTCCGGCTCTGCAGGCGCAACAGCTCGATCACATTCCGACCGCATCATTTTTAGGGCTGCACAACAGTCCGCCTTTCCGGTATGCTTGCCCCTTTTTTTCGGGGGTCGCGCCAGATGGGTTTCAAATGCGGTATCGTGGGTCTGCCGAATGTCGGTAAATCAACGCTGTTCAACGCCTTGACCAAGGCGACGATCGCTGCGGAAAACTACCCCTTTTGCACCATCGATCCCAACGTCGGCGTGGTGCCCCTGCCCGACCCCCGTCTCGATGTGATCGCGTCGATCGTCAACCCCCAGGCGGTGATCCCCACCACCATGCAGTTCGTCGATATCGCCGGACTGGTCGCCGGTGCCTCCAAGGGAGAGGGTTTGGGCAACAAATTTCTTGCCAACATCCGCGAGACCGATGCCATCGCCCAGGTAGTTCGCTGTTTCGAGGATGATGATGTGGTTCATGTGGCCGGTCGTGTCGATCCGGTGGGTGATGTGGAGGTGATCAATACCGAGCTCAGCCTCGCGGATCTGGAATCGGTGGAGAAGGCATTGGAGAAATCTGTCCGCCAAGCCAAGACCGGCGACAAGAAGGTATTGGCGCGCAAGGCATTGCTGGAACGGGTGCGGGAGCATCTGGATGGGGCGAAACCGGTGCGCAGCATGGGATTGAGCGGGGACGAACTGACGGAACTGCGGGATATCTTCCTCTTGACCGTCAAACCGGTGCTCTACATCGCCAACGTGGCGGAGGATGGCTTCGAGAACAATCCCCACCTGGATGCGCTCGCAAGTCTGGCGGCCGAGGAGGGGGCCGAGGTGGTCGCCGTATGCGCCGCCATCGAGGCGGAGATCGTCGAGCTGGACGAGGATGAGCGGGGGGAGTTTCTCGCCGACATGGGATTGGATGAGCCGGGCTTGAACCGGGTCGTCAGGGCCGGCTACAAGCTGCTCGGCCTCGAGACCTATTTCACCGCGGGCGAGAAGGAGGTCAGGGCCTGGACCATTCCGGTGAATGCCACCGCACCCCAGGCGGCCGGTGTGATCCATACCGATTTCGAACGCGGCTTCATCCGCGCCGAAGTCGTCGCCTATGACGATTTTGTCAGCTTCAAGGGGGAGCAGGGCGCGCGGGAGGCGGGCAGGCTTCGCTCCGAGGGCAAGGAGTATGTGGTGAGGGACGGCGACGTCATCCACTTCAGATTTAACGTATGATATTGACAGGGTGGTATGGCAACAGTATATTCCACGCCCTTCATAACCGCTTCTGGCAAGGTAGCTCAGTTGGTTAGAGCACAGCACTCATAATGCTGGGGTCGGCAGTTCGAATCTGCCCCTTGCTACCATAATTAAAAAGGCCTGACTGTCGTCAGGCCTTTTCGTTTTCGGCAGCGTCGGCTTTCACTTCAGCTGTGGGTGGATTTGTCCCAAACAAGCTGGATCTGGGTATTGCGCCTGATCTCGGTCAGTCTCTGTCCAAACTCCTGGATGTTGTCATCCAGCAGGGCGGTCAGATCGAGCTTGGCGTCCCGCGTCTCTTCCAGCTCCTTGCGTTTCTGCCTCAGTTCAGCGAGGGTACGGCGTTTGCGGCCATCATCCAGGTAGAGGACGTTGGGAGCGACGGAGTGGAGCTCGCTCATTCTCAGTTGCTTGCTCAGCAGCAGGATCTCCCTGTCCGTTTGGTAGATCTCTTCGCCGATGTTTTGCAGCACTTCCAACTGCTCTTCCCAGATCGAGAAGAGATTGTCGACACCCTCCTCAACCCAGCTTTGGATCTCCTGCAGGTGTTGTTCCTTGAGCATCTGCAGGATATGGATCGAGTCGGGCATGGAGACAAGATGTTGGTAGATATCGAACCAGCTCTCTTCCCGGTTGCTGAACAGCTTGTCCATGTAATGCAGCATCAGGGCGATGGATTTGCTGTAGTCGTAGCCGGTGTAGTTCTGGCTGATCGTATTCATGATATCGGCGTAGTTCGCCGCGGTCCCGGTGAATGCCCTGTCATCCTCTACCTGAACGCCCTTTGCGTAGATGGCAGTCAGGCGGTTGAGCATCCGCATATAGCCGTCGGCCTTCAACTGGCTCTTCTCGGAACGGATAAAACCGGTGATCTCGGTCAGTAGCTCACGCAGCTGATCGACATCGACCTGGGCATGGTTTTGCGCAAGCGTCGACTCCAGGTGGTCGAAGTACTGTTTGATGACCCGACAAGACTCATCCTGGACCATTGCAGGGAGGCGATCGACACTACTGATCCTGAAGGGCGCACCCTTCCTGTCGAGTGGATCCATCTGATCATTTCCCTGGTATTGACTCTTCATCTATAGCCGTGCCCGAATAGCTTCAATTTGCTAGTTAAATTATATTACCGATTTCTTATATATCAAGTAAATTCGTCACCAAAATACCATTAAATGTGTGGTATTTGAATCTTTATCGGCTTTTATATCAATAACTTGAGGTTGCCGACGCCAGATAAACAGACGCTAACTGCTTGAAAAAAATAAAATAAGTTTTTTTT
>NATV01000067.1 GCA_003094535.1 gamma proteobacterium symbiont of Ctena orbiculata | reverse complement strand
ATCAGCCGGGATGCCGCCGACTTGATCATTATGATCCATGGCATGAAACGCGAAGATGCCTAGGGCCAGCTACGGCCCATCTTACTTCCCCCACACCCTATGTCGTCATTTCCACTCCCACTGCTTGGTTTTGCCGCCTACAGCGGTACGGGGAAGACCACCCTGCTCAAGCAGCTTATCCCCCTGTTGAAGGAGTCCGGTTTGCAGCTGGGTGTGATCAAGCATGCCCATCATCAGGTCGAGGTCGACCAACCGGGTAAGGACAGCTATGAATTACGCAAGGCGGGTGCCGGCCAGGTACTGCTCGCCAGTTCCAGGCACTGGGCGCTGATGGTGGACGAGGCGCAGGAGCGTGAGCCGGTGCTGCCCGAGCTATTACAGCGGCTCGACGACAGCAGATTGGATCTGGTACTGGTTGAGGGATTCAGGCATCTGACCTTCCCCAAGATAGAACTGCACCGTGGTTCGCTGAACAAGCCCCTGCTGTTTCCGGCTGATAGTTCAATCATTGCCGTCGCCAGCGACAGCAGCCTAGACAGAGAGACGGAACTGCCTCTGCTCGATCTCAACGATCCCCCGGAAATTGCGGAATTCATACAGGATTATTGTGCCCGGTTCAGGGTCAGTTAAACGGTTTGTCACTTCTCGGCGGTGATATAGCAGATCCAGCCGGCATCCGCTTCAGCCTCGGTCACAGGCTCAAACACCCCATCGGGTTCGCCGTCCTTGTCGAATCCCTGCCAATAGAAGGTGACTTTGCTGAATCCGGTCTCATTCAGCAATTCGTGGATCTCCGGCAGGCTCCAGAGGCGCCAGTCGTAGCTGAAGGCGCGTTCCAGGCGGGAGCCATCCTCAAAATCGAAGTGGATATGGCAGATCAGGGTGCCGCTGATAGGATCGTATTTCTCCTGTTCCCAGGTATAGGTGAAGCTGGTGTCGCCATCCTCGATTTCACGCTCCTCCTCG
The DNA here is from genome assembly GCA_003094535.1 of gamma proteobacterium symbiont of Ctena orbiculata. Taxonomy (GTDB): domain Bacteria; phylum Pseudomonadota; class Gammaproteobacteria; order Chromatiales; family Chromatiaceae; genus Thiodiazotropha. The sequence goes on along the minus strand of NATV01000067.1, from coordinate 13,417 downwards.
ATCTCCTTGTAGGAGTCATAACCGCCATAGGCGTCCATGAATAGGATACCGTCATCGGCCAATTGGCGATGAACCTGCTGAAAATAGCTTTTCAGCTGTTGGCGCTCCTTGAAGAGCCAATAGCTGAAGTTCATTGCCGATATGATCTCCATTGGCCCGGTTTCCACCGAAAGCACGTTTTCCTCCATCAGCCTGATCCGTTTCCGCTCCGTGGACTTCAGTTTACTCAATTGATTTTCTCTTCCCCAATCAAGCACTTCTGCGTCAAGATCGACACCGGTCGCTTGATTGGATTTGCGCCGCCGTACCCACTCGCAGCAGACATTCGCAGTGCCGCAGAAATCTTCCCTCAGCTTCTTTGCCCGCCTGCCATGTATCTTTTTATAGGTATCGTCGACGAAATCTATCTCGGCCTCTGAGCACTGCACGGAGAGCTCGTAGAGGTGGTGGCGGTCGGCCAATTTCGCCATCGATGGGGATTTTTTCTTTCTTTTTGCCATGATGAACCGTAGCTAGTTAGTTAACCAAGGGAGTAGAAAAACCGTTTCCGATCAAGCCGTCAACAGTCTTGACCGGCGAACTATACTCCTAATTAGGCCCCTAAAAAACAGACGGGGCGCGGATTGATCTAAGACGTACCGCATCACGCCTTTTTCAAACCCCGGCATCCCGTCTCGACGTTGCGGGAGGACTATGCCAAGTCACTATCGCAAGATCGATTGATGGTGTTGCTGTTTTTTGGGGTGGCATATCTCATAAGGAGATGTAGCTTGAGGTGAGGATATGGCGATAGCAATTACACTCAAAGAGTATCTGCAGAATCATGACGTCAGTTATGAGATCATTGATCACCGGCGCACCGATTCTGCCCTGCATACGGCGGAAGCGGCCCATATACCCGGCGACAGAATGGCCAAATCGGTCTTGCTTGGGGATGATGAGAGCTACCTGCTTGCGGTTATCCCGGCGACGCATCGGATCCAGCTGGACCAGCTGAAGCTGCTGACCGGCCGCAAACTCAACCTGATCACAGAAGACGAGCTGCAACAGGCCTTCGCCGATTGTGAAACCGGCGCTGTGCCCCCCACCGGACTGCCGTATGGAATCGAGACGCTGGTCGATGCAAGCCTGCTGAAACAGCCCGATCTCTATTTCGAGTCCGGCGATCATGGGAAATTAATCCACATCAGCGTCGAAAAGTTCAGGGAACTGGAGTCAGACGCAATTGTGGCGGAATTCAGCAAACACCTCTAAACAGACGCCAGATCGGGGTATCCCGGGCCATATCAGCGAATTGAAACGCAAATAGCGGGTGTCGCCGCCTGTGCAAATCGCTGTATGAGCATGGCCGAGCAATCTCTGAATCGATCAGAGGTCTCTTAGCTATTTGATTCTGGAGAGAAACTAGTTTAATCTTGCGCCTCCAAAAATCCGGAGAGATGTCCGAGTGGCTGAAGGAGCACGCCTGGAAAGTGTGTATACGTTAATAGCGTATCGAGGGTTCGAATCCCTCTCTCTCCGCCAAATAAATAGGGGCCCAACAGGGCCCCTATTTATTTGGCGGATAGGGAGGTCTTGATTTGAACCCTTCGTTCGACCAGGCGCGCAGCGCCGCAGAACATCGTCGCCTTGCGACGATGGCCCGAAGGGCGAGGCCGTAGGCCGAGTAATCCCTCCCATCGGCCGGCACCCAAGCCAAGGAGTCCCTCGGCCCCTATTTATTTGGCGGATAGGGAGGCTTTGATTGGAACCCAATTCTAAATCTGATGGGTTTTGGCAATATCCCGCACATCAATCCTTGCTTCGAGTCTGGAAAACAGCAGATAGAGCCCCGCCAGTTTTCGGTGGAGAAAAAGAATCTCCATAGGTGGCAGGCGGTTATAGCGGTTTTTTAGGCGTATTTCCAAGACAACCTCAGCCATTCGTTGTGGCAGGTCGCTGTTGGCAAAGTCGTATACAGAACTGCAACGGGCAGGTTCCGTGGCGAAGCGCAATAGTTGGATCACGGAGTTCTGGTAGTCTACAGGGTCGCCATCCCCAAGATAGCCGACCGCTTCCGCGGCGTGAATAATATCTCCGTCTTGACCCTCTATACAGGCGTGAAAGAGTTGCAAAAGGGCTTTTCTCAGATGGGTTTCATAGCTGCGGACGGCACCAAAGTCGAGTAGTTGGATGCGTCCTGACTTTGCGTGAAAAAGGTAGTTGGAAAAATTGGGGTCCGTTTGCACAATTCCCCAATCGAATACCTCCTTCAATGCAATTTCCAAAAGGATGTTCGCGGTTTGATTGCGCAGCGGCTTTGCCATCTCCGCCAGTGATTCAATGGGTTCACCATCGAGATACTCCATTGCCAACACCTCGGTGGTTGTCAGTTCTTCAGTCACGGACGGGATTACGATCCGTCGATCGCCTAGCAGCTGTTTTTGAAAACGCTGGATTGCCTGAGCCTCGTGAAGATAATCGGCTTCCTGATGGAGCTGTTTTTTCGCCTCAGACAGGAATACTCCCACATCGAGCCCTTGCGGCAGAAGGTTAAACAGGTTCAATACCGTTCCAACATTGTCCACATCGCTATCGATACTGCGCTTGACGCCTGGATACTGAATTTTTATGGCCAGTCGTCGGCCGTTCTTGAGGTCCGCTTTGTGTACCTGGCCGATTGAGGCAGCGGCGATGGGCGTGAAATGAAATCGTGAGAACTCTTTTTCCCAGCCACTACCCCAATTGCTCTCGAGGACCTGAGCCAACTGCAGCATGGGCATGGCATAAGCATTGTCCCGTAGCCGGGCGAGCAACTCAGACAACTGCGGGGGTATCAGATGACCATTGTCCATGGAAATCAGTTGTCCCAATTTCATGGCGGCCCCCCGCATCTGTGCAAGACGGTCAGCGATTCGTTTCATATTGCCTGGAGTCAGCAGCAGGTCGCTGATGCCGGGGCGCTTCCCTCTGACGATCTGTCGTGCCCCCTCAGAAACCATGCTGCCGGCGATGCCGCCGGCCAGTTGGCCCATTTGAGAGAGTCTACTCAGACGTGAATCGGGAATGGATTTGTGCATGGTCTTATACCACCCTATCGGGGCTTGCGGCCCCACACGGCATAAACAGGATCAGAAAACGGTGTATTCGCGGCATGGGGGTCATCCGAGGGTCTGGGCCATCCCTTGGCGGAGTAGGTGGCCAGCTTGTCAAAGCCCGCTTGTTGCAGCCATTGGGTGACCATCCCAACCCTTTCGAATTCGTGCAGATCGCTCCAGATGCGGATCGCCTTTGTCGGGAACCAGCGATTGCTGAAGGCGGTAATGAAGAGACCGCCAGGCCTCAGCGTCCGTTTCACGTCAACCAAGACCTGCTCCGGAGCTGTCAGGTATTCGATGGAGGCGGTACAGACGATGGCGTCCAGACTGTTGCTGGAATAGGGCAGGGTGGGTTGCATATTGAGATCCTGTACAGTCGCTGTAGTGGCCACGCCATTGGCAGCCAGTTCCTCTCGATTCATACCCAAAAGGTGAAGCTTGACAAGTTCCATTCCCTCTAAATGGGAGTCGAAGCTGGCCATCAGATCGAGCACGACGGAATCTCCGCGCAGGAGACGGCGATAGAGGCCATTGACCAGCTTCAAGGCCTGACGGTCGAGGTGCTGAACCAGACGCGGCCTGTTGTAAAAGCTCGCGTCATCCGTCTCGTCCATACGGCCTCTGGCATTTGCGTGATCAGCAAAATCGGTCAGGTTACCGTCAGCCAGGGGGGCCGACAGCCCGGGATATTGTATCAACTCAAGCAACGGGTCCAGGCAGCGTCCACCCCGGCGATCGTATCCAGGCAATATCTCATCGACCCGAAACTGCACCTGAATCGGAAATCTTGCCATGGAGTGGTTGAAGTCAACAGCCATCCGGTCCGGGGTCAGGTCGATAATTCGAGCCGGTATCACGGCATCTTCGAAGATGCCTGGAATGCTGTGAAAGAATCCCTGCGGGTAAAACCGTCCCAATCTGGGTTCCACCACCAGGCCCCGCCGGTGGTGTGAGTCGAAGTGCCTAGGAGTTGCTGTCTGCATATGGGATTCTGACCAGGCCTCAATGCCGTAGCGGGCCGGATGCGAGGTGGATACCCTGTCACCCTCATGCATTCCGGCAATCGCGCAGGCGATCTCTTCAGGCAGGCTGTCTGCTTCGCGAAAGACACTGAACCTATCGACATGCAGATGATCTTCATGGCTGGCGCGGCCATCGGACCAGTTGGCCGTGAGGGTTACGGCAGCCAGGCCGTGATCATCCAACTCTCGATTCGTCACTGATGGTGGTTCTGCTCCTTCAGTGGGTTTTTTCAGGGGATCCATGATGACCGTTGTCTGTATGTTGATCGTCTATGCCTAAAAGTTAGACAATAAACTTGTACAAGTCAAAAAATATTATACAATTATTTATAAGACTCCTTGCTTTTATCGTGATAACTGAGATGGAAACTTCGTGAACAAGCAATCCACAGATGCGCCGGGAGAAGCGGCTTACCAGGATGGCTTCCCCATAAGGGTATTGGCGGAGCGCACCGGTGTTGCCACCTCGACCTTACGGGCGTGGGAACGACGCTATAATCTGCTGACGCCCCAACGCACACCCAAGGGACACCGGGTCTACCGTGAAAAGGATGCGCGCATCGTCGAGCGGGTGGTTGAATTGCTCCACGAGGGCCATTCTCTGGCGGCCATAGCCAAACAGATACGCCAACCGGTGCAGCGGATAGAGAGATGGCAACCGGAAATGGACCTGACTGGAGTATGGCGTGACTATTTACAGGATACCCTGCGCGCCATCGGCGATTTCAGCCATGAGCGTATAGAAGCTGTTTTCAACGAAGCCTCTTCTCTCTATCCCCTTGACATGGTGACCGAGCGCCTTATCGAGCCGACGCTTGTGGCCCTGGGGCAGGGCTGGCAGTCCAACCCTGCCGGTATTGCCGAGGAGCACTTCTACAGTTGCTGGGTGCGAAATCGATTGGGCGCCCGATTCCATCACGGTTATAACCAGGCCACAGGGGCACGCATCCTTTGTGCCTGCATACCTGGAGACAACCACGACATCGGGTTGATGCTGTTTGCCCTGTCTGCCCAGTCCCGCGGTTATCGGGTGCTCTATTTCGGCCAGGATCTGCCGCTGGAGCAGATTCCTCAGATCGTGGAACGATCGGGCGCACGGGCGGTGATCTTGTCGGCACGGGAGCCTTTGATCGAGGATCGGGAGAGGCAATTGGCGGCGTTGAGCAGGCAGTCCGGGGTGCCCGCGATGCTGGGCGGGCAGGCCAGCGATAAGCCCCTACCGACTTTCGAAGCGGCGGGTGGCATCCGCCTGGGTTCACGGATGCTGGCGGCACTGCAAGTGCTTGTCTCACGGGTAGATGTGCATAGCGGTGGCAGCGGTTGGAGAAGGATTTCCAATGACGGCTGAGTGCCCATTCTCCCTGGTTTGGTTTCGCCGCGACCTGAGGTTGCAGGACAATCCGGCGTTGCAGGCTGCCCTGGTCAGCGGCCTTCCCGTAATGGCCCTCTATATTCACGATCCGCAGCCTGCCGATGGCTGGGCCATAGGCGGTGCCAGCCGCTGGTATCTGCATCATAGCCTGCTTGCACTGCAACGGGATCTTGCCGAGGTCGGTGTGCCGATAGTGTGCCTGAAAGGCTCGGTTGCGGAACAGATGAAAAGATTCCTCACCAGGAGAGCGGTGGCGAAGCTGTTTTTTAACCGTGTTATCGAACCAGGCCTGGGAGAAATTGAGGCCGATATATGTGCATTTGCAGAGCGGGGCAAAGCCGAGGTAGAGCGCTTTCACGACGACAGCCTGTTACCACCTGAAATGGTATCCAAAAAAGATGGTACGCCCTATAAGGTATTTACCCCTTTTTGGCGCCATGCCTCAGATCTTGTTCAACAAATTGGCGTTGAGCAGTGTTTATTCCCGAGGCCAAGGCCGGCCAAAGATCCACTTTCCACAGATTCGCTGGAAGTGGAAAAGCTGGGATTGCTGGATGAGCATCCCTGGCATCAGAAACTCCAGGCCTACTGGTCACCGGGAGAGCGTTCCGCCCTTAAGATGCTCTCCCGCTTTCTGCAGGAAAGTATTGATGGCTATGACGATTGGCGCGATTTTCCCGCGCGTCAGGGGACGAGTCGTCTCTCGGCGGCTCTCCATTTTGGCGAGCTGAGCGCGGCACGTATCTACGCCGTCTGCCAGGGAAGACTGGCCCATGAAGCCGGCGAAGGTGCGCGCGCGGGTATCCGCAGCTTTCTCGCAGAGATCGGGTGGCGCGAGTTTTCACGCCATCTACTGCATGCCTTTCCCCTTTCTCCCGCCATCTCCTTGAATCGGCGTTTTGAGCATCCGGGTGCCTGGGTACAAGATGACAACGATCGCCAGCTTCGGGCCTGGCAGCGTGGAGAAACCGGTATTCCATTGGTGGACGCCGGCATGCACGAACTCTGGGAGAGTGGCTGGATGCACAACCGGGTGCGCATGGTCACCGCCTCTTTCCTGACCAAGAATCTGGGCATACATTGGCGCCAGGGCGCAGCCTGGTTCTGGGACACCCTGGTGGATGCAGACCTGGCAAGCAACACCCTGGGTTGGCAATGGGTGGCAGGGTGCGGCGCCGATGCCGCGCCCTACTACCGGATCTTCAACCCGCATTTACAGGCAAGGAAGTTCGATTCGGCGGGTGAGTATATCCATCGCTGGCTGGGTGACTGTATTGACCCTGCGCCTCTTGTGGACCTGGGCGCCAGCCGTGTCCAGGCCCTGCAACGTTATCAGGCCGCCATCCGCGGAGTTAACGGATAGCTCATGGATGGCGTGGACCCTTACCGCTACCTGCAAGACCTATCCCTCCGTCTTGACTCTCTGACAGATCCAGGAGAGATCGAGAGAGCGCTGGACGATGTGGAGTATCTGTTCGAGGTGATGCCGCCGGAAATGCAGGATCTGGCAGAGCCGATTATCGAGATCTTGCGCGGCAAACTGTCCGATTATTCAAGATGACCGAGTATTTTCTACACTGTCGTGCCATGTGGGCAGAAATCTCTATTCCCCCCATATGCCATTGACAAAAGAGCAATAAATCTTCAGAATTCGCGTTCCACAAAAAGCGCCCGTAGCTCAGCTGGATAGAGTACCTGGCTACGAACTAGGGGGTCGGAGGTTCGAATCCTTCCGGGCGCGCCATATTAAACAAGGGGGCCTGCGATAGCAGGTCCCCTTTTATTTTATAAAAAAAAGAAGGGAAGGCATTGCTGCCTTCCCTCCTACCGATCATCTGTAATGAACGGTTTTCGGCTTAGTTAAAAAGTGAGCTACGGAAGAAAGGTTCAGGTCGCTGATCACGAATCTCAAACACCACAGTCTCATGATATTTTCGGCCATACTTGTCCTTAGCCGTGATCTTGGCAGTGTGTACACCGTTCTCCAGGTCGCTGGGCAGGGCGACCTCCCAGAGGTGGTTTGAGTTGTCGGTGTGCATCCATTCATCGGCGGGACGGGGACTGCCCGGGCCATGGGCTGCCGCAGTCCAGAGCTCGAATCCCTGGCTGCGGGGATTGCCGGATGTGCTTTCAGCCGCAAAGCGGAAAATATACATCTGTTTTTCTAACGCAAATGGATCCAAGGTATTTTCGCTACGCACCATTTCAATCTTGTCACGGTCATCGATCTTGACCCAGACCTTGGTGGTGCTGGAGCCGTTCCAGACGTTTGCCGTGAGTGTGGTTCCGTATAACTCGTCCACAGGTATGATCATGTTGTCCTCAAGATCATTGATGTTCACCGGCGGTATGCCATCCGCGCCTGCTCGCAGCCAATCGAGCAGTTGGCTGTACCAATCGACGAAGGTAGGGGTCAGCATGCTGACCGCAATCTGTTTCTCTTCTGGCTCGCCAGTCGCCTTGAAGCTGTCCTTGAACTTATTGCCGTCGAATTCGAAGACCATGAAGCCGCGCTTGGCCCCCAGGCGCTGATAGGACATGGGTACGCCGTCATCATCGAAATCGCCGCTCCACCAGGATCCACAGCCGGCACCGGTGATGATCTGAGGGAAGGGTGTTGGTGGGATGTCCAAACCGGGGATGCCGGGACGGGCGCCTTCGCCAGGTTCGAAGTGTTCAAGGGTGTGGGTGTGTCCACTCAGCGCCAATGCGGGACGCCCCTCCAGCAGACGGTAGATATCCCCGGCATTGTCGGTCTGGTGCTTGTTGGAGCCGCTGTCCACGAATGAGATGATCGGGATGTGCATGTTCAGTACGACCAGCTTGTCCATCGGTACATGGGCGAGGTCGTTCGCAAGCCACTCCATCTGCTGCTCAGTGACATAACCGTTATAGGTACTGCTGTCGCCGTCACAGAAGGCATGCTCACCGTCGTGGTTAATGCAGGGATACTGGACATTGTCCAGGGTCACGAAGTGCACTTTACCGATGTCGAACGAATAGTAGGCAGGGCCCCATTCACGCTTAAAGGTATCGAAGGAATTTTCGTCTGTTGGTGCGTCAAAGTCCAGATCGTGATTGCCGGGTACATAGTACTGGGGCGTGTCGGCAACGCCGAGGATCTGTTTAAAACGGGGATAGAGACCGAGGTCATCACCCATAACGTCACCTTCAACGATAATACCCTCAACATCATCCATATCCATGGCGGCGAACTCTTTTGCCAGGGTGTCGCGCACGTAACCAACTTCATTGTTGCTGTAGGGCTGGGTGTCACCGATGATGATCATCTTGAAACGATTGTCGCTCTTACGTTTTCCCTTCTTATCATCATCATAGTCGTCGTCATCGTCGTGCTTTTTGCTTTTACTCTTGATGATTGGAAAGTTGATCGCAGCGGGCAGAGGACCGGTGGGCTGCAAGCCGCCGAAGCGGAGTTCAGGCGAGCCCTCCGGCAAGTGGTGGTAGAAGAACTGGGGAATGTTGTCCTCATCCACTGGAATGTCATAGCCTGCCGGTTTGGTGATGAACACGGTCATACCTTGGAACGCCGGCAACTCATAATATCCATGTTTGTTGGTCTTAACCACATCGCGTCCATTGGATACCAGGACGTTTTTGATGCCTTTTTCGGAGCTTTCCATCGCACCATTTCTGTTACGGTCCATAAAGACCGTGCCTTTTACCATTTCGGCATTTGATGAAATACCGATAGCTTCAATTGTCGCCTTGTAGTCAACATTTTTCGCATGGACCACAACAGGCTGGATGGTGCAGCCTAAGGCTACTCCAACCGCTGCACTAAGCGCTTTTTTCATCACAGGAATCCTCCCTAGGATAGAGTTATGGCAAACAAACCCGGCGGCTTGCGTGGCGAATCTTATTCCTGCGTGATGACATTGGTATGTCGCAATTGATAACTTTTTTTACCTGTTTCATGGCACCTCTTTCATCAAAATTAATTCACAGAAGTGTTAATAAAATTTAATCGGGACATGTTTCTATTCACAGCTTGAATGGGTATGGATCGGCATTGATAACCGGGTTAGGTGATTGGGGCAATGAAGGCTGAGAAAGGACTAAACAAAATCAATTGGTTAAAGGAACCGATGTTGCATTTCATCGCTATCGGTATGCTGGTGTTTTACCTCGGTGATCTGCTTCAGAGCGACGATGTCGACGAGAATCTTATTGTTATCGACAACAGAGTCAGGAATGAACTGGTTCAGGAGTTCCAGCAGAAGAAGAGCCGCGACCCTTCTGATCAGGAGGTCGATAAACTATTGGATAGCTGGCTTCAGAGTGAGTTGCTCTACCGCAAGGGATTGGAGATGGGATTGGCGGAGAACGACACAATGATCAGAGAGCGTGTGATCCAGAAGACGGTATCACTGTTCCGGAGCCTGGCTGCTCAAAAGGAACCCAGCATACAACAGCTGCAGGATTGGTATCAGAATAAATCCGCGAACTATCTGAAACAGCCCAGTTACGACTTTGAGCATGTCCTTATTCGGGACCGGGGAGAGAACGGGAAACGGGAAGCCGATACAATTATGGGTGAGGTATTGGCGGGCAAAGAGGCGTCCGATTTCAAGCAGGCTTATCATCAATTCGTTGGTCGCAAGCGCACCGCTTTAAGCATCGCTTTCGGCGAGGATTTTGTAGCAATACTGGACAACTTGCCTGTTAATGAATGGAACGTCGTCCATTCCACGAAGGGCTGGCATCTGCTACGCCTTCAGGAAATGCATCAGGAACCCTTGCCTGAGTTTGAGGATCTCCAGCCTCTGCTGCGCCGGGATTGGCTGAAACAGCAGCAAAATGAACAGGTGGTCAGGCTGATCGAGGAGTTGCGCAACAACTTCACAATTCTTCACCAGTCGTCATGAAGATCGATAAAGGCCTGCTCTTTCTCTCCCTTTGGCTGTTCACCGAGCTCGCCCTTGGCCATGCCATGGGCTCTTCGTTCCTGCATCTGACCGAGGCCGCTCCCGGAAAATTCACTCAACTCTGGGTTCCCGCCAAGCAGATTGAACGCCTGGCCACAACAGTGGAGCCGGTGTATCCACAGCACTGTAGCCAGCAAGGGCCGATTATCGACTGTGGTGACAAGGGATTGGTTGGTGAAATCCGTTTCACCGATCTGCCGCTACATGCAGATGTGGTAATTCGCATCGAATGGCTGAACGGCAATGATCTCACGCAGTCAGTGGCAAGCGAGACACAAACCGTGCAGCTTACAGCTGCGGACAATGGTGCAAGTAGTTGGCAGCAGGTATTAACCACCTACATCGTCATTGGCATCGAACATATTCTGCTTGGTATAGATCATCTTTTGTTTGTTGCGGGACTGATCCTTTTAGTCGGCTTTCAGCGGCAACTGGTTTGGACAGTAACTGCATTTACCCTGGCGCACAGTCTGACTTTGGCCTTGAGTGTGATGAATGTGGTCGCAGTCCCTCAAATTTCTGTAGAGATCATCATCGCCCTATCTATCCTGTTGGTCGCAACTGAATCTTTGGATAAAACGCTTACCCTGGCGCGACGCTACCCCTGGATGGTGGCGTTTATCTTTGGCCTGGTACATGGCTTGGGGTTTGCCGGTGCACTACGTGAAGTCGGACTGCCGGAGCACGAGTTGCCACTCAGTCTGCTGGCATTCAATCTGGGTGTTGAGTTTGGTCAGTTAGGCGTAATATTCACTGTATATCTACTGGCTCAAATCGTTCCTCGATTAATCGGCGGCAGGGAGATTGCACGGCCTGTCATCCTGTTCTCCACCTATGTTGTTGGCAGTCTCGGGGCCTACTGGACAATAAGCCGATCTTCAGAATTGTTGGGCTTGATTTAGTCTTATTTTGGATAGGTCAGCCTGGTGGTCGCTTCCGACTGCAATCTGCTCTGTTCCGGGATATGGCGAGAGACCAGGAAATAGAGTCCCGTCGTCGCTAACATAATGAACGTAAAGAACAGATAGTAGTCGGCACCCTGCAGCATGTCACGCCCCTCGATGGCGAAGTTGACCATGGAGGTGAAGAGATTGCCCAGCGCGATGGACATCATGAAGAAGGCCATGACGAACGACTTCATGCGATTTGGCGCCTGGGTGTAGGAGAACTCGAGGCAGGTGATGGAGACCATCACCTCGCCGCTGGTGAGTACCAGGTAGGCGAAGAGTTGCCAGGCGACGGATGGTGTTTGCCCGAGATCTATCTGGTGTTGCGCCCAGCCGGATATGGCGAAGGCAACGGCTGCCAACAGCATACCGAAACCGATCTTGGAGAGGGCTCCAAATCGCCAGCGGCGCTGGATGGCGGGATAGATGAGATAAGAGAAGGTGGGTACCAGCAACATCACCAGCAGGGGATTGGCGGCCTGTATCTGTGCCGGCAGGATCTCGACACCGAACAGATTTCGATCCATCAACTGCGCCTGGAGTACCCAGGCCGATCCGCTCTGGTCGTACAGAGCCCAGAAGACGGCGACGAAAAGATAGAGAACGAGAAGCCGAGCCAGGGTGAGCAGTCCGTCCCGGCTGAGTGTCTCGCGAACAAAGTCCCAGCCTCCCGGCGGTATATGAACGAAACGGTGTCGTCCGGCCCAGAAGAGTAGCGTGGCGATTACCATCAATACCCCGGGAACGCCAAAGGCCCAGGATGGACCTATCTCCCGTAGCAACCAGGGAGTGGCCAGGATGGAAAAAAATGCGCCCAGGTTGATGGCAAAGTAGAACCAGCCGAAGGCGCGGGGAAGAAGATGGGCATTGGTGCGGCCGAACTGATCACCCAGGTGGGCGGATACACAGGGCTTGATGCCCCCTGAGCCGAGGGCGATCAATCCCAGTCCCAGCAGCAGACCGAGACGGGTGTGGTCCATTGCCAGTACAAAGTGGCCAAGGCAGTAGACCAGGGAGAGTGCGATAATGGTGCGATACTTGCCCAGCAGGCCATCTGAGATCAGCGCACCCAGCAAGGGAGTGATATAGACCGCCGAGACAAAGAGATGGAACCACCCCTTCGCCTCCTCCTCGTTCATCGGGTCCGCGAAACCGCTGCCGTCCAGCAGGTACTGGGTCATGAAGACCACCAAAATGGCGCGCATGCCGTAAAAGCTGAAGCGTTCGGCCGCTTCATTGCCGATGATATAGGGGATACCCGACGGCATGTTGCGGGAAGCCAGCGGAGCACGCAGATAGTCGGTCACGGTCAGGGTCTACTCCATGCTGGCGTTATTTGCCATCTTCTGTAATTGCCATGCTCCCTATTATTGCGCATCCAAAAAAACAAAGCCCCCATCTGTTGATGGGGGCATATTCATTGCGCTGCCGTCAGGCCGCAAATTGTGCCTTGGCTTCCCGTGCGGCCTTGGCCTCGTCGCGGTTGTAGGCCTGGCCGGACCAGAGCATGTTGTAGGCGATCTCCTCATTGCCGTTTTCACACAGCTCCAGGACCTGTTTGAAGAGCGGTTGAAAGCTGTCGCTACGATGGGATTGTTCATGCTCTGCGAAGCTCCTCCAGAAAGTAACGATCAATGCCTCGCGATCCTTGAGGCTACTCTCAACCGCCTGGCCGATGGTCGACCCTTCGTTGGAGATCTCACCGCTATTGAGGGCAACGAAGCCGCCGATAAAACCGGTATCGGAGTGATAGGTCTTGACGTTTTCGCAGAGCTCTGCGACACGTTCCTGCAGGTCATCCACGCTATAGCCCGGTTTTAGGATTACCCGGTTCACGGTAACAACGCCGTCGTAGGGGAAATGGGCAATCAATCCATTCATACTAACCTCCAGATTATCAGAATATTCTAAATATCTGACAAAAACAGTCGGAAATGGTTCTCCGGGGCTTTTCCGGTAAACCCTTTGAAAAACAATGTATTAATCTATTTTGGAATTGTTGCTTCTAAAGACTGCACGAATAAAAACTCCGATATCCCCATCGAACTCA
>NATV01000066.1 GCA_003094535.1 gamma proteobacterium symbiont of Ctena orbiculata | reverse complement strand
GATTATCCGCATGAAATCCGCAGTAAAAGTCACAATCACCGGTGCCGCAGGGAATATCGGCTACGCACTGGTATTTCGCATTGCATCCGGCGCCATGTTCGGTCCGGATCAACCTGTGATTCTCAAACTGCTTGAGATCCCCCAATCGATGTCTTCGGTGAAGGGCGTGGGCATGGAGCTGGAAGATTGCGCCTTCCCGCTGCTGCATGACGTCGTCATGACGGATAATCCGGCGATCGGTTTTCGTGACACCGATTACGCCATCCTGATCGGGGCAAAACCCCGCGGCAAGGGCATGGAGCGCAAGGACCTGATTACCGAAAACGCCAAGATCTTCTCTGTGCAAGGCAAGGCGATCAACGACCACGCCTCGCGGGATGTGAAGGTCCTGGTGGTGGGCAATCCAGCCAACACCAACGCACTGATCGCCGCTTCCAATGCACCTGACCTGGATAAGCGCCAATTCACCGCGATGACCCGCCTGGACCACAACCGTGCCATCGGCCAGCTGGCAAACAAGACCAACTCCCTAGTCGCGGATATCAAGCGGGTGACGGTCTGGGGCAACCATTCGAGCACCCAATTCCCCCACATAGACAACTGCGAGATCGCCGGCAAGCCCGTCTACGACCTGGTGTCGCAGGATTGGGCCATAGAACACTTCATTCCCAGAGTCCAACGCCGCGGCGCCGAGATCATTGAGGCCCGCGGACTCTCCTCCGCCGCATCCGCGGCCGACGCCATCGTCGATCACATGCACGACTGGGCCCTTGGCACCCCTGATGGCGACTGGGTGAGCATGGCCATTCCCTCCGACGGCAGTTACGGGATAGAGGAAGGCCTGGTCTACTCCTATCCGGTCACGTGCAAGGATGGAAGTTACGAAATCGTACAGGGCCTGGAACTGGACGAGTTCAGCGTCTCCCGCCTCAAGGCTACGCAGCAGGAGTTGCTCGAAGAGCGGGCGATCATCGCGGATCTGCTGGGCGGGTAGTCAACACCCTCGAAGGCACCGATAACGGCCTGCACCTGCAGGCTGTTACAATACTTTTTATCTGCCGCATCACAGTGACTCGCATGGATTGAATCGAGGGCACTCTTCCACCCCTTGAGCGGTAGCCATAGCGGTAACTTACCAGTCACTCAACGCTGACCGGGATTGAGGGGTTGCTGTGAATAGCAGATCTCCGGCTCCCGCATTGATTCAAGCCTCTCCAGGGATGTATATTCTCTATTTTACCGGGTAGATGAATCTTTAAACCGCCAATACGTTTTCCAACCACCTGCACGACAGTAGTCCATTGAACTTTTCACCACCAAGACTCAGCGCATCGGTCCGACCGGAGGGTAGCCTGGAGGTCCTCTCCCAACTTGAGGTCAACGCCCTCCTCGATACCAGCGCCCGCGGCCTCTACAGTCTGTTTCGCCGTTGCGCCCTGGCGGTGCTCAACTGCGGAAGCGATACCGACAACGCCCGCGAGATTTTCGAGACCTACCGCGATTTCGGCATTCATCTGTTGCAGACCAACCGGGGCATTAAACTGCGCCTGGAAAATGCACCCGCCAGCGCCTTTGTCGACAGCAGGATGATCCGGGGTATCCAAGAGCATCTCTTCGCCGTATTGCGGGACATCATCTATGTCTACAACGAGATCCAAAACTCAACGGCCTACGATCTCGCCAATTCCAGCCATATCACCTCCGCGGTCTTCCACATCCTGCGCAATGCCCGCGTTCTGCATACCGGCATGGAGCCGAATCTGGTGGTATGCTGGGGTGGGCACTCCATTGGCCGTAATGAATATGACTACACCAAGGAGGTCGGTTATCAGCTCGGATTGCGCGGGCTGAACGTCTGCACCGGTTGCGGCCCCGGCGCCATGAAGGGCCCGATGAAAGGCGCCACCATCGGACATGCAAAACAGCGCATCGGCAGTGGCCGCTACCTCGGCATCACCGAGCCTGGAATCATCGCATCCGAACCGCCCAATCCCATCGTCAACGAACTCGTGATCATGCCCGACATCGAAAAGCGCCTGGAAGCCTTTGTCCGCGTTGGTCACGGTATCGTTATTTTTCCGGGCGGAGCAGGTACCATGGAGGAGTTGCTCTATCTTCTCGGTATACTCATGCATCCGCAAAACCGTGAGCATGTATTTCCTTTGATCCTGACCGGCCCCGCGGAAGCTGCGGACTATTTTGCAGAGATCGACCGCTTTGTTCACGCCACGCTGGGGCCTGAAGCACAGAATTTCTATTTAGTCATCATCGATGATCCTGATACCGTGGCGAGTAGCCTGGCCGTTGCCATGGAACAAGTAAGGGCATACCGCTACGATGGCAACGACGCCTTCTACTTCAACTGGCGGCTGTTCATCGAACAAACGCTGCAACAACCCTTCAAGCCCACTCATCATGCGATGGCCGAACTGAATTTGGCGCATGGTCAGGATGGTTATGCGATGGCTGCGAATCTGCGCCGCGCCTTTTCCGGTATCGTTGCTGGAAATGTGAAAGAGGATGGGATAAAGGCTGTTGAGAAAAACGGCCCTTTCATTATCCATGGAGACGCGGAAATTGTCGTGGCCATGGATCGCCTGCTGATCTCTTTTGCCGAACAGAACAGGATGAAGCTGCAGGGGGACTACTCGCCCTGCTATCAATTGGTATCTTGATTGATAGCAAGTCAATTGTTAGCCAAATCAACTTGCCATCTTCATTTAACTGTAATATTAACCCGGCTACCGACCCAGTCAGGATATTGAGATCAAGCAACATTATACATCGGTAATAAAAGTAACCTCGCTGAAACAGCCCTTTCTTTTAAAACACACATCTTAAACTCAATTTAATAGATCTATCTCAACGGTTTAAATTTAATTTAAAAAACCTGAGAGAGAATAGCCGGTCAGGGAAACGCTTGGATGGATTCTACTGATGTTCACTCAGCTGTACCCATAATCCATGCAGTACGCGACGACATCCTTACCCAGCACCAACGGCCTGAGACTGCTTTGGCTGTTAAGCCTACTCTTGGCATTCTTTTACAATATAGGCGCATTTCCCCTATTCGATCTCGATGAAGGGGCTTTCAGTCAGGCAACCCGTGAGATGTTCCTGCGGGATAATTTCCTAACCACCTATCTGAATGGAGAGCCACGTTACGATAAACCGATCCTGATCTACTGGTTGCAGGCGCTCAGCATCAAGATATTGGGAAGCAGCGAATTGGCATTCCGACTTCCCTCAGCAGTTGCAGCAACGCTTTGGAGTATCGCTGTAGTAGCCTTCACTTGGTCAATTTCCACGCCACGCAATGCTTTCATTTCCGGCATTTTGATGGCCGGTGCCGCGGGTGTTGGCATCATCGGAAAGGCCGCTACGGCTGATGCCCTACTCAATTTTTGCCTTACCGGCACCATGTTCACACTTTATCTCCATTTCACAAAACGCAGTTTGGAATATCTGGTGGCTGCAGCAGTATTTGCCGGTGTAGGATTCATGACAAAGGGCCCGATCGCACTGATCATCCCTGCCATGGTCAGCCTTATATACTCGCTCTGGAGCGGTCGCTTCAAGCAGTGGTTACAACTTGTTACGAACCCGCTGGCCTGGCTGACCTTTCTCCTGGTCGGTATGCCCTGGTATATCGTGCACTACTTTAAGGAGGGCCCGGTTTTTCTGGAAAATTTTATCGGTCAACATAATTTAGGCCGTTTTGCCAGTGAGATGGAGGGACACGGTGGCGCCTGGTGGTACTATCTACCAGCCATCCTGCTGGTCGCTTTTCCTTTTGGTTTTCTGATCCTGCACGCTTGCTACCGTCTAAAATCAATCAGTGAAACTGAAGCCGGTCGTTTCCTGCTCAGCTGGTTCTTCTTTGTATTGGTTTTCTTCTCTTTCTCAGCAACCAAGCTGCCGCACTATATACTCTATGGCCTTACCCCTCTATTCGTATTGACTTCCCTGCAGCTGCATGAAAAACAGGGGCTCAAATCCGTATTCATCCCGTTATTTCTATTCATCATCACATTGATTGCATTACCGGGTTTTCTTCAATACTTGATACCCAGTATCAAAGACCCTCTGCTAAGCATTGCGCTGACAAATACGACAAACAGTTTTAATTCCAACTATTTCCTGATACTTACGTTAGCCCTTGGAATAAGCATCTGGCTGTTCATGACCAAGCGGTGGCCGCAACAGGGCAGACTCCTCAGCGCAGGCTTGATAAGTATATTTGTCATCTCCGAATTTCTCCTTCCGCTAGTGGCGGAGATCCAGCAGGAGGCCATCAAGCAAGCAGGGCAGATTGCGGCAAAGCACGACAAACCTGCTGTGATATGGAGATTGAATACGCCAAGTTTCAGTGTCTATAGCGGAAAAATTACGCCAAGACGTAAACCCGGGCCAGGCGAGCTTGTATTGACGAAAGCCCATTATCTGGATGAGTTGCAAAATCATGAAATGCTGTTTGAGAAGAACGGTATTGCCCTCGCACTGATCAACCGGAAAGAGATCAACCATGTTTCAAGCATCTCCGCGCTCGATGAACCATCCCTACATGCTGCTAGTACCCCTGATATCGCTATCGGCAGCGTTGTTGATCTACCTGCTGAATCTGAACCTTCCATGGTTCCTGTTGATCAACTCCAAGGCAACGATATTGATCGAACCGGCACTGTGGGAGGCGTTGACCATACTCGGGGACGGACTGGTGGCAAGCGCAATCCTGTTACCACTGCACAGAATCAATCCGAAAATAGCCATCACAGCCTTGACCTCATGTATAGTAGCGGCGCTCTGGGTACATCTACTGAAAGCCGGATTCGCAGTACCAAGGCCACCCCAGACAGTCGACCCGGAGGCAATCACCATAATCGGTCCTGGGCTCAGGTATGGGAGTTTTCCTTCAGGCCACACCTCTACCCTGTTCGCCCTTCTTGGATGTATGGCCATATGGATGAATTCCACCCCGCTACGGCACCTCTTCCCTATCCTGTTTTTCCTAGCTTTGCTGGCGGCGCTTTCGAGAACTGTTGTCGGAGCACACTGGCCGCTCGACATTATGGCAGGCATGGCGGTCGGTTGGATATCGGCAATGGTCGTAAGCAGCCTCTACCGCACTTTTCCCATCGGCGATACCTTACAGATTTGGGTTGGACGCCTGCTATTACTCTGCACCCTCTATCTCCTTCTTGCCTACGACACAGGGTATGCAAATGCAAAGGCTCTGCAGCATGGTATAGCCCTGTTTGTGCTTGGATTGGCCTGCCTGGAAAACCTGAAATCAACAAGACATATTTCGCTTCCAAGCGCCAGATGAAACCTGGCAGAGATCTGTGACCATGCTTACACCGCTGCATTCATCGGATCAATCAGACAACAGATTGCGCACGAATACGATTGTGCAACTATCACTATGGCTGCTGACCGCAGTCGTTCTAGTATTGCTTTTTGATCATGGCCTGGGCTGGGATCGGACGCTGCAAGCCTGGTCAACGATGTCAGTCGGTCAGCTCACGATCTGTTTTATCCTGTTATCGGTAAGCTATCTTGCCCGCGCCGCCCGATTGCATAGCCATTTCTCCTCAGAGATTTCTGGTCACTTCTGCAGATGTCTTCGCATTGTTCTACACCACAATTTCTTCAACAATATCCTACCAATGAAAACAGGTGAAGTCGTTTTTCCCCTGTTAATTCATCGACATTTCGGCATCAAGATAAGTCGTGCTGCCGGTGCCCTTTTCAGCTTTCGCATTGCCGACTTGGTGTTCTTATCGTTATTGTCACTACTCTTGGCCATGCTGAGTATGCATTTGTTAGAGTTGGCAGGATCTGCGGTTCTATTTTTCCTGATTGTCATGGCTGCTGGATGTTTGTTGCTCTTAATTATTTTCAAGTTTCGTCGCTCTGTAACCTGGATCGATAAATATTGGGGCCAGTTTAAATCCGGCTTCCCTAGCAATCACGGAATGATGTGGACTATTTTTATCTGGACAACGCTTGCATGGTCCACAAAACTCATTGCCTATGCATTAATTCTGACGGTATTTGTAAAATCCCTTTTTTCTGTTTCTCTGCTTGCTGCGGCCAGTGGAGAATTGGCAAGCAGCATACCTATCCATACGCCAGCTGCATTCGGCACCTTCGAAAGTGGAATATTGGCGGTATTGATTCCTGTAGGCTTCGATACCAAAACCGCACTGACAGCAGCGTTAAATCTACACCTTTTCATCCTAGCGAACACGGTGTTGCTTGCCGCTCTCGGCCTGTTGATTGGGAGACACTCAGATGACTCCGGATAACTTGATTCTTACCTGGTTTCATGTCGACATGGCATCTGCATTTTCCGATATGCTGTTTCGTTGGTTCTCTAGCAAGTATTACTTCTCATTCCCTATTCTGCTGACTCTATTGTTGTATGCCGTGCAAAAACAGGGGTGGCGAGGAATATTTTGGTGGTTCTCCCTGATATTAGTGATTGGTCTGGGAGATCAGCTTGGGAATCAATTGAAAGAGCTGTTCAGTGAAGTCCGACCCTGTACCTCTCACGAAGCATTTCAGGGGTTACGGGCAGATGATATCTGTACTTACTCCACAAAGGGAATGCCATCCAACCACGCTATAAATTTCTTCACCGCGACACTTTTTGTAATCTTGACTCGCCCACAGTGGCATGTCTGGCATAGCTTTTTACTTATCTGCTCGATACTGGCAGGTCTCTCCCGAATATACCTGGCAAAACACTTCCCAAGCCAGGTAATTGCCGGATCATTCATTGGCACCTACATTGGCACCTTGACAGCCCTTTTCTATCATCACAGAAAGTGGTCAAGCACACTTTTACATATTAAAAATATACCCATATTGCGAAAGGAACCATGAGATGAGTCATGAAGACGAGATGAACATAGATCTCTCTATCATTGTTCCTCTATATAACGAGGAGGAAAACATTCAACCACTTATTGAAGAGATCGATGCGGCACTTCTTGACTATGATAATAATTGGGAAGTCATATTGGTTGATGATGGCAGTTCTGACGAAACCAACAGCAAGTTGAAAGCAATTTTAAAATATCGCAGCACTGTATACCGGATGTTGACACTACAACGAAACTACGGACAGACCGCGGCAATGCAGGCGGGATTCGACCATTCGCGGGGAAGGTATATTGTCACTTTGGACGGGGACCTACAGAATGACCCGGCAGACATACCAAAGTTTGTCCAACTCCTTGAACAGGACAATCTGGATCTTGTCGTTGGCTGGAGAAGAAACCGAAAAGACGATTTTTGGCTACGGAAGCTTCCGTCGAGAATTGCAAACTTCCTTATCGGACGCGTCACTGGCGTTCGCTTACACGACTATGGTTGCAGTTTAAAGGCATACCGTGGAAGTGTGTTACGCAATATGCAACTTTACGGCGACATGCACCGATTCATACCTGCGTTGATGTCTATGTACACCTCCCCTAAGCGCATCCGTGAAGTGAAGGCCAACCACCGTCCACGGGTGAATGGCACATCTAAATACGGTATAGGCAGAACATTCAAGGTATTGATTGACCTCCTATCAGTCTATTTCTTTGTTCGATTCCTATCGAGACCCGGACACTTCTTTGGGCGCATAGGCTTGTTGCTCGGAGGCAGCGGTTCGTTAATGTTGATACATCTCGGGATTACTAAATTCTTGTTGCATGAAAATATAGGCTCAAGACCGATGTTGTTTGTTGCCATCATGCTCGTCCTCATGGGCGTGCAAACATTTACAACAGGTATTCTCAGCGAACTTAGCTCCAGAACATACTATGCATCGAAGAAAAGCAGGCCCTATATCCTGCGAAACGACCAGGAATCCTCAAGTCATACATGCGAAGATGGGCAAACAACAATCAATCAAGACAAATCAAACCTGGCATGAGTCACTACTGCTATTCAGTATTGCCTGCCTGTTAATTCCTTTTCATGCAATCATACTGTATTTCGCAGGCCTGGAACTTCATTTCGATGAAGCCCAATATTGGAACTGGTCACGTCATCTCGATTGGAGCTACTATTCCAAGGGACCATTGATCGCCTGGTTGATCGCTCTCGCTGACAAGCTGTTTGGTCATGGTGAATGGCAAGTAAGGTTTTTTGCCTGGTTGCTCCATGGTCTCTTTCTCATCACGCTTTATCAATTTGCGAACCAACTCTGGGGAAATCGCTTAGCCGGACGGTGGGCGCTGGTTATAGGATTGACGACACCGATCTATTTCACCCTCGGCTCTTTCATGACAACCGATATAATTCTGCTTCTTTTTTGGACCGCTGGCCTTTGGTCTGCCTATCGGTTTTTTGTAGTTAAAGACGATTTTGCCCTCTACTTGTTCGCCATTGCGACTGGTCTTGGGATCCTAACCAAGATGACGATCCTGTTGCTGCCCATTGCTGTTATTTGTGTTGGCCTAACCTCAGCAGAATGGCGAAACAGAATCCAGCCCAAGCTGTTTATTGGACCGGTTCTGGCCACAATTATTGTTGCAATGCCTGTCGTCATATGGAATCTGCAACATGATTTCGTTCAATTCAGACATGATATAGGCCATGTCGCGAAGGCTGATGGAAACACCCTGGAATTCCTAGCGGGCTCACTAATAGCTGTATCACCGGTTGTCGGAATTCTTATGCTGCTGTCTATTTCCTCCCGAGCTCTTGCCCCTGATGTTGTTTTCATTAAACGGATTACGCTATTCCTTTTATTGTTCTTTCTGCTCAAGTCCGTTCACGGAAAAGTGCAGATAAACTGGGCATCACCTGTTTATGTAGGCCTGATTGTGATTTTCGCTGGTCAGTTACTGACGTTTGGACGTATCAAACAAGTTGTTTTATCTATTGGCATCGTGCTTTCGATAATGATCAACGCTATTGTATTCTTCCCGGATCTTATAAATATCGACCCCAGGCAAAGTCACCTGAAAAAGATGATTGATTGGAAATTGCCGGTCGAGTCACTGGCCAAAAAACTACCTGATACTGAATTCATAATTACAGAAAACTATCATCTCGCCTCTGAACTCGCCTTCTATTGGCCGGCCAAACTTCCTATCTACAATCTTCCCGGACGCCATAGACGTTATAATCAATTCGACCTTTGGCCTGGTCCAGAGGAGGTTGTAGGGAAAAACGGCGTGTTCATCTCCCAGGGTGGCCCCCCACCTCTTGAACTCGAATCTGCTTGCAGCAAAATGGAAACCTTGTATGGAATTGAATCTTCGGTAAAGGACGGACAATCTTCCCGGAAGCTGAGCGCATGGCGATGTTTCAACTATCAGCACTTCAATTGGCAACAACCCTCTCGGTATTGAGCCGCCAAAAACCCCTTTTCACACTGAATGTAAGAAGATCCTATTGTAACGGGCATAGCCAGGTAATAGTGGTATCACTCATCCCATTCGTCGACTTCCAGCCCCATCCTGTTTGCCCTTTTCTTCCACAATCGCCTGGCCAATTTCCGCATGTCGTCGATGCGATCACCCTCATCGACTATCTCGATACCGAGAATTGTCTCGAGGATATCCTCCAGGGTGAGTATTCCCTCCATGCTGCCATATTCATCCACGACCAGCATGATATGGCTGTGTTTTTCAATGAAGAGTTCGAATGCCACCTGCAACGAGCTGGTATCAGGGATTGCCGGCATTTCCCGGCGATAGACATCGAGGCTGTTTTCGGAATTTCCCCGGGCGTGGGAAATCAGCAGATCGCTGCGTAACACGAAACCGGTAACATGATCCCTATCCTTATCGTATACCGGTATGCGTGAGAACCGGCTGCTGTTGTGCTTTTCGATATAGTCCTTGACCAGCACATTCTCATCCAGCGAAAAGACCACCGTGCGCGGTGTCATTACATCGGTAACACGGGTATCCCTGAGGAGAAACAGGTTTTTCAGGATCAGCGATTCGTGCTGGTCGAGTTTCCCCTCTTCGATTCCGGCTTCCGCCATCGCGGTAAACTCGTCCCTGCGGAACTGGCCATGGGCCTTACCCCGTGACAGCAAACGGGTCAACATCGCTGACATCACCACGAATGGATAGAGAATCCAGATGAGAAATTTGAGGGTGTAGGCGGTGACGGGGGCAAGCTGTCGCCAGTAGTTTGCACCCAGTGTCTTTGGGATGATCTCCGAAAATACCAGAATCATGAAGGTGAGCACTCCCGAGGCAACACCGACATAGCCGCTGCCGAACACCACCGCCGCCTGCGCGCCCGCACCGGCCGCACCTATGGTGTGCGCCGTGGTGTTCAAGGTGAGGATCGCCGCCAAAGGGTCATTAATCTCCCGCTTCATCTCGCGCAAGATTGGCGCAGCCCGGTTGCCCTCCTGGTCAAGCACCGATATGTAGGGATGGGTGACACTGAGAATAACGGCTTCAGCGATGGAGCATAGAAAGGAGAAACCTAAAGCGATGAGGACATAGATAGTGAGTAACAGCATTATTAAACCATCGGTTCAGAATAGGCCAGTCACTGTTTATACAGCCATTCTAAACGCATTTCACTATTATTGTCGCGGCCTATGCGAGTCCGCTGTCATCCGGCCTGGTGAGGTAGAACCACGATGCCATCCTCGTCGGCATAGAGCCACTCATCGGGCCTGAATCCGACACCGCTGAAGCTGACCTCGACACCCACCTCTCCTGCACCCTTTTTGACGCTCTTGCGGGGATTGGTTGCAAGCGCCATCACCCCCAGCGACATGCCACCGATCTCGGCGGCATCTCTTATACAGCCATGCACCACGACGCCGCTCCAACCGTTGTCGACCGCCTTCTGCGCTAAAACGTCGCCCAACAGGGCACAGCGCAGCGAACCGCCGCCATCAACCAGGAGAACCCTGCCCTCTCCCGGCAGCTCGAGTTGTTCGCGTACCCGCGAGTTATCCTCGAAACATTTCAGGGTCGTGATCGGGCCATGAAATGCTCGCTTACCACCATAATGGCGAAAACCCGGAGTGCAGACCTGCAGATGCTCTTCGTGGATATCGCAGAGGTCCGCCGTCTTCAAACTAGCATCACTCTTGCTCATGATTTTCTCCATGCTCGTTATTGGTTATAGGTTCCCACGCGGGAGGTTCCCCGATCCCGGTCGAGACAAAAAAAGCCGCGCATTGGAGCGCGGCAGAAGGGCAGAAAATGATAATGCACACGCAGCAGCACAGGCTCGGAGGGGTATGAGGACTGATGCGAAATCAGCTGCGTGTGTAAAATGGTGACTACATTCCTGCTGCGCTGTCGAATTGCTCCTCTTCCGTAGAACCGGTCAGGGCGGTAACAGATGATGCGCCACCCTGGATTACAGTGGTGACATCGTCGAAGTAACCGGCGCCGACCTCTTGCTGATGGGAGACGAAAGTGTAACCTTTGTCACGCGCTGCAAACTCGGGCTCCTGAACCTTTTCCACATAGTGTTTCATACCCTCGCCGCGGGCATAGTCGTAGGCAAGATCGAACATGTTGAACCACATATTGTGGATACCGGCCAGGGTGATGAACTGATATTTGTACCCCATGTCGGAGAGTTCATCCTGGAATTTGGCAATGGTCTTGTCGTCCAGGTTCTTTTTCCAGTTGAATGAGGGAGAGCAGTTGTAGGCCAGCAGCTTGTTGGGATTTTCCGGCAACACCGCCTCGGCGAATTCACGCGCGAAACCAAGGTCCGGCGTTCCTGTCTCGCACCACACCAGGTCGGCATAGGGAGCATAGGCCAAGCCGCGCGAAATGGCCTGCTCCAGACCATTGTTGACCCGGTAGAAACCTTCGCTGGTGCGGTCGCCGCTCAGAAAAGGTTTATCGTTGGCGTCGACGTCGGATGTCAACAGGTTGGCCGCTTCAGCGTCGGTGCGCGCCAGAACCAGTGTCGGCACGCCCATGACATCCGCCGCCAGGCGCGCGGCTATCAGCTTTTGTACCGCCTCCTGGGTCGGGATCAATACCTTGCCGCCCATATGGCCGCACTTCTTCACCGCCGCGAGTTGATCTTCATAGTGCACACCGGCGGCGCCTGCGGCAATCATGTTCTTCATCAGCTCGAAGGCATTCAGCACCCCACCGAATCCTGCCTCGGCATCGGCAACAATCGGCAGAAAGTAGTCAATATAGCCCTCATCCCCGGGACCGATATCACGTGACCACTGGATCTCATCGGCACGTTTGAATGTATTGTTGATACGACGCACCATGGTTGGCACCGAATCGTAGGCGTAGAGAGACTGATCCGGGTACATGGTCTCGGAGGTATTGCCATCCGCCGCCACCTGCCAACCGGAGAGATAGATCGCCTCGACACCGGCCTTGGCCTGTTGCATCGCCTGTCCACCGGTGATCGCGCCCATGCTGTTGACATAGCCCTTTTTGGCATCCCCGCGAACCAGCTTCCAGAGCCTTTCCGAACCCTTCTTTGCATAGGTGTACTCGGGTTGCACCGAGCCGCGAAGGCGCACCACATCTTCTGCGCTGTAACCGCGCTTGACGTCGGTCCAGCGGGGGTTTTCTGCCCAATCCTTTGCCAAGGCTTCAATCTGTTCTTTACGTGTCATCAGTTTCTCCAGTGGAATAATTGGTATCGATCTATGGTTGCGCCATGACTCAATCGAGTTCTTCGTAGGCAGGAAGAGTCAGAAACTCTTCGAAATCATCAGCGGCTACGATCTGTCTCAGCAGTGATGCCGCCTGCTCGTAGTGCCCCGCCTCGTATGCCAGTTCCCCGACCTCTTCGCGAACCAGATCCAATTCATCGCTGACTGTGCGGTCGAACAGCTGATAGGTGACCTTGCGGCCATCAGTGAGCACGCCCTTGGGATAACGGATCCATTGCCAGATCTGGGAGCGGGCGATCTCCGCGGTTGCCGCATCCTCCATCAGATGATGAATCGGCACCGCGCCGCGACCACCCAGCCAGGCAGCCATGTAGCGCAGTGCAGCACTGACGTTGTTGCGCAGACCGGCTTCGGTGATCTCACCCTCTGGCACCGCCAGCAGATCGCTGCTGGTCAGATTCAAGTCGTCGTGCATGTGATCGAGCTGATTGGGACCCGGCATATACTGGTCGAACACCTCCATCGCGATCGGAACCAGTCCGGGATGCGCAACCCATGTGCCGTCATGGCCATTCTCCGCCTCCCGCACCTTGTCCTGTCTCACCTTCTCCTTGGCTTCGGCATCGGCCTTGGCGTCATCGCGGATGGGAATCTGGGCCGCCATACCCCCCATGGCATGGGCGCCGCGGCGGTGGCAGGTGTTGATCAGCAGCTTTGAATAGGCGCTCAGAAAGGGAACCGCCATGGTCACCAGGCTGCGATCGGGAAGCACGCATTCGGGATGGGCATGAAAACGCTTGATGAAGCTGAAGATATAGTCCCAGCGACCGCAGTTGAGACCGCATATTGAGTCGCGCAGCTCGTACAGGATCTCATCCATCTCAAACACGGCGGTGATGGTCTCGATCAGCACCGTACAACGGATGGTTCCATGCTCAAGATGCAAGCGCTTTTCGCTCCAGGTGAAGATGTCCCGCCACAACTGTGCCTCCAGGTGGCTCTCCATCTTCGGCAGGTAGAGATAGGGGCCGGTACCCTGCTTCAGAAGCTGTTTCGCGTTATGGAACAGGTAGAGCCCGAAATCCAACAGGGCGGCGGAGAGCCTGCGTCCATCCACCTGGACATGTTTCTCTTCCAGGTGCCAACCCCTGGGACGTACGATCAGCGTCGCCAGCTCGTCACTGAGCTGGTAGGCCTTGCCCTCAGGGCTGGTGTAGGAGAGGGTGCGGTTGACCGCGTCACGCAGGTTAATCTGACCCTCTATCGTCGCCTGCCAGGTGGGGGAATGGGCATCTTCCAGGTCGGCCATGAAACACTTGGCGCCCGAGTTGAGGGCGTTGATCAGCATCTTGCGGTCGACCGGACCAGTGATCTCCACCCGCCTGTCCTGGAGATCCTGCGGCGCCGGTTGCACCTTCCACTCCGACTGACGGATACCGGAGGTACGCTCGAGAAAATCGGGCAATTCACCACGATTGAGGCGCTCTTGTCTCTCCGTCCTCAGTTTCAGCAACTCCCGCCGCCTGTTGCCGAAATTGCGCTCAAGCTCGGCAACGAAATGCAATGCCTCCTGGGAGAGGATGGTCTCGAAGCCCTGTGCCATGGGGCCGGTTACTCTAACCTCCTGCGGTTGCTGCCAGAGACTCGACGTTGTGGTGGACATAATCTCTATTCTCCTCATCTTCACTTTTCTGCCGCGCACCCCTGGTGCGCGTGGTATTCGGCTTCTCTGCTTCCTGTCCTCAACTGAGGCATGGATGTTTTT
>NATV01000065.1 GCA_003094535.1 gamma proteobacterium symbiont of Ctena orbiculata | reverse complement strand
TCCTTTTCCATCTTCTTCACCAGCTGTCCGAAATAGTAGGCGAGATAGGTGGATGTATTCATTGAGAACCAGATTGCACAGAAGACCCAGGCGTAGATCTTGACCTCGTATAGAGCGGTGTCATTCTGCAATTCCAGCATATTGGCGACATGAATAGGATCGATGAAGGTAAAGAATATGATGGTGAGAACGCCTGCGGCGATTGCACTGGTCCAGAGATATCCGAGCAGGCACTTGTACTTCAGCAAATTGAACATTCACTTCCTCCTGGTGGTAATTATGTTGTCCCGGCTTGGCCGGTCTTATCGTTATTCTCTTTGTCTGGGCATAGATTAGCAGACAGACCGGGGCATATTACCATCCACGGCCTCGGGGAATCGACACTCTTTTTTTTTTGCTTTTTTTAAGCTTGCCTTAAGTATTGTTCGTTAGGATTTCAGATGCTTGTTTAGGGCACGGGTGGAGATAACGTTGTTCTTTAGCCATCGAAGACGGTGGATGCAGAAGAAACAATATGATGTTCCCGAATGACTCTTCGGCAGGGAGGGCTTTGTAAACAATGTTTAGTTTCATGGAAAAAAGCTTCGTGAGAAGGCTTCTCTGCAACCGTCTCTCTTCGGTCAGCCTGGCGTTGAACAATCTGGAAGCATCGGTTTCAAAAGATATCCTGCAGGTGCTGCATCGACAGGTCACGGCGATATCGCGGAAATACAATGAGCCGGTCCCTGTGGTTTCAGATTATATAGTCAGCTCTGCAGCCTGGGGCATCGCCTACTGCTTACTGGGTCCAAGCAAACTGCTTGATGTATACCCAGAGTTCAAGGATCGGACCGAAGAGGCAGAAATGGAACTGCTGCTGCGGGAGGGTGGTGAGACCGCTGAGAACAATATCTATCAAAAGATATACACGATTCTGCTTGACTCGCCTCATTGTCATCCTGAAGTGAGGAGTCTGCGCAATCAAGCCCGTCTGGCTGCGGTAAAGCCGGTTCAGGGATTGCACGGCAACCACGCCGTACCATTCCGCAGATAACAGGGGTTTTCCAATCTTCGCAGACAGCTTGGCTGTCACGAAGAGAACAAATCCCAGTCTTGCCGCTGCTAGATTTTTCTCATGGTGACCAGGGGCGGGGTATTGAGCAGCGTCCGGCTGGCGAGGGTGCCGGCAATACCGACACAGAGGGCGCCAAACAGCAGGGCGGAAAACCACATCGACAGATCAAGCTGCCAGGGCAGATTGAATACCGCGTGGGCCAGGGAATAACTGATGGCGCTTGCCAGCGCGGCTGATACCAGGCCCGCCAATCCCCCGAGCAGGGCAAACTCCAGCAGTGTGGAGAGCAGCAGGACGCTGCGTTTGACGCCAAGGGTGCGCAACACGGCGGTCTCCTGCGCCTTCAACTCATGACTTGCCTGTATCCCCGCGTAGAGCAGCACCAATCCCGCGGCAAGGGTGAAGAGAAAAACCGACTCTACGGCCAGGGCGCCACGGTCCATGATGGTGCGTACCTGGGTCATCAATGCAGTGACATCCAGTGCCGTGATACTGGGGAAACGCTGGACCAGGGTGTGGAGCAGACGGCGTTTCTCCTTGGGCAGGTAGAAGCTGGTGATGTAGGTGGCCGGTCTTGCGCCCAACAGTCCCGGGGTGCCGATTACGAAGAAGTTGACATTGAACGAGTCCCATTCCACCGTACGCAGATTCTCAACCCGGCCTTTGACCCGACTGCCTGCAATCTCGAATTCAAGCTCCGCACCGAGAGGGATACCCAGGGTCTCGGCCAATCCCTGCTCCACCGAGAACCAGGCTTCATGGAGCTGTGTTTCGGTCCACCAATTGCCGGAGACGATCTTGTTGTCGCTCTGGGGCTGGGTCGCATGGCTGATGTTGAAATCCCGGGTTGCCAGCCGTTGGGCTCTGGGATTCTCATAGTTATCGCGGCTGACCGGGTTGCCGTCGATGCTGACCAGACGGCCGCGGATCATCGGAAACAGGCCATTGGTTTTGATCCCTCCTTGGGCCAGTAACGCATCCACCGCATCCACCTCCTGCGGCTGGATATTGATCAGAAACTGGTTGGGACTGTCATCCGGCAGCGCGCCCTGCCAACTTGCCAAGAGGTCGACCCGGACAATCGCCAACAGCAACAACACGGTGAAACCCAAGCCGAAACCGGTCAACTGGATGCTGGTTGTGGCCGGATTACGCGAAAGGCTGGCCAGCCCGTAACGCCAGGAGCCTGCGGTGAGGTTGCGCAACGGTGCCAACAGATAGACCAGCATGCGGGAGATCAGGAGCAGTATCGCCAGCCCGGCCAGGAGACCGCCAATCAGACGCAAGGCCATTTTGTCATCGCCAATCTGCCATATCAGCAATATGCTCAGCGAGAGCAGGGCGGCCGCAAGAAACAGCAGGTAGCTGATGGGAGGTGCGTCCAGGTGGCGTCTGAAGACGCGCAGCGGGGGCACTGCACCGAGGCGGATAATCGAGGGCAGGGAGAAACCGATCAGTACCAGGATACCGGTGATCATACCCGAGACCAGGGGCCAGGCCGTTGGCGCGGGGATCTGGCTGCTGAACCAGTGGCCGACCAGTCTGATCAGCAGGGTCTGCACACCCAATCCGGCCAACACGCCGATCAGACTGGCGATCAGCCCCAGACCCAACAGCCTTACTATGAAGATTTGAACCACTTCTCGGCGGCTGGCGCCGAGACAGCGTATCAAGGCGCTGCTGTCGGACTGCCGTTCGACGAAGCGGCGGCTGGAGAGAGCCACGGCGACCATGCAGAGCAGGATAGCGGTAGCCGCGGCCAGGCGCAGAAAACGACCCCCCTGGTCCAGCGCGGAGCGCAATTCGGGACGTGCCGAACGGATATCCTCAACCTCCACTCCGCCGATGTCGAGTGCTTCCGCCCATCGCCGGTAGTCGTCCATCAGCGATGGAGGTCCCGCCAACAGCAGATAGTGCCTGACCCGGCTCGCAGGCCCCAGCAATCCGGTCTCCCCGATATCGCCGGTGGGGACCATCAGCCTGGGCGCCAGGCGGAACAGGTTGGCCGAGCGGTCGGGCTCATAGGTAATGATTCGAGCCACCTTGAAGCTGCGCTTACCCAGTTTGATGCTGTCACCCAGGGTGATATTCAACAGGGGCAAGAGACGCTCTTCCAACCAGACTTCGCCTGATGCCGGTACGGTTACCGCCTCCCGGTCCTCGCCGTCCACGCTGTCGCGCACCCGCATTTGGCCACGCAGGGGATAGCCCTGGGAGACAGCTTTTACCTGGACCAGCTGGGTTGTGTCGCGATGCAGGATGACGCTGGGGAAGCTGAGCGTCCTGGCATAGGGCAGCTTAAGCCGCTCGGCCTCCGCGACAAGAATTTCGGGAAGTGGCCGATTGCTCTCGATCCGTAAATCGGCAGCCAATACCTCGCTTGCCTGGCGCGCCATGGCGCGCTCGATACGATCGGTAAAGAAACCTACCGAGGTCACCGAGGCCACGGCGATCACCAGGGCGCTGGCGAGCAGCCTCAGCTCCCCGGCCCGCCAGTCCCGACGCAGCAATCGCAGGGCGAATTGGAAAGCGTTCAAGCCCCATTCTCCAAGACGCCATCACGCAGGTAGAGGCGACGGTCGCAGCGACGGGCCAGCATCTCGTCGTGGGTAACCAGAATCAGTACCGTGTCGCTCTGTTCCTGGAGGCTGAATAGCAGATCGGCCACCGTTTCTCCGGTGTGGGCATCCAGGTTGGCGGTGGGCTCATCGGCAAACAGCACCTGCGGATCGGGGGCAAAGGCGCGGGCAAGGGCGACCCGCTGCTGCTCCCCTCCTGAGAGCTGGGACGGGTAGTGGTGAAGTCGCTGCGACAGACCGGCTGCCGTGAGCGCGGCCTTTGCCGCCGCCTCGGCCCCGCGTTCTCCTGCCAGCTCCAGGGGCAGCATGACATTCTCCAATGCGGTCATGCCGCTGAGCAGTTGAAAGGACTGGAAGACAAATCCCACCTTGCCGGCGCGCAGCGCTGCGCGGCCATCCTCATCCAGATCCCCAAGCGAGGTGCCGAAGAGCCTGACCTCGCCGGATGAGGCCTCGTCCAGACCGGCCAGCAGCCCCAGCAGGGTCGATTTTCCCGAGCCCGAGGCGCCGAGAATCGCCACCGCTTCCCCGGGGGATACTGTCAGGTCGATCCGTTGCAGGATATCGATCCGGCCGGCGCTGGTCTCGACGAACTTCACCAGCCCGCTTGCAGTCACAGGATGTTGATTGGATGATGTTTGCAACATGAAAATGATCCTACAGCTTTTATTACTCTTCGCTCTCATAAGTCCGCTGCCGCTAAGCGCGGCGCAGCAAAACCTGCTGGTTGTTGGCGACAGTCTGAGTGCCGGCTACGGCGTCACCACCGAACAGCGCTGGGTAAGCCTCCTGGCGCAGCGGCTGAAACGCCATTGTGGCCTCTTCGCCGTGGTCAATGCCAGTGTCTCCGGTGATACCACCAAAGGTGGTGTGAGCCGGCTCCCGACCCTGCTTGCGAATCACCAGCCGGATATAGTCATAATCGAACTTGGCGGTAACGACGGTTTGCGCGGCATCGGTATTGTCACCATGAGAGACAATCTGCAACAGATGGTGAGGCTGGCCAAAGAGGCCGGGGCTTCGGTACTGCTGCTGGGTGTCCGTCTGCCGGCAAACTATGGCGAGGATTTCGTCAATGCCTTCCATCAAGTCTATTATGATGTCGCCAGGGCGGAATCGGTTCCCCTGGTGCCATTCTTTCTCCAAGACGTCGCCCTGGACGAGGGGCTGATGCAGGCCGATGGCATCCATCCAAACGAAAAGGCACAACCCATCTTGCTGGACAATGTCTGGTCGGCGCTGAAATCTCTCATCCTACAAAGTGAATTGGATTGTCGAATCCTCTGATGCGGGTAAGATTCAAGCTTTTTTGGCCTTCAATAATCGGTATAATCCCAGCTCTTATGGCGGTAGGTATCGGTCCCCCCGCAACGAGAAGCTGTGAACCCCGTCAGGCCCGGAAGGGAGCAGCGGCAGCAGTGGCATCGTGTGCCGGGGTGTGGCTGGTACTTCCCGCCACCCAATCAGTCGCTTAATCGGTATTGATCAACAAGGTTTTCAGGCGGTTATGTAGGCACGCTTGTAATCGTTATAGGTATCGACAATGCTCTGCATGGCCTTGCCCTGGTAGGGTTGCAGGCCACGCAGGGCCATATATTTTGCCCCCTGACCAACCTCCAAACCCGCCTCCAGAATGCGGAATTCGAGGCGTACTATCCCCTTTTTTCCCAGCACCTCCAGATGTGATCCTGTGGATTCCAGATCGGGGTCGTTGAAGTTGAGATGCATGAGATCGATCTCCATGCTCTGGTAGATCACCAGGGGTCGCGCAGGATTGATCATGATCCCCTGTTCCGCCATCAGTGGTACCAGGATGTGGGGAAAGGCCCTGCCCGAGAAGGCGACATAACGGCTTGTGAAGCGATCGATCACTAGCGGATCGCGGGTGTTCTCACCCTCGCGATCGATGGAGAGATACTGCTTTCCCGCCTCATCCTTGATCTCGATCTGCGAGGCGTCACTCTGAGGCAGGATCACTGCATTGTCGGTCACCATATTTGAGAAATTGAACCGCATACGTTGACTCAGTCCCAGGTGATCAAGGGCGACGGAAAAGAGCAGATCACCGGGGACGCAAAACATCTTTGCATCCGTGTTGTGTATCGGATTGAAATCATTAGCAATTTCTTTTGCAAAGCGGCTGGCTTGGTCACGGCTGAACCGGACCTGGTTACCCTTTGCAGTGAAGTAATCGGCCAATACCATAATATCGATCCCATCTTTTCAGACGTGCGCGATGATATCAGGAGGCGCCTGGCCAGGATAGCTGGAATATCCTTAGCCATGTGATCGATATGGGATTTTTCCGCAATTTATCCCCTCTGCAGAGGGCATTGCGCAGGACACCGGTCGGATTGACCGGCCTGTGTGGTAGAGTATGGGAACCAGGTCATCCCGGAGTTGCTCCTGATGTCTTCAGAAATCGAGACAACCAAAGCGAAATTCAGTGTCGGCGAACTCGTCTACCATCGTCTGTTTGACTATCGCGGTGTGATTGTGGATGTGGATGCACAGTTTATGCTAAGTGATGAGTGGTACGATCAGGTTGCCCGATCCCGGCCGCCCAAGGACCAGCCCTGGTACCGGGTCCTGGTCCACAGCTCCAATAACGAGACCTATGTGGCAGAGCGCAATCTGACCATCGATACGAATATCGAGCCCGTGGACCATCCTTTGGTGAAGGAATTTTTTGATGACTTTGTTGACGGCAGGTATACCACCGGCAAGCGGGTCAACTGAATCCGGGGATAGCCAGCTTGTCACTGTCGAATAAAGTAGTTGCCGTATTGATTGTGCTTGTCGCCGGCTACTATGGCCTGCAACAGCGTGATCAGGGACCGCTCGCGATACCCGAGAGCCCGACCCGGACCGGCGCCGACGATCAAATATCCAACGCCTTTCGGCAGCGGGCCAATGATCTGCCTGTATCAGGCGAGGGAGAGGTCATAAGGCTGCTCGCGGATGATCTCGACGGGAGTCGCCATCAACGTTTCATTATCCGCCTCGGTTCCGGACATACCCTGATGATCGCCCACAATATCGATCTTGCCCCACGACTGGATGCCCTCGATACCGGTGACAGCGTGGAGTTTTCCGGTGTCTATGAATGGAATGAACGGGGCGGGGTGGTGCACTGGACCCATCACGACCCCCAAGGCAGACGAGCGGGCGGATGGATCAAACACCGGGGCAGGAAATACCGCTGACGGCATGGATAGGATTGACGGGTCATGTTGACGATAAGGGAAAAACCGCGACCCCTTGGCATAGATTGTCAATGGGAGGGTGTCCCCGATGAGGCCTTCATGGTGAAGATCCTTGATTCCTCCGCGATGAAGGGAGTTGAGGGCGTGGCCAGATTTCACAAGGTCTTCGATCTCGATGAAAGCCGGGAATAGTGCGCAACAGCAGGATGAGACAATACCCTTGCTGATTCCGGATCGGTCGGTTAAATGGTTACGCTTGCTGTTGCTGCTCGCCAGTTGCCTGTTGGTGGCCGGCCTCTCTCTGCCCATGTTGACGTTGACCAAGTTTCTCTTCATCGCCAACTCTTTCTCCGTGATTTCGGGAATCATGGAGTTGTTGCAAAGGGATCATTGGTTTCTCTTTATCATTGTGGGATTGTTCAGCGTGGTGCTGCCGGTCATCAAGATCGTGTTGCTGTTTCTGTTGCTGCAACTGCGTCAATTCAATTCAACACGCTATCTACAGCTGCTAAAGCTGATGCACGACTATGGACGATGGGGAATGTTGGATGTCATGGTGGTTGCGGTAATGGTGGTTGCGGTAAAATTGGATGTGATCGCAGAGATCGAAATACACGTCGGGCTCTATCTGTTTGCGGCGGCGGTATTGCTGATCATGTTCATCACACACCGGGTCGCGGGTTTTCGACTAACACAATGACACCAGCAATCAATGCCGCAAAAAAAGCAGGCATCGAGTTTCGTATTCACAGCTACGAGCACGATTCGAAGCATCCCTCTTACGGCATGGAGGCAGCGGAAAAACTTGGGATTCCCCCGCAACGTGTATTCAAAACCCTGGTGGTCTCCCTGGATGGCCGGGAGTTGGCCGTTGCCGTGGTCCCGGTCTCGACGCAGCTCGACCTGAAGGCGTTCGCAAAGGCGGCGAAGGTAAAAAAAGCGGCCATGGCGGACGCCAGGCAAGTGGAGCGCAGCACCGGCTATGTGGTGGGAGGTGTCAGCCCCTTGGGACAGAAAAAGCGCCTGTTGACCCTGATCGACCGTTCTGCTGCCGATTTGCCAACACTCTTCGTCAGTGCAGGACGGCGTGGTTTGGAGATTGAGTTGCTGGCTGAAGACTTGGCGGGATTGCTGGATGCCCAATTTATAGCGATCGCCAAGTAGTATTTTTTATATCACAATGCTCCATCGTTATGGCACGGCATACTGATCGATATCTTACGGATTGACGCAATGCAAAGATTGCGGGAGTTTGGAGCGATCCTTCAATCCACACAATCTGATGATCTGTCGGCGGTCTATATTCATAGATAGGGACCGCTTCATGCAGGGTATTTGTAATGACCGATAAACAAACGATAACAGACAGTCGGGTTTCCAACACCCGGGTTTCCTCTACCCACAGGCTGATCCGTCCGCTCGACCTGTTGCACGAGATGCCCGTGAGCGACGTCATCTACGAGCATGTGCTTGAGGTGCGGGAGACCATACATCGCATCGTCAACGGTAGCGATAACCGTCCCCTGGTCATCGTCGGGCCCTGCTCGATCCATGATCCTGTTGCGGCCATGGATTATGCGCGAAGACTCAAGCCGTTGGCGGCTAGTGTCAGCGATCGCCTCTATGTGGTGATGCGGGTCTATTTTGAAAAGCCACGCACCACTGTCGGTTGGAAAGGACTGATCAATGATCCGGCGATGAACGGTTCCTTCGACATGGGCAAGGGATTGCGTCTGGCGAGACAACTGCTGCTTGACATCAATAGTCTCGGATTGCCAACGGCTACGGAGATACTTGAACCGTTTACTCCGCAATATATAGGCGACCTGCTTGGCTGGGTGGCTATCGGCGCACGTACCACTGAGAGCCAGACTCACCGCCAGATGGCATCCGGCCTTTCGGCGCCGGTGGGCTTCAAGAACTCCACCGACGGCAACACCAAGGTGGCCGTTGACGCGATGCTGGCAGCTGCCAGTTCGCACACCTTTCTGGGGATCAACGAATTGGGTGAGACCTCGATCGTGGAGACTACGGGCAACAGCGATACCCACCTGATTCTACGTGGCGGCAGCCGGGGGACGAATTACGATCAACAGGAGGTGTTCAAGGCGGCGGAGATGCTGCGTTCAAAAAATCTCAATCCCAGGTTGATGGTGGATTGTTCACACGCCAACAGTGGTAAAAATTACTCTCGCCAAGTCATGGTTTGGGATAACCTTATCGATCAGATCAGGCAGGCGAGAAGCAGCAATGAGCCATCGTTTATTCTCGGGGCGATGCTGGAGAGCCATATCAACGCCGGTCGACAGGATATCGATGGCGATTTGGCCTATGGTGTGTCGATCACCGACGCCTGTATCGATTGGCAAACCACGGAGGAGCTGTTGCAACGGGGTTATCGACAACTGGGCTGAAGGTCAGTTGCTGTTAGGCCCGTAAGCAATGGAGAGACGAGTGATGAGCGACATAATGCGATTGATCGGGCCACGAGTGGTTATAATGCTATTGGTATTCAATGGTTGTACGTCCAGTAATCAAGAGGAGGCATCGAACGTGCCACAGACGTTGGAGCAGGATTTGCAAACCCTGGCGGACGCAAGGGTTTTTTTTGGGCACCAGTCAGTAGGTAAAAACATCCTCGAGGGCATAGAGGGATTGTTGAAGGATCATCAGGGGATCGATCTGAGAATTGCGGACTATACGACCGAGGTCGGCGAATCGAAGGGATGCCTACTCCACGCCGCGGTGGGCAACAACACCGAACCCCTCAGTAAATGTGTGGACTTCGGCAGGATCATTGATGAGGAACTTGCCGGTAAGATCGACTATGCGCTGTTGAAATTCTGCTATATCGACATCAACCGCGATTCGGATGTATCGAAGGTGTTCAACGATTACAAGCGAACCATGGATGACCTCATCGCGCGTCATCCGGAGGTCACTTTCATCCATGCAACGATGCCGTTACGGCATTCCCCCGGCGGTCCGTCCATCTGGCTGAGAGAGCTGCTCGGAAGGCCGAACAAGAGCAAGCTGGACAATATAAAACGCAATCAATTCAATCAGATGCTCCGTTCAAACTACAACGATTCTGCAATTGTCGATATTGCGGCAAGCGAATCCACCTATGCCAACGGCAAAAGGGAATCGTTCAAAATGGATGGCCGGACATACTACTCGCTTATCGGTGACTACACCGATGATGGCGGCCACCTCAATGTTCAGGGGCGCACCCGGGTGGCATCCGTTTTTGTCCAGCAGATCGCCAGCATAATTCGCTCTCACCCCTGAATATATCTGCCTACCAGAGTTAAATTCTCATTACCTCTGTTGCCTTCTCCGGATTGGGAAAACAACCCCTTGATTGTTCAAGCGAGGCTGATATTTGCCGCTAATCGTGTGTAAGCGAGTCGCTCAGCCGACAGCGTGGCGTGGACCAATGGAACACCCGCTTAGCGCATAACAAAATGATCTCCCGGATGGAGATGCACGGACATTCTGGTTCCCCGAGGTTACAAATGGTGATGACAGTCGATATCAACAGTGATGCCATGCAGGCCGATATCTCCTCTTTGGAAAGCAAGCGCCAGATACTGCAGCAGATTGTCGAGATCACCAAGGCTATCGAGAATATGCAGGATAGTCTCAATGCCATGCTGGTGCTCGGTGTTGACTCCAAGGAGATGCCGGAAGATGCACTGCATCTTTACAGTTCCCTGAGCGACAGTCTGCGTAACCTTCCGGTCAGCAAGATCAAGCAATATTTCAACAATCTGGAACTGATTCTCAAGGGGCAGTTGGAAAAAATCCTGAGTTTCTCCGGGCTCGACTTTTCCTCCGCCGAGGGAATCGAGTTTATCGCCATCGCCAGTGGTGAGAGTGAGGAGGGTCCCTTCGAACTCCTTGACGAGTTCAAGCGCACTGCGCAAACCGCGGTTTCGTTGAGGGTATTGCTACGCAAGCGTGGTGTAACCACTACCGGCTCACCGATTCCGGTGGCGCCGTCGCTGCACAAACAGCAGCTTCAGCATTTGGAGGCGCAAGAGAGGGAGCAGCGGACCAAGGCGAAGGAGAAAATCATCGAGATGCAGGGTGATGTCAAGGCAATGCTTGAAAATCCAGACTATCCTGATGCCATGAAGCAGGTACTCAAAGGCGTCGTTGACAATCTGCAACGGGATATCGGGTTGTTGGATCGGGGGGCGTCACTCAGCAAACTCAGTTTTGCCATGGAGTCTGATGATATTCCCGGTGTGGATGAGGACATTGAGATCGAAGAGATCGAGATCGGCGCGGTGGAAGAGGCCCCCGCCGATATGAGTTTTTCCGCCGCAGCGAGCCGTTGGCTCAACAGCCCATGGGATGTCTCCTGGGGCGACATAACCAATGACAAGAAGTCGTGACTGGCTCAGTTGATCACTACGCCCAAAGATTGCCAACCTTCCAATATGACGATTTGACCGCCTGGATGTTGCGAATGGTTTGCATTAATCCTGGACATTCACCCGCTTTGTTGGTTTAATACGCTGATATTAATAGTACCGTGCTTGAGAATTGTATTTATCAATAATCACTATTGTTCAACGATCAAACGACCCTCGGCTACACTCTACTGAATCACTGACCACCGAATCGAGGACAAGCGCTCTATGCCTCATGAGTTGAGACAGGCTGCACTCGACTATCATCGCTCACCAAAACCAGGCAAGCTTGAGATCAAGGCCACCAAACCGATGGCCAATCAGCGAGATCTTGCCCTGGCCT
The DNA here is from genome assembly GCA_003094535.1 of gamma proteobacterium symbiont of Ctena orbiculata. Taxonomy (GTDB): domain Bacteria; phylum Pseudomonadota; class Gammaproteobacteria; order Chromatiales; family Chromatiaceae; genus Thiodiazotropha. The sequence goes on along the minus strand of NATV01000065.1, from coordinate 2,721 downwards.
ATTCCCCGGGGGTGGCAGCCGCCTGCCAGGAGATCGAAAAGGATCCCAACAAGGCGGCCGACTATACCGCAAGGGGCAACCTGGTGGCGGTGGTCAGTAATGGCACTGCGGTTCTCGGCCTGGGTTCGATCGGCAGTCTCGCCTCAAAACCTGTAATGGAGGGCAAGGCGGTACTGTTTAAGCAGTTTGCCGACATCGACGTCTTCGATATCGAGATCGACGAGCAGGACCCCCAACACTTCATCGATACGGTAGCGAGGCTCGAACCCAGCTTCGGCGGCATCAATCTCGAAGATATAAAAGCACCTGACTGCTTTATTATCGAAAAAGCGCTCAAGGAGCGCATGAACATACCGGTCTTCCACGACGACCAGCACGGCACCGCAATCGTGGTCTGTGCCGCGATATTCAATGGGCTCAAGGTGGTGGACAAGGCAATCGATGAGGTCAGGCTGGTGACCGCGGGTGCCGGTGCCGCCGCTCTGGCCTGTCTCGATCTGCTGATCGAGATGGGAATGAAGCGGGAAAATATCACCGTTACGGATATTAGCGGCGTGATCTATGAGGGTCGTCGCGAAAATATGGATCCCTACAAGGGGAAATATGTCACGGATACACCCCATCGTACCCTGGAGCAGGCCCTTGCTGGGGCCGATATCTTTTTGGGGCTCTCCGCGGGTGGTGTACTGAAGCCTGAGTGGTTGCCGAAAATGGCATCCGATCCCCTCATCCTGGCCTTGGCAAACCCATACCCGGAAGTAATGCCGGAAGAGGCGAAGGCGGTGAGGCCCGATGCGATCCTTGCCACGGGCCGTTCCGATTATCCCAACCAGGTCAATAATGTAATCTGTTTTCCGTTTCTGTTTCGCGGCGCGCTCGACGTGGGAGCGTCCGAGATCAATCGGGAAATGAAACTGGCCTGCATCCGCGCCATTGCCGAGATGGCCCAAGTGGAGCCTTCTGATGTGGTGCGTTCGGCCTATGGCGGCCAGCAGCTCCATTTCGGACCCGATTATCTGATCCCGAAGCCGTTCGATCCCCAGTTGATGGAGAGCGTTCCCTACGCGGTTGCGCTGGCGGCCATGGAATCGGGTGTTGCGCAACGCCCCATCGAGGATCTGGAGGCCTACCGAAACCGGCTGCAACAGACCGTCTTCCGTTCCAGCATTCCCATGCGGCCGGTATTTGACCGGGCGCGCAAGGAGCTGCGGCGCGTGGTCTATGCCGAGGGTCAGGAGTCGCGGGTACTTGAGGCGGCTCAACAGGCCGTGGATCAGCGGATAGCGCGTCCCATACTTGTCGGCCGACGTGGTGTTATCGGCCAGCGTATCGAGAGCCTTGGATTGAGAATGCAGGAAGGGGTCGATTACGAACTTCTCGATCCCTTCGATATCCCCAATTTCGAAAGCTACGCAGAGACGCTGCTGCAACGGGTGCAGCGCAGAGGCTATTCGCCGAAGGAGGTGCGGGAAGCACTGCGCAACAATCCCACCGTGTTGGCATCGGTGGTGGTGGCAATGGGAGAGGCGGATGCCATGATCTGCGGAACCGTGGGCCGCTATTGGAAACACCTCGACTATGTGCGCGAGATCGTCGGTACCGAGTCGGGGGTCAACAGGCTCACATCGATGAACGCCCTGGTGTTGCAGTCGGGCACCCTTTTCATAGCGGATACCTATGTACAGGAGGATCCTTCGGCTGAAGACCTTGCTGAAATCGTCGCCCTGTGTGCCGAAGAGGTATTGTGGTTCGGTGTTGAACCCAAGGTCGCGCTGCTCTCCCACTCCAATTTCGGCAGCCATAATTCACCTTCCGCGATCAAGATGCGCGAAGCCCTCGCCCTGGTGCGAGAGCGCATGCCCGACCTGGAGGTCGAGGGTGAGATGCATGCCGACCTGGCATTGTCGGAGCCGCTTCGCACCACCCGCTTTCCCAACTCCCGACTCAAGGACCGGGCCAATCTGCTGATCATGCCAAATCAGGATGCCGCCAATGTGGCCTTCAATATGCTGAAGGTGCTGGGTGACGGCATCATGATCGGACCGATTCTGATCGGTTGTGCGAAATCGGCCCACGTGGTGACACCCAGCATCAGTGTGCGAGGATTATTGAATATGACTGCACTTGCATCGGTTCGCGCCAGTTGCATGATGCAGAAGGAGTGAATAGTGACTCAATCGCAACCGGAGTAAGTCGGTTAAACGACAATGCAGTAGAGACGCTCAGAGCTTTAGGCGGTTCGACTCTGATCCCATTTAAATCGAACAGTATTGGAAAAGAGAAACATGCAACAGACTAATCCGAGGCCGGTCTTTCTCAATCTATTCAAAATACGCCTGCCCATGGCCGGCGTGATGTCGATCATCCATCGCGCCACCGGCGTGCTGATGGTGCTGGCGATACCGCTTCTCATCTATCTTCTCGATCTATCCCTCAGTGGTTCTGAAGGATTTGCAGCTGCCAAAGGACTTTTTGCCAGCGGCCTAGCCAAACTGATTCTGTTTCTCTTCCTCTGGGGGCTGATGCACCATTTCCTGGCAGGTATCCGCTACCTGTTGATCGACATCGATGTCGGCGTCGAAAAGCCGTTGTTTCGTCAAACCGCCTGGGCAGTGACAGTGGCCGCACCCCTGTTGGCGCTGGTCTTGCTGGGAGGTCTGTCATGAGTCGTCGGGCGAGTGGTTTGAGGGCCTGGTTTCTGCAGCGTGCCACGGCGATCTA
>NATV01000064.1 GCA_003094535.1 gamma proteobacterium symbiont of Ctena orbiculata | reverse complement strand
CAACATTGTCGGGCACTTTATATCCAAATAATGGAGCCACTCGGCTCCTTGCGCTGACATTATAATGAAATGGCGCGGCGCGGGCCTGCCCGTCCAGGATGTCGCAAATATCCAAAGTTGTTGCTGTGATTGTGCCGCCGAGGATTGCGCTTTTCCAGCAATCACTGCCTTGCCGGGTGCGTATGATGACCCCTGTTTTCTTGATCGGATCCTGCTTAAAACGGTAGGCCCAGACGTCTCCTAGAGATATATCAGCCTGATACCCGAAGTGATCGTGACAAACAAGGCACTTTTTTTCCGAGTAAAAGAAAAGATTTTGATAAACACTGAAATAGGAGAATGGCTTTCTGATGGTGGTTCCATTAAGAAACCCGGCTTCCAACTCGCCTCGCCAATGACCTTTGCGAAATTGGTATGAACGAAGCGGGCTTGCGGCCTCCTTTCTCAGTTGCTCCGAGATTTCATCTATTAATTCGGTCCTGGAGTTGTGACCGCATACCAATGCCACTTTAAGCTTGACCTTGTTGGCAAGGTCGTCATCTTTCGTTTCCCAGCGGCTAAGGTTTGAGATATCACAGGGCAGGCCAACGACGGCGATGCGTCCATTAAATTGACGAATCAGTGGGAGAGCCTCCCGCATAAATGCAGTTTCCACATATTTACTGCCTTGGGCTGCAAGAATCTCCTGTTTAGTCGTGGCGATGGAAAAACGTGCTCTGACTTTTTCCATTTCGATATTGGTATTGCATACCAATGCACCATCGATCTCGCCCTGTTCCAGGAGTGAGATCAAGAGCGCCGACCCGACTCCTCCCGATGCGGCGTTGACGCGAACGGAATCCTCGGACGCATAAGCGTGATATAGCTCCTGGTACTCTCCAACAAGCGTATTGATGCGAGTTTCGGTCCATGTTTTACGCAGCAGCATGTCAGCAACTTGATCGAGCATATTGCGCATCTTATTTATGTCTGCAAAGCAAGCTGAAACCGGAACAGCACTGGTTAGTGCTTTTGTCGGGTTTTACATGTTCAAAACTCAGCGGGGTTATCATGCTGCTAAGGCTGTCCATTGCATCGCGCGGGAGTACTTCGGGATGTGGCATGTTGTCGGTTCAAGCAGTAGCCTCGTTGGCAGAACTGTCGCCCTTCTCGAGCTCAGCATGCTCCGGGACCAGTATTTCCAGAAGGGTTTGCAATTCTCCAGTTTCATAATTATCACAGGCTACTTTCATATTATCGAGGTTGTCCAGGAGTCTGTACCAGTCAACCTGCCGGTATCGTGCGATGAAGACCTTGTCGTGAGCTGTCTTTTGTAAATGCTCCATTTCGTGAAACAGTTCTTCATATAGCTTTTCACCCGGCCGAAGGCCAATGTACTCGATCTGGATGTCTATGCCAGGCGTCCTTCCCGACAGATGGATCATCTGTTCCGCCAGGTAACTGATCTTGATGGGTTCCCCCATGTCGAGCACGAATATCTCACCGCCGTCGCCGAGCACGACGGTCTGCATGATCAATTGGCAGGCCTCGGGGATGGTCATGAAATAGCGCTCCATACGGGGATCGGTTACCGTGACCGGTCCACCTGCCTCGATCTGTTTACGAAACAGCGGGATTACGCTGCCGGCTGAACCCAGGACGTTACCAAAGCGCACGGTGATGAACTTGGTGTCGGAGTGTGGATTGAGGTTTTGACAGTAGATCTCCGCACCCCGCTTACAGGCGCCCATCACGTTGGCGGGATTGACCGCCTTGTCGGTTGATACCAGGACAAAGACATCACATTGATAACGGTCGGCGCTTTGCGCCAAAATGCGTGTGCCAAGAATATTGTTACGCACCGCTTGGCGCAGTTGATGTTCGAGCATGGGAACATGTTTGTAGGCGGCGGCGTGAAACACCACCTCCGGCCTCTCCTGTTCGAACAGATTATCCACCAAAGGCTGGTCGAGGATATCTCCCAGATGACATTGGAGGGAGAGGTCCGGGAAACTGCTGCGAAGCTCCATTTCGATGCTATAGAGATTAAATTCACTTATCTCCAGCAGCACCAGCCGGGCGGGTTCGATCTTCGCCAGCTGGCGGCAGAGTTCGGAGCCGATCGATCCGCCGGCGCCGGTAACCAGTATCACCTTGCCGGACAGTGCGTTGTTGATGGCATGCCAGTCGAGGGAGACCGGATCGCGTCCAAGCAGGTCCTCGATGGACACGGTGCGCAGGTTGTTGATCTGCACGCTCCCGGAGATCAGATCGTTGAGCTGGGGCACGGATCTGAAGGGGATCTCCGCCTTTTCGCACAGCTCGACCACCCGTCGCATCTGTCTGGAAGAGGCGGAGGGAATGGCCAACATGATGATGTCGATGCCGAGCTCTTCGCTCAGTCGTGGAATATCGCCACAGGTGCCGGCTACCGGAATACCGTGAATCTCCCTGCCCTGGCGACGCTGCTTGTCATCGACAAAGGCGACGGGGCGATAGTCTCCCCGGCGGTTGCGTAGGATATCTCTCGCCAGCATCTCACCGGCCTTGCCCGATCCTACGATGAGGACCCGCTTCCCGGGGGACAGATCCAGGCTGTGATCTTTGAGCAGGCGATAGATCAGACGCGGCCCGCTCAGCAGCATGACCAGCAGAATCGCATAGATAACGGGAACGGAGCGGGGAACGCCCCCGGCCCGGGTAAAGATAAACAGCAGTGCCACACCAACCAGGGTACCCACCGCCACTGCCTTGAGAATGCGTACGATATCCGGGAGGGAGGCGAAGCGCCAAATGCCGCGATAGAGGCCGAACAGCAGAAAGGCGGTCAGTTGAATCGGCAGAATGAAAAAAAGGCCTACCAGGGCATCCTCGTAATAGGTGGCAGGCACCACCTCCAGGTTGTAGCGCAGCCAGTAAGCCAGGAACCAGGCAATCGGCACCATCAGTACATCGTGCGCCAGCGCAACCGCTTGCGAACGTAGATGTCGAGGAAGGATCTCTCTGCTCATTCAGGCGCTCCTGGTGCCTTTTACATAGTATGGGTACCCGATTTTGACCTATTCTACCCTATTGCGTATTTGGGCGGAGGGGTCTCTTGTATTCAAGGCGCCGCAAGCGATGATGTAAATATAGGGCATTGGCTGTAGATCTTTGGCTGGGCATTGCTGGTATAATTTTCACCAGTTTTGCCCGCGTAGCGCGGATCGGTGGGTGGGCCATATGTGCCTGATGCCGATAAGATCGTATCCAGTCATGGATTGTTTGAACAGGATAGCGGCACCGGCTGTCGAGCGAATCCAACCTCAGTGAAGAGAGTCTGATAATGAAACTGAACATTTGTCATGCCCATTGCACCGGTTTTACCCTGATCGAATTGTTGGTGGTCATGGCGATCCTCGCGATGTTGGCCGGTCTCATCGGCCCGAGGGTGATGAACGCCCTGGGTGAATCCAAGAGCAAAACAGCCAGGGTGCAGTTGGAAGAGCTATCGGCGGCGCTCGATATCTATCGCCTGGATACGGGCAACTATCCGCGCAACCATCACGGCCTGAGGGCGCTCGTAGAGCATGTCGACGGCGTGGAGAACTGGAACGGCCCCTACCTGAAAAAGGCCAGAATACCCAAGGATCCCTGGGGGGCGGACTATATCTACCGCTATCCCGGGGAGCACAGCGATTTTGACCTCTACTCCCTTGGTGCCGATGGCGTGCAAGGGGGTGAGGGTGAAGCCAGGGATATCAATGGCTGGGAATGATCCTTGGGCAGTCAGAATCCAGCACGTAGATCATTAGTCCAGGCCTGAAAAAGACGGACCGCAGATTCTGCCTCATGGTTCGAAAAAGAGTCCCGGCAGGACCGACTGGATGGGTGAATAGGCCCTAACATGATCCGCTTTGGCAATGTTTCACTGAGAAGGGGCAGCAAGCTGCTGTTGCAACAGGTCGACTTCACCCTCTATGCGGGTTGGAAAGTCGGGATTACCGGGGGCAACGGGTGCGGAAAATCGAGCCTGTTCGATCTGATAATGGGGGATTTGCAGGTAGATCAGGGCGATCTCACGCTGCCACAGAAGATCGAGATCGCCCATGTAGCGCAGGAGACGCCAGCGTTGCGATCGTCAGCCCTCGATTATGTCATCGACGGCGACCGCGGGGTGCGTGAGATTGAACAGGCCATCGGCGAAGCCGAAGCCTGCAACGACGGCGCCGCCCTGGCCGGTTTGCACGAGGCGTACCTTAACATCGATGGCTACAGCGCCAAGGCCCGCGCCGGGGAGCTGATGCATGGCCTGGGTTTTACCCCGGAGGATGAGTCGCGACCGGTCGCCCACTTTTCCGGTGGCTGGCGGGTACGCCTCAATCTCGCCAGGACCTTGATGTGCCGTTCCGATATGCTGCTGCTGGACGAGCCGACCAATCACCTCGACCTTGATGCGGTGATCTGGCTGGAAGCCTGGCTGCGCAACTATGCCGGTACCCTGCTGCTGATTTCCCATGATCGGGATTTCCTCGACCAGGTGATAGACCATATCGTCCATATCGAGCAACAGCGGGCGACCCTCTACAACGGTAATTACAGCGTTTTTGAGCAGACCCGCGCTGCTCGCCTCGCCAATCAGCAGGCAGCCTACGAAAAACAGCAGCGAGAGATCGCCCATATCCACAGCTATGTGGAGAGGTTTCGCGCCAAGGCCACCAAGGCGCGCCAGGCACAGAGCCGCCTCAAGGCGTTGCAGCGCATGGAGTTGATCGCCCCGGCCCACGTGGACTCGCCCTTCCATTTCAGTTTTGCCGAGCCGGAGAAGAAACCGCACCCCCTGCTGCAGCTCGATGAACTGGCAATCGGCTACGCTGGACAGCCCATTCTCAACGATATCCGGTTCGACTTGGCTCCGGGAGACCGAATTGGTCTGCTCGGACCCAACGGTGCAGGAAAATCGACCCTGATCAAGCTGCTGGCCGGGGAGCTCGAACCCATCGCAGGTCAGCGGCTGTCCGCCCAAGAGCTTCGTGTCGGCTATTTTGCCCAGCATCAGCTGGAGCAGCTGGACAGTGAAGCCAGTCCCCTGCTCCACCTGCAGCGGTTGGATCAGAACGCCACTGAGCAGGCCCTGCGCAACTACCTGGGGGGATTTGGTTTTCATGACGATCAGGCGATGCAGCCGGTGGCCCCTTTTTCCGGCGGTGAAAAGGCCCGCCTGGTGCTTGCCCTGTTGGTATACCAGCGTCCAAACCTACTGCTCCTGGATGAGCCGACCAACCATCTCGACCTGGAGATGCGCTATGCCGTCGGCCGGGCGCTGCAGGCGTTTCAGGGGGCGATGGTGATCGTTTCCCATGACCGCCACCTCCTGCGCATAACCACGGATGAGTTTTGGCTGGTCCACGAAGGCGGGGTGGAGCCCTTTCCGGGATCCCTGGATGACTACCCCTCATGGCTTGCTGAACAACGCCGTAGCGCGGGAAATCCCAGTAGGGAACAGGCCGAACCGCCTTCGGGCGGCCATACCGCATCTGCCAGGAAGGATAGGAAACGCCAACAGGCAGAACTGCGCAAGCGGCTTCAGCCATTGCGCACGGAACAATTGAAATTTGAACAAGAAATGGAAAAATTACACCTCAGGCAACAACAGTTGGATCAACTGCTCGCAGATCCCATGCTCTACGATCAGTCACAAAAAGAGGAATTGAAGCAACGGCTTAGGGAAAAGAGTGATCTGCAGGCAGCGCTCGATGCGTGTGAGCGGCGCTGGTTGGCCGTGAGTGAGCAGCTTGAGGCTGCACAAAACGATGAAACAGTCTAAAGTGTCACCTGATGGATAGGCGGCTGTTTTGGACAGTAAGCCTTGGCAGTACCAAGTGGTTGGCTGTTATCTGCTTTCAAATGATTAGTGCATTGGATTGTTTGATCGCGTGAATTAGGACATGCACGTTTTTTGAGATTTAGAGATGAATATTTACGTAGGAAATCTGCCCTGGAGTGTAAAGGACGACGATTTACGTCAGCTCTTCACGGAGTTTGGAGATGTCTCCAGCGCCAATGTCATCATGGATAAATTTTCTGGCCGCTCGAGAGGCTTCGGATTCGTCGAAATGCCGGACTCGGCGGCGGCTGAAAATGCGATCAAGGCACTGAATGAAAAAGAGCTTGGTGGGCGCAATCTGCGTGTCAACGAGGCTAAGCCTCGGGAAGAGCGTCCGCCACGCCGAACCAAGCACTAGCTAGATGCTCAAGGGGTTGCAGCTGATGCAATCCCTGCAAAATGAAGTAATAAATATGACTGCCTGTTACTACAGGACAGAGATCCGTTGGCGATATGAAAGGCTTTTTCGCACTGTTGTTTCTCGTGGCCCTGGCTTTTTTGGTCTGGCCCTACACGGCGGTTTACCGCCTAGACCAGGCCCTGCAGGCGGACGACCAGCAGGCACTCAACGAACTGGTTGACATGGTCGCCGTGAGAGAGCAGATCAAGCGTAAACTCAATAAGAACGTGGAAAGCGCCATAGGGGACGTCTCCAACAGCTTTATCGATTGGCTGCAAAACGGCATCCAGCGTATGGGCGCTGATGCGATTGAGCAGATGGTCGATATCCAATGGGTCGTCGCCCAGCTGCGCTCGCACAACCACAAACCCGAGCATGGCGGTATCCTGGATAGAATGACCTATGCATTTTTCGATGGTCCCGACAGGCTGTTGCTGCGTATCGGCGAGCTGGACGACAATCCGGTGCATGCCCACCTCAGCCTGCAGGGTCTGGAGTGGCGAATCACGGCTGTCTATAACTGATTTTCCCGGCCACGACCTTTCCTCCTGTATAAAAAAATCTATTATTACAATCAGTTGGATTCAGATCCGCGATTTATCCAGATACCTGCCAGAGTCCCCTGCGCGGTAGACATTAATTAAAGGATCGGCACAACCGGCCGCTGAATCATTCTGAGGTTCAACATTGTTGAGTCTGTGATCCTATTGGTGAAGTAGAAGTGAGGCCCTCTAGGCTGCACTGAGGATGATTGAGAGAGAGAATCGAATCATGGCCGAAATCAGTTTCAACCAAAAGCTATTTGATGTCTGCCCTACTGGTATGCTGGCTATCGACAGTGACGTCTGTATTCGATGGATGAATCCTGCATTGGAATCGATGCTCGATCTATCCGGTGATGAGCTCATCGGCAAGGACAAGAAGACACTGCCGGTTAATCTGCATGCCCTCTTTGACGAGACCGATATGTTGCACCTGTCGCTCAATGGTGATGGTGAACGTTGGCTACAGCGGGAAGTGCGAGATGTGGTGGATGGTGACAATACCCTGCTGAGATTGCATTTCTACCAGGATATTAGTCAACTGATCATAGCGCAGCGTGAGAGCGATGATCTGCGCAGGCAGGTGGAAGATCTCACCATTACCGATGAACTTACCGGCATGTCCAACCGTCGCGCCACGATACAGGCGATCAGTGCCCAGGTGACCCGCAGCAGGCGTTACGGCAACCTGCTCACCTTGGGGGCGATGCGTTTGACTCATCCCGAGGGAGAGGGTGCGCCATTGCCGGATACCTCTGTCCTGGTGATGACCCAATATCTTCGCGAACGTCTGCGCTGGGCCGATGTCATCGGACGCTATGAAGATCAGCTTTTTCTCCTGGTGATGCCGGAAACCGCCAAGGATGATGGCGAAAACCTGCTGCAGCAGATCGTCAACGAGTGCCGCGGAGGTGCCCTGGAGGGGCTGGAGGAGAATCCGGTTCCCGACTTGCAAATCGGTGTGGCGGAGTGGATGAAGGGTGACGATTCACAACGCCTGATCAAGCGGGCAATCGAATCGATCGGCATATAGACCGGCCAGGGGTTCAGTGATACCGCCATCCGCTTTCCGCGGCAGAGAGCCGTAGCCTAACCTGTTAGATGGGGTCGCTGATTTCTCCCGACGCGTAACGGGTGGTGTCGGCGACCCCCTCGAGTTGAACCACTAGCGGTATCGATAGCCATGTCCGATGCACAACGAATCAGCTTCGACGATGGTATCAGTAGGAAGGAGCTGAATGCCGTCCGACAGCGCTTCATGCGCCTGCATCGCGAACGCCTGCGTCGAATCCTGATCGAGTTGCGCAACAGTCAGCAGGAGTTTTTGCACCTCTTGCCGTTGCTGCTGCATATCAATCACCCCATGTTGCCTGGATTCGTCAGCAGCGAAACCCCCACGGGCATCTCCGATTACAGCCCATCAAAAAAGGCCCTGGACGCGGCAAAAAAACTCAGCCGCAGTTTTGATTACAAAAAGCGTGCACAACGCGTCTACCATATCCATGGCCTCTACCTGATGGGAAGTACCGGAACCATCGGGCAATCCTCCACCAGCGACTTCGATCTCTGGCTCTGTTTTGATCCGGCATTGAGCAAGAAGCAGCGTCAACAACTTCAACAGAAGGCGGCCCAGATCGAGAAGAGTGCCGCTGAGTTGGACCTGGAACTGCATATTTTTCTCATCGATCCCGAGCGTTTTCGCCAGGGCGAAAAGTCGAAGTTGTCCCGCGAGAGCAGTGGCACCACGCAACACAACCTGTTGTTGGAAGAGTTCTATCGCAGCGCGGTGTTGTTGGCTGGCAGATATCCGCTGTGGTGGCTGATTCCCCCCGAGCACGAGGACGACTACCAGAACTTTGCCGACTATCTCCTCACCAATCGCTTTATCAAGTCATCGGAGATCTTCGATCTGGGTGGGCTCGATCATGTCCAGGCCGGTGAGTTCTTCGGCGCCGCGCTGTGGCAGCTCTACAAGGGCATCGACTCGCCCTACAAATCGATCCTCAAGATCTTCCTCATGGAGGCTTACAGCCGTAACTATCCATCTCCGCAATGGCTGGCGCGGCAGGCGAAACGGGCGATCTATGAGGGTGAGAGTGATATCGACAAGCTGGATGCCTACATTCTGCTCTACCAGCAGGTCGAGACCTATTTGAAACAGAACAATGACCTTGATCGGCTCGAACTTGCCCGCCGCTGTTTCTATTTCAAGGTTGGCGAGCATCTGAGTCTCTCGCGTAAAAGCGACAATTGGCGCCTGCAGGCGATGTTGGGACTGACGCGGCAATGGGGTTGGGGACAGACCCAGCTGCAGATGCTCGACACCCGGTCGGAATGGAAAATCGACAGGGTGATCAAGGAGCGCAACGCCCTGGTCGGCGTGCTCACCCGCAGTTACCGTCTGCTGACCGACTTTGCCCGCAAATACGCCAGGGAGAGCCATATAGATCCCCATGAACTCAACCTGCTCGGGCGCAAACTCTACACCGCGCTCGACCATCGACCGGGTAAGATCGACCATATCAATCCAGGTATCTCGAAGAACCTCGCCGAGGAGAATCTGTCGCTCCATCATCGTCCGACAAGGGATGGTGAGCCGGCATGGATGCTCTACCGCGGCAGCTTGGATACGGGAGAAGAGAGCGAGCAACGCCCGATCAAGATCTCAACGAATCTGATTGAGATCCTGCTCTGGAGCCATGTCAACCAGGTATGGGGGAGGGGAACCCGGTTAAGCTTCGATGCAGGTGAGACAGCCCTGCCGCGTAGTGAGTTGCTCTCGTTGCAGAAGAGTGTCAGCCGCCTTTTTCCCAACTACATGCCGCCATCGGCCGGGATGGCGACGCTCGCCAAATCCGCCTCGATTATCATGACGGCGATGTTCATCAATATCGGCGTGGATCCGATGGAGCACCTGACCAAGGAGGGGATGCAGTTGACCAGCGAGCGACACGATCCCCTGAGTTTCGCGTCCTCGCGGGCCAATTTGGTGATCAATCTGGAGAAAATCCACCAGACCAGCTGGGGAGAGCTGCAGGTGTCGAGTCATGAGGGTGCCGAGGGCCTGATGGATCTGCTCTGTTACATCCTCAACCAGCAGCCTGAGGAGGGACTGATGCCGACACGGATCAGCGCCTTCAGCTACTCGGGGGTACGTGGCGGTCAGATCGCATCGCGGGTCACCGACCTGTTTAATCACGTGATTCAACGTTTTCGCAGCAGCGAGCTGGACAACGGACGCTACATCTTTCGCATGGGAAGGGCCTTTTTTATCGTCCAGAAGCGGGGTGAAAAGGGTTTTGTCTGGCAGAGCCTTGAGTCGTTCGAGAGTCTGCTGGAGGAGTTGCAGCAGCCTCAACAGGGTTATCGACCCCTCGAATTCGATCCGGAGATACTGATCAACAGCCCCTATCCCTCGCTCTATAAGATCAACAAACCGGATGTCATCCAGCTGTTTTACCATCTCAACAAGCAACAGACGGACATCTACCTGCTCGATGAACAGGGTGCGCTTTTTCAGCAGTCGCTGCCCACGGAGAGCCCCCGTTTCCTGATGCGCCAGCAGCGGCGGTTCCTCAACAGCCTGCAACAATTGCGCAATCTGCTGTTGAGTGAGCACGGGAGCCTTCTGGAAGAGCCCGAGTTTCATGAGTTGAGTCTGGATAAAGAGGGGCATTGGATCACTCGGATCAGGAGGGTTCCCTTGGTCGAGGCGGATGACTACACCGAGTTGACCCTGGTAACCGATGGCGTCGAGGCCGATGCGCGACCGCTTGCGCTGATTTTTGGCGAGCGGGAGTTTTCAAGGCTGGAGCACAGTGACGATCTCTATAGCGTCGCCGCTGACTACATTCATGGTCAACGCCAGGGTGAAGAGCAATACCCGATCTATCTGACATCGATTCGCTTGAGCGGATTTCAGACTGTCACCCGGCTCTCGACGGTGGAATTGCTGAATATAAAGAAGCGGGTCGAAGCTCGTCTCAATCGCTAACACGGAGACATCGATGCCGGTCGCGAATCTGGGCAGCGGATTCGCGGGTTCGCTGGAGATGTTCGGTTGGTCTGGCGGCTACAAACGTAGCGGGCTTGGTTTGTGATCGGGGGCGGGGGGCGGCGCCAGCCCACTGGTGTGGGCTGGGTTGTGGTTTTGGCCCCTGTTAGTTGACGCTTCGCAGGTACTCGATCTCAAAGATAAGGGTTTCATTGGGGCCGATGCTCCTGCCGGCCCCCTTCTTTCCATAGGCAAGCTCCGCCGGCATATAAACCTCCCACTTCGCCCCGGGTTTCATGCGGGTCAATGCCTCCTTGAAGCCGGGCACGACACCATTCAGCTTGAATTGGGCCGGTTTACCCCGGGAATAGGAGCTGTCGAACTCGGTACCGTCGATCAACCGGCCTCGGTAATTCACCTCAACCGTCTGTTCGGCCGAGGGACTGCTGCCGCTGCCGGGCGTGATGACCTTGTACTGGAGACCATTGTCCAGGGTGACGATGCCCTCTTTGAGCGCGTTCGCTTCAAGGAACGCCCTCCCCTTTTTCTCATTCGCTTCGGCAACTTTTGCGAGCTTGGCCTGCTCCTGCTGCAGATATTGCCGCATCGCCGTCTGCATCTCCTCGTTGCTGAGGCGCACTTTGTTGCCGCTGAGCACGTCGGAGACGGCAAGGGCGAAGGCATCGATATCCAGATCGCCGCCGACCTGGCTCTTCAGCATCTGTCCGACCCGTATACCCAGGGTGTAGCTGTAGCGCTGGTTTTGGCTTTCAAGGTCACCGGCAAGTAGCTGATGGGCGGGTGTGGCTAAGGTTGCTATCAGAATAATTGTCAGATATTTCATATACATATTTGGTTGTTCCGGGCTTTTTGGTGTTACTGCCCATGAGCGACGGCACGCGGACAGCGGTTATTTCTGGGGCGCTCAATGTAGCACATTATCCCCTGCGCTGAGCTGATCCGGGCCGCGGTCGCCGAACAATTGGCTGAGCGGCACTTTTGCATGGCTGATTTTAGGGAGAAGTTCGTGGGACACGTTGTAAATATGCAACAGTATCTATAATTTGTACAATTCACACACTTTTCTGCGCCGTGTGCGGTTTTTTTAGACAATTTAAGGCCGCTTCCCGAAAGCAGAAAATGGACTTCATCTCCTTTATAGACCTGAAAAACCATTAAGGATTTGGTAATATATCAAGAAGTTGTGACGAATTTGTTATTTGTACTGTGAATTTGCAACTTTTTTGTGGTTATTTGGGAATTATAGCTTGACATTGAGGTTGGAAGCGTTACTCTTTATGGAAACTGTTGTAAAAAAGATTCGCTATTGTTTTTTTGTACCAGCCCGGCTGCGCTAAAGCCTCGATAGAGCATCGTGAATATCGGAAAGCAGGGATTATTTCGGCACGGGATGATAGTGATCGATGTTGAATACGTTCAGTCTGGTTGGCATTAAAAATGGGCGGATTGAAGATATCTGTGTTGGGGTCGCTAATGTGTATTGCGGTCCTTCCAGCGTGTGTTGGCCTGAAGCCCTCTGTCGAGGAGCAAGTCAGCGCAAGAATCGAGGCCTATTGGCAGGCCATGATTCAGAAAGATTATGAAAAGGCGCACAGTTTTCTGTCGCCAGGTTTCAGGTTGAAGGTTGACAAATTTGTCTACCGTAATCGGTTCGCTGGAAAAACAAGTTTTAAGGCAGCTGCTGTCGATGGCCTTTCATGCCAAAAGGAGCGCTGTCAGGCGGCTATGATTTTGGAGTATACCGTCCACGGTGTGCCCCCCTACGGTTTTGAATTTAACCGTACCGAAGAGCGCAAGGAGCTCTGGGTCAACGTAGAGGGAGAGTGGTGGTTGCTGCCAAAAAAGTAGGTTACCTTTCAGGGTTCTTGTGTGAAGCGTGAGGCCAAGCACGAGGCAGTGTCTTACAGTACTTGATGTTATAGGTTCAATTGGTTTGAAAGGTGATTGAATACTGAGGGTATTTTTGTTCTTATCACTTGCTTTATGCGGTGGTCGGTGGAATACTTGATGTCTACGCCTATTGTGCCTATAGTACTGCGTAATTTCAGTGGGGCTATTTCAACTCGATACCCCTGTGTCTGAAAAAATAAATTTAAGAGTTGTCGACAACACATATGCTATATATAGAAGGAGCATGTACAATGATGATGAAAAAGACGCTGGTCGCTGCCGCAGTAGCTTCCTGCTTTACCTCCATGACAGCACAGGCGGTGAACGTATCTCAGGATGCGACTGGTTAGGCCCTGCTGTATCCCTACTACAATGTCAACGAAGGTAACCTGACCTTCGTTTCTGTAACGAATACCACCGACGTGGTCAAGGCTGTCAAGGTTCGCTTCCGTGAGGGTGTTGGTAGTGAGGACGTCTTTGACTTCACGCTGTACCTGTCACCCAGGGACGTCTGGGTTGGCGTTATCAGCCAGGTAAGCGGCGCTGTCAGACTGGCGGTTCCGGAAGATACTTCCTGTACCGTTCCTGGCACCTCTGCATTGACTGCAGCCAGCTTCAGCTCTGCTCGTATCGATACCGCATACGATCCTGACAGCAGCGGCACCCAGACTGCTGACGAGGTTCTGACCCGTCTGTCTGAGGGGCACATCGAGATCATCGAGATGGCCGAGATGCCTTATGACGTGGCTGGCCGTGACATCGCCGATGCCATCACCCATAACCAGGCTGCCAGCCCGGTTGTCCCGGTTGATTGCTCCGTACCGACTACCTTCACCGGTACCACCGGTCTCGGCGCCATCCTCGACGCTGGCGTGCACACCGCATCTGGCGTGACTCAGGTATTCGCCGCTCCGGGCGGTGGTCTCTACGGTTCTGCTGCCATTTTCAACGCATCCACCGGCATCTACTTCCCCTACAACGCTACCGCTCTCGAGCAGTTTGCTGCCAACCCGATCTGGTGGCCGCAGAACTCTCAGCCCTTCAGCGCAGTTGAAGGCGCGGCTGCCGGCGTTGACAGCGCAGGTAACGCCATCTCCAACTACTACACAGCTGACGATGGCTCTACCGTGCCTACCGCTGGCGGTACCCTGAACTTCGATCTGCCCGATCTGAGTACTCCGACTACCGCTGAAGTAACTGCCGACAGCTCTGCCTATGCCGTATACAGCCGTGTAGCTGCTACCTCTGCACCGGCCATCAACGCCGGTTCCTTCGGTGGTTCCGTACCGGCCGCCAATGAGGACAAGGCATCTGCTGTTACCGCAGCCCTGACCGGCCGTAACATCCAGGGTGATTTCATCACCTCGCTGACCTTCAACACCGACTGGGTCATTACCTTCCCGACCCGTTACACCAAGGTGCATGATGTTCTCGCCGCTGAGGCTCCTTTCACCATCACTGAGGATCCTGCCTCTGGTCAGGCATGTCACG
>NATV01000063.1 GCA_003094535.1 gamma proteobacterium symbiont of Ctena orbiculata | reverse complement strand
TTCTCTGGAATAATCGATATTGTGTCGAAATGGCGGGCAAATCTTTTATTGAAAAAGAGGTAGACGATCAGAACGAGTAAAATAGTGCAGAGTATGAATATCGCAATCTCGATTATCGAGTACTGCTCGCTGTCCGGTTGGCGGCCGAACGCCAACTCCAGTGTGCCCACTACCAGACCATCCTTCTCTATGGGAACCTTTATCTCCTTGTAGATCGGGCGATCCATAACAACTTCGCCTGGATGGGAATGGTGCCCGCCGATTTCAATATGTACGCCGTCATTGAGGTAGATGGCGGCGGAGATAACGCCCGCAGCTTCGTTGACGACATTGTTGAGCAAAGACTCAACGGATGAACGGTTGTCGAGTGAAGGAAGTGAAGAGAGGTGTGAGGCCGTATCAGCGGCAAACATCATCTGGTTGGAATCATGTCGCCGATCCCCGTCTGTAACAATACCCGACAGTTGGAGTAGGGTAAGTACTCCAAGAGTGATGATGATAGCGACGACGCCTATTTTGTAGGGGAGGATGATCTGGCGCACATGAAGGGGACAGGTTCGGCCATTTCCGGCATATATTTCGTCCATCCATTGACGGGCCGGGGGATCAGGTGAGTGGCAAGGCTGATTTCTGGACCGGAAAGGCGACCCTGGGTTGTTTGAGAAACTGATTGGCCAATGCACGATAATGGGTGCGGCGAATGAAATACGGCAGTGGCGGCATGTTCAAATGCGCTCGCCAGTAATTCCAGCAGTGTTCGGTTGGTTGACACGGTTCGAAGTTCGGTTGTTTGTGGAACTGTATAAATACTGTATCGGCTCAAACCGGTTTTTTTTTAGCCTTCCCTTGCAACTACCGAACAGGGACGCCTCTCAGCGGAATTTATAGTATCGGTGAGAACCAAATAACAATAACCGAATGGATGATCCATGAACGGACTTGTGAAGGTCAATCGGGAATGGGTATCACCATCACCGGCACCTTGGAGAGGCGGATGACGCGACGGGCGGTATCGCCCATCAGGCCACCTCGCAGAATGCCCTGGCCGCGCTTACCGATCACAATCAGGTCGTAGTCACCGACATGGGCCTTTTCCACGATTTTGTCTCCGGGTTCCCCGATGTCCACAGCTATGTCATAGGTTACATAGGGTGAGTCATCGCCGCTCCCCATGGTGTCTTCGCATAACTGCTGTATGTCTTCCCTTATCGAGGTATCTCTGCGTTTCCGGCTAACCAGGATCTCCCTCGCCTCTTCAACATTGCGGTTTCTGATCTCGTTCCACAGCTCTTCATCGAAATAGCCTTCGAGAAACTTCTCGAACTCGCGGGATTCCACCACATGAAACACGGTCAGATCCGCATCGTAGCTATGGGCCAGGCTGGCGGCATAGGGAAAGGCCAGGCGCCCCTCTTCTGAAAGATCGGTGACGTAGAGGATCTTGTTGTAGCCGATCCGGGGGAGTTTTGTGTTAGGCATAATCGGATCTCGTCTATCAGGTCTTTACCGGGGATTTCTTGAACCAGTCCAGCCAGATACCACTGAGCAGCCAGGCATAGCCATAGGTGCCGATAAGGATCAGGATGAATGTAACCACGATATCTTTGGTGCTGCCGTCCAGTGAAAAGCCGGGTACATAGCCGAAGAGAAAGGGGCCGAGGTAGAGAAACTTGGCGAACTTGAATGAAGTGAAGGCGGTCTTCCACATGTTCGCCTTGGCGATCGTCGCGCCGGCAAAGGCGGCGATACAGACCGGCGGCGTGATGTTGGAGTCCTGGGAGAGCCAATAGACGATCATGTGGGCGGCGATCGGGTTGACCCCCAGTTCGGTGAGGGCGGGTACCGCCACCACAGCGGTGATCAGGTAGGCCGCGGTGACCGGTACGCCCATGCCGAGAATCAAGGAGGCGAGGGCAATCAGCAGGATGGTCAGCCAGAGCTTGCCATCCGCCAGTTCGATGACGATATCGGCAAAGGTGAGCACCAGGCCGCTATAGGTAAGGACACCGATGATAATGCCGATCACGCCCACGGTGGCGCCGATCTTCAGGCTCGACTCCGCGCCGGCACGGGAGGCCTCGAGGAAACCTTTCAGGTCGATGCGGGTGTCCTTGCGAAACCAACTGACGACGATACAGGAGACGATGCCGAGGATCGCCGAATATCCGGGCGAGTAGCCCGCCAGCATGAAGATGGTGATGATCACCAGGGGCAGCACATAGAACCACTCCTTTTTCAGGATCTCCTTGGCGCTCTCTTTCGACTTCTCGCCGACGATGTTGAACCGCTTGGCCTCATAGTGGACCATGACGAAGACACTGAAGAAGTACATTATGGCCGGAAAAATCGCCACCAGCATGATGGTGGAGTAGGGTGCGCCGGTCAGTTCAGCCATGATGAAGCCACCCGCCCCCATGATCGGCGGCATGAACATACCGCCGATGGAAGCGGCAGGTTCTATGCCTCCGGCGACATGGGGTCTGAAGCCCGCCTTCTTCATCATCGGAATGGTGAAGGCACCGGTTGAGACCGTGTTGGCGATGGCGCTGCCGGAGATGGAACCGAACAGCCCGGATGCGATGACGGAGACCTTGGCGGGACCGCCGATCTTGTGGCCGACCGCGGCGAGGGGGAAGTCGATGAAAAAGCGTTGCGCCCCGCTCTTCTCCAGAAAGGCGCCGAAGATCACGAAGAGAATGATATAGGTGGCCAAGACATTGGCCATGATGCCGAACACGCCGTCACTCTTGTAGAAGATGCTGGTGCAGAGGTCGGGGAAGGTATCCCCGGCATGGGAGATTATCTCCGGGGCATATTCACCAAATACGCCGTAGAGCAGCATGATGGCGCCGATAATGACGAATACGCTGCCGACCACCCGCCTGGCAAGCTCGACGCCTATCAATACGCCGACCACCGCGATCCACTTGTCGAGCTCCGTCTCGGCGCCGGCGCGATAGTTGATCGCCTCGAAATTGAGAATCCAGTAACCGATGGTACCGATGGATGCGGCGATCAGTATATAGTCCCAGACCCGGCCCCAGACCGTGGGCGTACGGTAGAGCATAAAGACCAGTATATAGGTGATGATGATATAGATACCGCGGTGGTATTGGGTGGCGGCGGGCTCCAGTACCGCGGAGTAGGAATAGAAGAGCACCAGCATCAGTGCCATGGCATCGAACATTACCTGTTCGATTCGATGTAGTTTTTCATAGAGCATGGTATGGTCCGCTAGCTAAGAGGTAACAATCTCGAGAGAGGGTATCTTATCGGAGTCGTGCCTCCGGCTTTTTGATTGCTGATTTACAGTATACCTTTTTCTTTTCAGTACATTCCGCATACGGATACGAGGGGAGTTGAAATCCCATGACGGGAGTGGATGCGCCCCGAGTGTAAAAGGATCAAAATCGTGATAGTGATGTGCCATTCTCGCTTATTATCTTGGCAGACGATCCTGATGGGTATTTACGCATATTCTCATGCGTGATGATCCATAAACCATAGACGAAAAACGGGATCTATGCCAGCCGTAGGCAAAATACAGCCACTTTTTCAGTACCCACGGCGCTATGTCCTGCATGTGAGCATCAAGTGCTTGTGCAATGCCATAAAGACTCAGTTTTTAGACGCTAATTCCTGTTGGCTGTGCGCCTGGCCGGAGCAACCGGACTCGCGCACTATTTCGGCAGCCCGTTGCATGATTTCCAGTGCAGGAATTACCTCTTGCCACGTTCTCGTCTTGAGTCCGCAGTCGGGATTGAGCCACAGACGATCCGCCGGTATCCGTTTCATCGCCTGTCGTATGTGGACGAGGATCCCGTTAAGGGTCGGAAGGTTTTGCGTATGAATGTCATAGACGCCTGGTCCGATCGCGTTGGGATAAGCAAAAGCCTCGAAGACGTCGAGCAGCTCCATGTCAGAACGGGATGCTTCGATACTGATGACGTCTGCATCCATGGCGGCGATGGCCTCGATGATGTCGCTGAATTCCGAATAACACATATGGGTATGGATCTGGGTCCTGTCCCGGACGCCGTTGGCGCAGAGTCTGAATGCATGAACGGCCCACTCGAGGTACTTGCGCCAATCGCTGCGTCTCAGGGGCAGCCCTTCACGCAGTGCCGCCTCATCGATCTGGATAATCGCGATTCCGGCCCGCTCCAGATCGAGTGCCTCCTCTCTCAGGGCAAGGGCCAACTGCAGGCAGGTGGTGGCACGGGGTTGATCGTCCCGTACGAATGACCAGTTGAGCATGGTGACCGGACCGGTCAGCATTCCCTTCACAGGCTTGGCGGTGAGGGATTGGGCATAACTTATCCACTCTCGGGTCATGGTACCGGTGCGCGATACGTCTCCGTAGATAATCGGCGGCTTGACGCAGCGTGAACCATAGGATTGCACCCAGCCGTTATCGCTGATGGCGAAGCCGTCCAGCTGTTCGCCGAAATACTCGACCATATCATTGCGCTCCGCCTCGCCATGTACCAGCACATCCAAGCCGATCCTCTCCTGCTGTTGGATGCAGCAGGCGATCTCCTGCCTCATGACCTGCTGATACTCTTGCCATGTCAGCCTGCCATGGCGATACTCCCTGCGATATTTGCGAATCGACTCCGTCTGCGGAAAAGAGCCGATGGTGGTAGTGGGGAAAACCGGTAGATTCAGTCGGTCCGCCTGTAACCGGCAGCGCTGTTCATAGGGGCTGTTACGTTCCGCCATTGACGAATCGATTGTAGCCAGGCGTTGGCCCACAGCCGGGTTGAACACCCGTTGAGACCGTTTTCGCATGACCGATGCATGGGCGTTTGCCTCCAGCTCTGCCGCCGTAAGCTCCCGCCCATGGTTGAGCGCCTTGGCAAGAAGCGCAAGCTCCGTTAGTTTTTGTTTGGCAAAGCTCAACCAGGATTTGATCTCTGGGTCGAGACTGCGTTCTCTCTCCACATCGATCGGGACATGCAGCAATGAGCAGGAGGGGGCGAGCCAGAGTCGCTCCCGAAGGCGGTAATGAACCGGTTCCAGCCACGTAAGCATTGCCTTGATGTTGCTCTTCCAGACATTCCTGCCATCGATTACACCCAGGGAAAGGATCTTGTGTTTCGGCAGCCAATCGATGAGTCGGTCGACCTCATCCTGTTGCCGGCTGGCGTCGATGTGCAGCCCGGCTACCGGGAGTTCGCAAGCCAGTTGCAGGTTTTCACGCAGCTGGCCGAAATAGGTGGTCAGCAGCAGTTTCAGTGGGGTGCTTTGCAGTTGGTAGTAACTCAGACGCAGGGCGTGTTGCCATTCCGGCGAGAGTTCGGTCACCAGAACGGGTTCATCTATCTGCACCCACTCGACTCCTGACGCTGCAAGTTGGTTCAATAGCGCCGCGTAGACGGGCAGCAGGTGTGGTAACAGGTCGAGCCTGTCGCCACCGTCCTTGCTCTTGCCCAACCAAAGATAGGTGACCGGTCCGATCAGCACCGGCTTGATCCGCTTGGGCCCCGGTGCAGCCTCATTGATTCTTGAGAGCAGGGTGTCGGAAGCCAATTCAAACTCGGTGGTTTGCCGGAACTCAGGCACGATATAGTGGTAGTTGCTATCGAACCATTTGGTCATTTCAGCTGGCGCGACCGGCGGACTCCCTGGACTTGAACTGCCACGGGCAACCTGAAAGTAGCGATCCAGGGTGGCTGTTTCTTCTGTCTCTCTGAAACGGGGTGGAATATTACCCAGCAGAAAACTGCTATCCAGCACCTGGTCGTAGAGGGAAAAATCGCCCACCGTCAAGAAATCCAGGGAGGATTGCAGCTCAAGGTTCTGCCGGCGGATCTTAAGCCCTGTCTGATCCAGGCCTTGACGATCCAGATCCCCTCGCCAATAGGCCTCGAGGGCAAATTTCAGCTCTCGATCTCTACCGATGCGTGGAAGTCCCAGGTTGTGTGTTGTTGCCATGATCCCAGCCTTGCTCGTTCATTTTGACTGGGTGGGATTGTAGGCGGGCGAATTATGAAAATATAATGATATTAAACTAGTAAATCATGAAAAAATTACATATATGATAGAACTGACCCACCTCAAGATCATCGCTGCCCTGGAACAGCAGGGTACCCTAACCGCCGCTGCCGAGGCGCTCTGCCTCAGCCAATCCGCGCTTTCCCATCAAATCCGTTACCTGGAAAAAAAGCTGGGCGTTGCAGTATGGGAGAAGCAGGGGCGCCGCCTGCGACTGACCCTTGCCGGGGCACAGCTGTTGAAGTCGGCACAAGAGATTCTGCCCATGCTTGAGCAGTGTGAGAGGAGACTCGAGGCGATAGCGGCTGGCAGGCAGGGGGTGCTGCGGATCGGCGTGGAGTGTTATCCATGCTATGAATGGCTGACCGGTGTCATTGCCGACTTCCTGCGGGGGGAAGCAGAGGTCGATGTAGATATCTTTCACAGGTTTCAGTTTTCCGGGTTGGAGGGACTGCTGAATCGCCATATCGATCTATTGATCACACCGGATAAGATGGAGCACCCGGTAATCCGTTTCGAGACCCTGTTTGAGTACGAGCTGGTACTTTTGGTATCGAAATCCCATGCTTTAGCAGACCAGCAGTGGGTCGAGCCCAATCAGTTGGCCCGGGAAAACCTGATTACCTTTCCCGTCACACCGGAGCGTCTCGATATCCTGACGCTGTTCCTCTGGCCGGCGGCTGTACGGAGTCTAAAACTCAAGCAGATCGAATCATTTGAGATCATGCTGCAGCTGGTAGCCTATAATCGAGGAATATGTGCCTTGCCAGATTGGTTAGCTGCTAAAGTATGTAGTGAAATGCCATTGAAAACAGTACGTTTAGGTAGCGCGGGACTCACAAGGGAGCTTTATGCGACATATCGACGAGAAGACAGGGAGATCGGTTATCTGCAACGATTTCTACAGCGAGCTGTAGGCTTTGCTCCCAAATAAAAAGAACATGTCCGATTTTGACTAGCTGGGCTTGTGTCAGACAATGAAGAGATTTCTTTCATGGCGTGATGATTGGTACCTTGGTGTCGAAGAGATCGATAACCAACACCTGCGCCTGGTTGAACTGGTAAACCATATCGCTGATTCGCTCGAAGCGGAAAATCCCGGCTCTGCAGACCAAGCCAGCCCGCTGGAATTGATCCAGCGACTACAGGTGGAGACAAGGTTGCACTTCAGGAGCGAAGAGGCGTTTATGCGCGAGTGTGACTATCCTGATTATGTGAGCCACCATCGCGAGCATGCGATGCTGCAGGCGGAACTTAGGGAGTTGTTGCGTGAGATAGAGGAAGGAAGGCGGAAATTCGACATCGATACCCTGACATCACTCAAACATTGGTTGATCAATCATGTCATCGATAGTGATCTTGATATCGCGCGTCATCTGCACAAGCATAAACTGGCACCGGCAGAAGATCAGCTCTAACGGATTGAGTGTAACCTTGGCTTGGTGCCGGCACTGCTTTCCTGCTCTTGCATTCCCTCGGTCCATATACCCATACCCCTCACAAATTCAAGGATATTCCGGTTTCAGCCCTGTATGCTTTGGGTTATGATCGTAACGGCGGTCAGGCGGTAATCTTTTTGTGTTTCATTCGTGGTTGTCTGTGATTCCCATCTGCGCTTTTCATCAACGCAACTGGCAGTACGGAACAAAAAAGATTCGCAGTTAAATTGATGGAATAGGATTGCCTTGGGTCAGTGGGGAAACGGGTTGTTATGGCTGTCAGCGTCTTCGATCTCTTCAAAATAGGCATAGGTCCCTCGAGTTCACATACCGTCGGGCCAATGTTGGCAGCCAGACGTTTTGTTGAAATCCTGGAAAACGCGTCTCTATTAGTCAGCACAAAAAGATTGAACATAGAGCTGTTCGGTTCGCTGGGTGCTACGGGTAAGGGGCATGGCACCGACAAGGCGCTTCTTCTCGGCCTCATGGGCGAGGTCCCCTCAACAGTGGATGTCGAGACCATAGCGCAACGTATCAAAGCTGTCAGAGAGCGCAGGGAAGTCGTGTTGGCCGGTGGCAGCAGATTACGCTTCGATGTGGACAAGGATCTGCAATTTCATCGTAGGAAACAGCTGGAACTGCATGCCAACGGAATGCGTTTCACCGCAGTTGACGCTGAGGATCGGGAGATTTTACACAGTCACTTCTACTCCGTGGGTGGCGGTTTTGTCATTGAGCAGAATGCACAGGGTGAGACGCTGCTCCAGGAAGACAAAACCCGCCTTGCTTTTCCCTTTCACAGCGGCGAAGAGCTGCTACAACGATGTGACGAGCAGGGTTTGTCCATCAGCCAATTAATGCTGGAGAACGAAAAGGCGTGGCGCAGTGAAACTGAGATACGCGAGCAGTTGCTGCGGATCTGGCAGGTTATGCAGCAGTGTGTGGAGCGGGGCTGCACCAGCGAAGGGGTGCTTCCCGGCGGCTTGAAAGTTAAGCGGCGCGCTCCCCGGCTCTACCGGCAGCTGAGTAACGATGCGGAACTCAATCAGGTACCGCTGGGTACCATGGACTGGGTTAATCTCTTCGCCCTGGCTGTGAATGAGGAGAATGCAGCCGGAGGCCGGGTGGTGACCGCACCGACAAACGGCGCCGCCGGGATCATTCCCGCGGTACTGCACTATTACTGGCGATATTCACCGGGTGCGTCGGAAGATGGCGTCATCCGCTTCCTGCTTTGTGCCGGTGCGATCGGTATACTCTACAAAGAGAACGCCTCCATTTCCGGCGCCGAGGTGGGTTGTCAGGGGGAGGTCGGTGCCGCCTGTTCCATGGCGGCGGGGGCATTGACCGAAGTCTTGGGTGGCACGCCGGGACAGGTGGAAAATGCCGCGGAAATCGGCATGGAGCACAATTTGGGTCTGACTTGCGATCCGGTCGGCGGCCTGGTGCAGGTGCCCTGCATCGAGCGCAATGCCATGGGCGCGGTTAAGGCGATCAACGCCGCACGCATGGCTCTGCGCGGGGACGGTTCGCATTTCGTTTCGCTGGATAAAGTGATAAAAACCATGCGTGAGACCGGTGCCGACATGAAGACGAAATATAAGGAGACATCAAGGGGCGGACTGGCGGTCAACCTGGTTGAATGTTGAGGATGGCCGGCAAATGGAACGGATGAGTTGAATCCGAATGACAAAGAATGTTAGATAGCGACTATGAACGAGCAAGGGATTTTTTATAGCTGGGAACAGGCATGTGACTACGTCGGAGACGGCCGCTTTCTGAATGAACTTAGCGAACTCTATTTTCACTTCGCCGGGTTCGCGTCGGTTGAGGTGGAGCGGGGCTCATTCGACAGGGTCTACGTGGACGGCTACCTGAAACTCTACCCGGCTGATGTAAACGAGCTGAAACAGAAGCTGCCGGTCACCTACAGCAGTGCGATTATCGACCACAACATCACCATCAACGGCGTGGTGCGGGATGACCTGTTTCAGAAGTTCCTGGTTTTTGACGACGAGCTGCTCATCGGCTCGGGAAAGGGAGAGCTCGACAACGAATTCAACTACCCCGGCGATATCCACTTCAACCAGATCGACTTGAACCGTGTCTGCGACGCATACGGCATCCAGCGCCCCGAAGAGGAGCCGCACTCGAAACCGGTGATTGTCGAGGATGAGGTTATGTTGAAGGTGATCGGTGCCCTTGCCTGCATGCTTGCCATGGACAACGATCTCGAGGCTTCGTTGCAGAACGAGCAGCACATATCTGAAATCATAATCGACGATCTGTTTGCGATGCTCGATGGCATGGGTGTCGATATCGATGGCAAGCAGAAATTCCTCTACGAGCGCATCATTTCTGATGGTGTGAAAACCATACTCGAGTCCTGACCGGGGTATGGGTAAACCCTCGACTGGGTGGGGTAAGCTGTCCCTAAGCTAAGAGCATAGTTTCGCTTATTCATTGTTTTTCCGGATATTTATTTTTTCATCCCCAGGATGTTCGTCAGCGATTACCTTGAATTTCCCTTGGGTATAACCCTTGTAAATAATAATACCTGACTATATTACTATGTTATTATTGTTTCAGTATCGGCCGCAGGTGGCCAGGGGCAGTAGTAATGACCGTTGTTGCACAACACGCTTCAGATCCCGTTGCTGCTGTGAGGGCGCTAATTAGAGACTGCCGTGGAGGTAACAGATGGCGCTAAGCGACAGCAGTGTGGATGGCATCATTGCCGGGGGGTACAGCGAGGGATTCGTAACCCATATCGAGTCGGATACCTTGCCGCCAGGATTGGATGAGTCGGTAATCCGAACCATATCCTCGCTTAAAGCTGAGCCTGAATGGATGCTTGAGAGGCGTCTCCAGGCCTATCGCCACTGGCAGGGCCTTGAGGAACCCGGCTGGGCGCAGATCCGTCATCCCGCCATCGATTTTCAGTCGATCTCCTACTACTCCTCACCAAGGAAAAAACCCCAACTGGAGAGTCTCGATGAGGTGGATCCGGAACTGCTGGCCACCTATGAAAAACTGGGGATTCCGTTGGATGAGCAGAAGGCGCTTGCCGGTGTGGCGGTGGATGCGGTCTTCGACAGTGTATCGGTGGCGACCACCTTCCGCGAGACTTTGGCGGAAGCGGGGGTGATCTTCTGCTCCATGTCGGAGGCGATACGCGAATATCCTGAACTTGTTCAGACCTATATGGGTTCGGTGGTTCCCTATAAAGACAACTATTTTGCGGCATTGAACAGTGCAGTGTTCAGTGACGGCACGTTTGTCTATATCCCCAAGGGTGTGACTTGCCCGATGGAGTTGTCGACCTACTTCCGTATAAACGAGGCCCTTACCGGGCAGTTCGAACGTACCCTCATTATTGCCGAAGAGAGCAGCCAGGTGAGTTACCTGGAGGGCTGCACGGCGCCGATGCGGGATGAAAATCAACTCCATGCCGCCGTGGTGGAGCTGGTGGCGATGGCCGATGCGAAGATCAAATATTCGACGGTACAGAACTGGTATCCGGGAGACAGCGAGGGTCGGGGTGGCATCTACAACTTCGTCACCAAGCGGGGTGACTGCCGCGGCGACCGCTCACATATCTCCTGGACCCAGGTGGAGACGGGGTCGGCAGTAACCTGGAAATATCCAAGCTGTATCTTGCGCGGGGATGACAGCGTGGGTGAGTTCTACTCCGTAGCGGTAACCAAGGGACATCAACAGGCGGATACCGGCACCAAGATGATCCACATCGGCAGCAACAGCCGCAGCACAATCCTATCCAAGGGCATCTCTGCGATGCAGGGCAGCAATGCCTATCGCGGCCTGGTGCGTATTGCGGCGAAGGCGGAAAACGCTCGCAACCATACCCAATGCGACTCCCTGCTGATCGGTGATCGCTGTGCCGCGCATACCTTTCCCTATATCGAGGTGAAGAATCCCTCTGCCCAGGTGGAACATGAAGCCACGACGTCGAAGGTGAGTGAGGATCAACTCTTCTACTGCCGTCAGCGCGGGCTCTCCGAGGAGGATGCGGTATCGATGATCATCAACGGATTCTGCAAAGAGGTTTTCAACGAACTGCCGATGGAGTTTGCGGTGGAGGCGCAGAAATTGCTCGCGGTGAGTCTGGAAGGCGCCGTTGGTTGAGTTGGAATCAACAGTAGAGGTTACGATGTTAACGATAGAGAAACTACACGCCGGCGTGGATAACAAAACGATCCTGAAAGGGGTTGACCTGCGGATCAATGCAGGGGAAGTGCACGCCATCATGGGACCTAACGGATCCGGAAAGAGCACTTTGGCACACATCCTTGCCGGAAGGAACGGCTATGAGGTGAGCGAAGGGTCGGTGGAATACCTGGGTGAAAACCTGCTCGATCTGGAGGTCGAAGAGCGGGCGCACAGGGGGCTCTTTCTCGCCATGCAATACCCTGTCGAGTTGCCCGGGGTCAACAACATGACCTTTCTGCGCGAGTCGATGAACGCGATACGCAAGGCGCGGGGCGAGCAGGAGATCGACGCGGTAAGCTTCATGAAACTGGTGCGTGCCAAGGCCAAACAGGTGAAGCTGGATGAAAAGTTGCTTAAGCGTGCGGTGAACACGGGGTTCTCCGGCGGCGAGAAGAAGCGTAACGAAATCCTGCAGATGGCGATGCTGGAACCTCGTTTGGCGATCCTGGACGAGACCGATTCCGGCCTCGACATCGATGCCCTGCGGATCGTTGCCGACGGCGTGAATAGGCTACGTTCCAAGCAGAGGGCGTTGCTCGTGGTGACCCACTACCAGCGGCTGCTTGACTACATACGGCCCGACTTTGTGCATGTTTTAGCGGCAGGCCGTATCATTCGCTCCGGTGGTAAGGAGTTGGCGCTTGAATTGGAAGAGAAAGGCTATGGTTGGTTGCTGGAGGAGGCGGTGGCATGATTTTGGAGAGCTACCGCCAGGCGGCGCAAACCACGATTGAAAGTCTCCCCGGGGATAGCGGGGATTGGCTCATCCCACAGCGCCAGGCAGCAGTGAAACAGATGCTTGACCTCGGCATTCCTCATGCCCGTCAGGAGACATGGCGCTATACCAGTGTCGATGGTCTGTTGAGCAAGGAGCTTCGGCCGAACCACCGGGTCTCGGACAGGCCCGTTGAGCGTCTTGATATCGCGCCGCTCGAAGAGCCGGTCGCGGCACGTCTGGTGTTTGTTGATGGTAGTTATAGCCCGGAGCTGTCGACGGGCGGCAGTCAGCGTGGATATCGGCTTGGCAGCCTGCGTAGCGCCATGGCTGCGGGGGATCAGTCGGTACTCAGATCGGTGGCTAGCCTGTCGGGTACGGGTGATCATCTTTTCGCTGCCATGAACCTGGCTTGCCTGCAGGATGGTGCGGTGATTCAGCTGTCCCCCGGTGTTGTCATTGAGCAGCCTGTCGAGTTGCTGCACATCACGACGAATCGAAAGGGGCGCCATGGTCAGCAGATTCGACACCTGATCGAGCTGGATACGGATGCTTCGGTGAAGCTAATTGAAAGGTATCTGTCGGTGGATGACGACAGCGACTATTTCAACAATATCGTTTGCGAGATCAGCTTGGCAGAAGGCGCGGAATTCAGGCACGAGCGGGTTCAGCAGGAGAGCGACGCTGCCTACCATCTCTGCCGGATCCATATTGACCTGGGACGGAACGCCAGCTACCGGGGCGTGACTGCCGCCCTGGGCGGCGCCTGGTCGCGTACCGAGCTGTATAACCGCTTCTCAGGAGAGGGTGCGGCATTTGAAGTCGACGGTCTCTACGCGGCAGGCGAGGGCCAATTGTGCGATTTTCATCTCAAGGTCGATCACGCCGTGCCCAATTGCAGAAGTCGAGAAGCGTTCAAGGGTGTGCTGCATGGGGCTGGAAGGGCGGTGTTTGACGGCCTGATCCAGGTGAAAGCCGATTCCCAGAAGAGCGAGGCGCATCTGCATAACGCCAACCTGATGCTCTCGTCCAGGGCCGAAGTCGATACCAAGCCGCAGTTGGTTATTCTTGCGGATGACGTACAGTGCAGCCATGGTACGAGCGTGGGGCAGCTTGATGAACAGGCGCTGTTCTATCTTCGCTCCCGCGGTATAGATGGCCATCAGGCACGGCGCATTCTCTGTCTCGGCTTCGCCGGCGAAATACTCGACAGGTTTGCAACGGTCTCCCTGCGCGAGCAGATTGAAAATGACCTTCTTCAAAGAATGCGGTTTTGAGTTTATGGTCTCCCGTCCACTACCGGTTAGGGTTTACTTTCGATCGAGGTTGTCGGCTGATGAAGAGTTTATTCAAGCGTAACGTCAAACATGGCGCGCCGCCATCCAGGGAGGTGCTGATTGAAGCCTTGAGATCGGTATACGATCCGGAGATAGCGGTCAACATCTACGACCTGGGATTGATCTATCGCCTGGATGTGGATGATGCGGGGAAGGTCGAAGTCGATATGACCCTTACCGCTCCCGCCTGCCCGGTTGCCGGTACCCTGCCACACGAAGTGGGCAGGGCGATCGATGCCGTGCCAGGCGTTACCGACGCTATTGTCAGAGTGGTGTGGCAGCCCCCCTGGAGCCAGGAGAGGATGAGTGAAGAAGCTAGATTTCAGCTCGGACTGCTTTAAAGCTTTGAATTTTGAATTGACTGTAGCGAGCTTACTCTCCGTGGGAATTAGTTATGCATTCATCTTCGGAAACAAGTCAAAAAA
>NATV01000062.1 GCA_003094535.1 gamma proteobacterium symbiont of Ctena orbiculata | reverse complement strand
GGTCTGTTCTGAGTTTGATTGTGGGGCTGATAACCGCCATAGGGCTCCGCTGCCAGGCGTTCACCCAGACCAACCAGACAGGAGCAAAAGACCAACCAAAGCACCGCATCGATACGCAAACTACCACTCCAAATTACCAACACGAGTATAGACCATTGGGGATTCCGCCAGGCCTTACCCTATGGTATTCGACAGCCAAACGCAGTGATTTAGTCAAACTATTACTATTTGAGTCTAATTCCTCTTCTCGCAACCTTTCTGCGTATCGGAAACGCGGTTACGTTGGAGGCCTGCTTGGGAGCCGGTTCGGTCTTTGCTGGAGTGGATTCGGGTGAACCGTTACCCTTGCGCTTCGCAGCTGCCGCCTTCTTTTTGACCACCTTCTTCTTCAGCGTCGAAGGACGCCTTTTCTGTTTTGCACCCGCGGTCGCCGACTTCCTAGGAGCAGTTGCCGTCTCGCGCTTGGTTTTTACAGCAGCTTTGGGCTGATTTGCCTCAGCCGCGGCCATCTGTTGCGGCGATGCCCCGGCAGCCTGTTTTCTCGTCGCGCTTTCGTTACTCGGTTGCTCTACCGGGTGGTCCGCCGCTGCCGTCGAGGGGGGATCCGCGCTCTTCCGAGGCGCAGGCTCCGGTCTCTTTTTCGTCCTCGCTGCGGTGGCAGTCTTACGCGTATCCGGTGCCGCGGCGATCGATACATCTTGACCGCCTGAAGACGGAGATCCTGTCTGCGGCGTTGCCATACCGCCGCCGCTGCCCGTGCCGCCACCAGAACCACCTTCTGCCTTATCAGCCGTTGCATTACCGGACTGCCGGGGCTTGGCACTTCGAAAGAGCCCCTTGAGCATCTGCCACAGGAGCAGGAAAACCCCTCTGATTAAATAGAAGAGCGTGGTGATGACGGCTAGGACTCTACCCCAGATGACCATCGACAGCGAGGAGCGCTTCGCGGTATCCCCGGGTTCTCTCCCGGCACTGGCCTGGGCGGTGGATGCGGCAGCCATGCCCCCCTCCTCCGCTGCATCCCCTTCCAGCAGGCTGCTGCCAGCCGGAGCGGTGGTTTCGGCCACCTCGATGATATCCTTGCTGGCGGCGATGCAGCCAAGGGGTATCACGATCAGGGTGAGCACCGTGGATACCAGCACCCCGGATGCCAGGGATATGGCCATCCCCTGGAAAATCGGATCGAAAAAGATCACCGAGGATCCACACACCAGGGCAAAGGCGGTGATCATGATGGGACGGGTACGGGTCTTACAGGCCATGATGACGGAGTCGACCACGGAGGTACCCTGCTGTACCTGATGGATGGAGAAGTCGACCAGCAGGATCGAGTTGCGGACGATGATACCTGCCAGGGCGATCCAGCCGATCATCGAAGTCGCGGTGAATTCACCACCCCAACCGGCCTGGAAAAAGAGGAAATGGGCCGGGATGATACCCAGTAGTGTCAGTGGAATGGGCGCCATGATCAGTGCCGGTATGCGGAAGTTGCCGAACTCCCACACGACCAGGATATAGATCAACACCAGGGCCACCGCGAATGCCGCACCCATATCGCGGAAGGTCTCGAAGGTCACCGTCCACTCACCGGCCCATTCAATGCCGCTCTGGGAGTCGTTCTCGGGGGGACCCAGCCAGTCCGGCGCGAGGGTAACCCCATCCGGTGCCTTGTATTCACTCTCGGCCAGGATATCCTGCACCTGCAGCATGCCGTAGACCGGGGCCGCCAGCTTGCCACCCACTTCTGCAACTACATACTCCACATCCCGCAGATCCTTGTGGTAGATGATCGGATCCTCAAACACCTGTTCAAAGCGGCCGAGCTCGCGCAGGGGAACGGTAATGCCGCTGCTCGACTGGATGGGCAGATCGCCGAGGCGGGTGATCTCCGAGCGCTCCGCCAACGGCACCTGCATCATGATATGGATCGGTTCGTGACCGGCGCGTTGTTTGACATCGCCCAGGGGCGAACCGCCCAGGGCCATGCCAAGATTGCGGTTGATGGTGTCGACGGAGATACCGCGCCGTACCGACTTTTCCGTGTCGACGGTAAAGCGCCAGTATTGATAGGGATCGCGCATGTAGTTGTCGACATCACGCAGGCTCTCGGTCTGCTCGAAGATGTCGGTCAGATCCTGGGTCAAGCGGCGCCTGACCTCCTGGCTCGGTCCATGCACCTCGGCAACCACCGACTGCAGCACCGGCGGACCGGGGGGCATCTCCACCACCGAGACCCTGGCACCGCTGCCCTTGGTCAGCTTGCCCAGCATCTCCCGGGTTTCGACGGCGATTTCATGACTGGTGCGGTCACGCTCGGTCTTGTCAAGCAACTGCACTTGTACTTCGGCCTGCCAGGGCTCGGAACGCAGGTAGTAGTGGCGGACCATGCCGTTGAAATCGAACGGGCGGGCCGTGCCGGCATAGACTTGAACCGCTGTAACCTCCGGCATCACACGGATCTTCTCCGCCATGCGATGGGCCAGGTTGGCGGTCACCGGCAGGGCTGTTCCCTCCGGCATATCCACCACCACGGAAAACTCGGGCTTGTTGTCCAGGGGCAGCATCTTCACCGCCACCCATTTGAAATAGAAAAAGGAGCAGGTGACGAGAAAGGTGCCCCACATGACCAGCTTGAAGATCCTTGCCTTGCGGGGTGACTCGATCATCGGCATCAGGATGCGTTTGAACAGTCGCTCAAGCCATTGCGCCTCCTTGTGCTCCCGCGCTCCGGCCACCTCCAGGTAGCGCATGCTGGGCCGCAACCAATGGGATACGGTGAGGTAGGGAGTGAAGACGAATGCGGCGAAGAGGGAGATCAGCATCGCCACCGAGCCCAACGCCGGGATCGGTTCCATGTAGGGGCCCATCATACCGCTGACGAATCCCATGGGCAGCAGCGCCGCGATGACGGTGAAGGTGGCGAGGATGGTGGGATTGCCCACCTCTCTCACCGCGTCCACCGCAGTGACCACATCGGTGGAGCGCTCCTCCAGCCAGCGGCGATAGATATTTTCCACCACCACAATGGCGTCATCCACCAGAATACCGATGGAGAAGATCAATGCAAAGAGGCTGACCCGGTCGATGGTGTAGCCCATGACCCAGGCACTGAAGATGGTCATCAACAGCACAACAGGGATTACCAGCACCACCACGATCGCCGGTCTGAAGGCGCGGAATGCCGCCAGCACCAGGAGAAACACGAAACCGGTGGCGACAAACAACTTGAAGATCAGTTCGCTGACCTTGTCGTCGGCTGTCTTGCCGTAGTTGCGGGTGATGCTAACCTCCACGTTGTCGGGGATCAGCGATCCCTTGATATGCTCGACCCGTTCCTTGATGGCGTTGGCCACGGTCACCCCGTTGGATCCCTCCTTCTTGGCGATCGCCAGGGTGATCGCGGGGACGCCGTCCGCCTTGATCTCCAGTTCACTGGCGGCACCCGTGTAGAAGCCCACCAGCTGCTTTGCATCCTCCGGCCCCTGCTTCACCCGGGCTATGTCGTGCACATAGACGGGCACGTCATTGTGGGTGCCGACCACCAGCCGGTTGATGTCTTCGACATTCTTCAGGAATGAACCGGTGACCACATTGAAATGGGTACTGCCGCTCTCGACCCCGCCGGCCTGCTGTTCCGCATTGGCGGTGCGTATGGTGTTGGCCACCTGATCGAGACTGATGCCGTAACCCGCCAGCCGCTCCGGGAAGACCTCGATGGTGACCTGCTCGCGCCGCCCGCCGACAACGAATCCGTTACCGGTGTCGGGCAGCTCCTTCAACGCCTGCAGCACATCGTGGCCGAGCATCCGCAGTTGGCCGTCGTCCACGTCGGGTGCGCCGTCCCGGTCCAGATCCT
The DNA here is from genome assembly GCA_003094535.1 of gamma proteobacterium symbiont of Ctena orbiculata. Classification (GTDB taxonomy): domain Bacteria; phylum Pseudomonadota; class Gammaproteobacteria; order Chromatiales; family Chromatiaceae; genus Thiodiazotropha. Next base: position 10,208 of record NATV01000062.1, on the reverse strand, counting down.
TCGACCAGAGGGTCAGGGTCACCACCGGCACGTCATCTATGCCCTTGGCCTTCACCAGCGGCGGCATCACACCGGGGGGGATCAGATCCATGTTGGAATCGATCTTGTCGTTGACCTTGACCAGGGAGGGTCCCATCTCCTCCCCGACCTCGAATTCGATGGTCACAACTCCGCCTCCGCGTTGCGAAGCGGAGTAGACATGCTTCACATCGGGAATCTCCGACATGATGCGTTCCAGGGGCTCGATCGCCAATGCGGCCACCTGGTCAGCGGCGGCGCCCGGATACTGAACGAAAATATCGACCATCGGCACCGAGATCTGGGGATCCTCCTGACGCGGCGTGATGATCAGGCCCAACAACCCCATCAACATCATGGCCAGGAAAAAGAGCGGCGAGAGCGGTGACTGGATAAAGAATCGCGCAGTTCTCCCCGCGATACCCAGATGCGCCTCGTAATTGGGATCGGTGGAGTGGAGCTGATCGAGTTTCTCGTCGTTCTGGCTCATAGTTAATCTCGATGCATTGATATCAGGCAGATCCTGTCACAGACCCTGACCCGCTTAGTACTTGATTGTAGAGATTGCTTTTTCTTCCGTGAAAAATCTTGGGGTTCCCTGTTAAAAGACCTCCGCAACTACCTGCCTTGCGAGGAGGTCCAGCCGGCGCTGATGCCCAGCGGCGGATTGCGCAGTACCCGCTCGCCCGCCTGCAGGCCCGACAACACGGTGACATAATCCCCAGATAGCTTTTCGCCGACCCGTATCAGTCTCAGCATCGGTTCGCCATCCTCGTCCACCACATAAACCCCGGGCAGACTTCCGTTGTAGCGAATCGCACTGCTGGGAATCACCGGATTGGAACGGGTCGGTGCATTGTAGTCCGGCACCAGGACCTTGGCATACATGCCTGGGGCGGATACGCCCTGAGGCAGGTCGAACTTGATGGTAACCGTGTGCCTTTGGGCATCCGCCATGGGGAAGATCTGGGCGACGCGAACCGGTACTTCACGATCTCCCACATCGAGCTCCGCGCGCAGCATCATGCCTTCGTTGAGGCCGGGTCGCAGGCGCCCGGGGACATCCACCACGATCTGCAGATACTCCACATCGGCATACTTCAACAGGGGCTGGCCCGGCTGCACCGTATCCCCGACTTCGACAAACTTCTTCATGATCACGCCATCGAAGGGGGCAAGGCTCTTGGCATCGCGCAGCTTGGCATCGATGGCCCTGATCTCGGCCTGAACCCGATAGATGGTATTGCGCGCTTGCTGAATATTGGTACGTGAGGAGAAAATGTCCGCGGTGCGTTCGGCGCCTTGGTCCCGCTCGCCGAAGACATCCTCCATCGGGCGAGTGAACATCTGATCGAAAAGATTCGGCATCCCCATGCCGCCCATGGCAGATCTCGACTTCGGTGACCAGAGCTCGCGATTGTATTGCACCCCGGCGTTACGCAGCTGGGCGTCGGCGTTCGCCAGTTGCGCCATCGCCGCCTCCCGCTTGGCCATCAACTCGCTGTCATCCAACTCGACCAGGCGGTCGCCCTCTTTGAATGTGTCGCCTTCAATACCGGCCAGAAAATTGACGCGGCCGGGCAGCTGTGCCGAGAGGGTAACCTCTTTGTAAGGCACCACGGTACCACCGAGAGATACATGGGTGACGCCCTGGGTCTGCTGCACCACGTAGTGGTCGCCGCCAGTCATCGGCTGTCCCTGCAGACCGCCTGCCGCTACCATGAGTGCGCCAGCGGCAACTAGAGTCTTCACCTTCAATCTAAAACCCATATCACACAACTACCTAGTGTTGATTCATTGGTAAGGGAAATCCTGTATCGACTTACCTGTCAGACACGTCCCATGACGGCAAAGCTCTTGATGAAAGGACCTGCCATACGCGGATCCTTGATCATCGATGAGTAGTCACCGATCATGAACTTCATCTTGCGCGAGGTGAAGGCCATGCCTAGCCCCATCATCCCGGGCGGCTTCGAGATCCACTTATTCCACTGCTCGTCGGAAGCGCGGATATCCCAGTTCAAGGTCTGGCCGCTGTAGACCTCGCCGCTCACCGCCTTGCCGTTTTCCACGACAAGCACCCCTTTCGGGGCATCGTCACCGTCAAATCCATAGCCAATCACGCTATTGAAGCCGATTTGCGACAAGGCATCGGCCAATTCAGGCTCCGCGTTCCAATGAGTTGCAAATTCACTCATCCACGCCTCGGAAAACAGTTCTGCCATCTCGGTCTCCTCCACAATTTCTTTACATTTTTTTTAATCCGCGGGTGTAATCGAACCCTACTTGCAATTTGCCAGTATCTACGAAGGCGGATGCCATTGCAACCGACAAATTTCATCAGAAACCATTATAAATCATTTATTTAAGAATATCAGCAAATTATAATAATATTTTTACTTTCAGTAACATAAGCAACTTTAAAAGGACCGGTTTTGTCCAATATGGCACACAATAATTGAGGTTGTATTCGTCCCCCCGGTCGCCAGCTTGAAACTCGACACCCGATCCCCCCGAAAACTGTCAACAAATTAAAAAAAACTATGTACACCAACCAGGCAGGCATTAAGATAACCTTCAACGTCTGAAATCGACGATTCTGTGCTGAATCACAAACCAAAATAACCCGCGAGCCCGCAACAATCGAGGAGTGAGAGAGCCATGCATCCAGCCGGACAGGTCATAGAGGCACGCCTGCAACACCTAGAAACCCACCTGGAGCAGGAAAATCCAATCCTCCTCAGCACCGTACAGAGCTTTCGTCAGCTCGACGAGGTCGCCTTCCGGCTCGGGCTGCTGGAGGGCGACAACTCCTTTGCCATGCAGATACCCTGGTGGCCACTGATCTCCGTCCTCGGCACCTTCTCCGCCGGCAAGTCCACATTCATCAACCACTATATCGACACCACCCTGCAGCGCTCCGGCAACCAGGCGGTGGACGACAGGTTCACTGTCATCTGTTACAGCAAAGAGGCTACCGCTCATGCCCTCCCCGGGGTTGCCCTGGACTCGGATCCCCGCTTTCCCTTTTACCAGATGTCGGATGAAATCGAAAAGGTGGCGAAAGGCGAAGGCGACCGCATTGACGCCTATCTTCAGCTCAAGACCTGTCCCAGTGAAAAACTGCGGGGAAAGATCCTCATCGACTCACCGGGATTCGACGCCGATGCCCAGCGCACCTCCACCCTGCGCATCACCGATCACATCATCGACCTCTCCGATCTGGTGCTGGTCTTCTTCGACGCCCGCCATCCGGAGCCCGGGGCGATGCAGGATACCCTGAGCCATCTGATCGAGCGCACCATACACCGCAACGACACGGGCAAGTTCCTCTACATCCTGAATCAGATCGACACCACGGCGAGAGAGAACAATCCGGAGGATGTCATCGCAGCCTGGCAGCGGGCACTGGGCGAACGCGGACTGACCGCCGGCCGCTTCTACGCGATCTACAATCCCGATGCGGCAGTACCGATCGAGGACGAGGCGCTGCGCAACCGTTACGAAATGAAGCGTGATGTCGACCTCAAGGAGATTCACAGCCGCATGGAAGAGGTCGAGATCGAGCGCGCCTACCGAATTGTCGGCGCCCTGGAGAAGACCGCGCGGGATATCGAGGAGCGCAGCGTACCCCTTGTCACCGCCGCTCTCGAACGCTGGAAGAAGCGGGTCCTGGCGGGCGATGCCCTGCTCATGGGCGGTCTGCTGCTTGCACTGCTGATCTTCTCGTTTAACGCCGGATACTGGCAGGGTTTCATGTTTGCCCCACCCTGGCTGGAGGACGGCTTCAACTCCCCGTTGCCCTGGATGGTCACGGCCCTGGTGTTGATTGTCTTGGTTGCCATCCACTTTGTGGTTAGGAAGATCGCCGCCAGAAGTCTGCTGAAAGGGCTGCGCAGGCAGCTAGCCGGCTCCGGCATCAAGGGCAATCCCATCAACGCCTTTTTGCGCAGCACCAGGCCCTGGCGCTCCATCTTCAGCAAGCATCCGGCGGGCTGGGGAGGCAGATCGAGGAAGCAGTTGAGAGAGGTCCTGCAGGCAACCGATACCTACATTCAGACCCTTAATGACCAGTTCACCAATCCATCCGGCAGTGAAAAGCTGCTCGCCGCCGAACCGGCAGCCTCCACCGAGTCGGCGCCCCGGGTGGCTGAGGAGAGTGTCTGACAGGCTTTGCTGGTTGCGACGGGGCGGGCCCGTATTCAGGATCAGATAAAACGCTTGCGGCTGTTATGGCCTTCGCGTTTACAGTCATACATGGCACGGTCAGCCTTGGAGTAGAGCTGATCCAGCAGTTCGTTGACCGACAGGTCACGATCGTAGTCTGGTGAGAGTGCGGTCATGCCGATGCAGGCCGTGAGGCTCAATCCAACCAGATCACGCCCTGTGTCGATCTTGGCCAGGCGCTCCTGAATGCGTTGCGCCATCAGGTCCGCACCGCCGATTCCGGTTTCTGCGAGCATCACCGCAAACTCCTCTCCACCCACGCGTGCGAGCACGTCGCCACCGCGGGCCTCCTCCTTGAGCACCCTGGCTATGGCGATCAGCACCTGGTCACCCACCTGGTGGCCCCATTGATCGTTGATGCGTTTGAAATAGTCCATATCGACCAGCAGCAAGCTGCAGCTCTGCTCATGGCGAATCGCCCTCGACAGCAAGGCTTCGGCCTCGGAGAAAAAGTAGCGTCTGTTGTGCAACCCGGTGAGCTCATCGATAGTCAGTAATTGCTGGTAGCGCTTGCGGTGCGCCTCTGCCTCGCCTAGAGCCTCTTTCAATTCCAGGGTGCGCTGTTCAACCTCGGACTCCAGTTCGTTGAGCAGCCTGTGGTTGTACATGATCTGGCCCAAACAGCTGCAGAAGAGGCTCAAGGTATGCTGCTGCCAAGGTTCGAAATATTCCGGCAGCGGATGAGATGCATTCAAAACACCAAGCACCTTGTTACCCATCTTGATGGGGGCGCTGATAATTGATCCCGGTAGATCCCCTCCCGATAGGGTATTGAGCAAAAAGTCATCGCTCTGCGAGCAGTTGCGGCAATACTGCAACTGGCCGGTGGTATAGGCAATACCCGCGATGCCTTCTCCCGGCTTGAACAGCATGGTTTCCCTGGCCTGCCTTAGCCGGTCACTGCCGATAAATTCTGCGTGGGATTCATCGAGACTTGTACCGATGACACAGCTCAACACTCCCCCCTCTATGCGAAAAACCGAGCAGTTTTCCACATTCTGATAACGCACCAGTTCATCCAGCGCCTTCGATATCAGTTCCATTTCACTGATACCTTCGAGATTGATTTGGGAGAGCGCGCGCAACGCAGAGAGCGAGTCGAGCAGGCTGAAGAAGCGCTCGCGCAAATCCATGGATGTCTGGTTAAAGGAGAGATCCATTCGAAGCCCCGATCTATTTGGCCAGCATACTTGCAATCACCCGAATCTCCTCCTGCTTCTCCATAAAGCCATCCCTGATCTCCTCAAGCCGCTCGTTTGACAATCCGCAACTCCTCTCCAATTCAGGTTGTTCTTGATTCTGTTCCGATTCGCCCGGAAGGGGACGCTTAATCCAATCCGCCACACTGCCGACAAGGTTTACTTCACAGTCACTATCCGAAACGGCAGTCTCATCCGCTGACTGGGTGATGATATGGACAATCCTGTCAGGCAGATGCCAGCGATGGCCAAGCCACGCTCCCGCCTGACGGTGATCCATACCTATCATCTCCATTTCAAGCTGCTGGCGCGTCCTCTCCGGCTGTGGTTTCGACACAGCCAGCACCCTGGCGTACTCCTCGGGAAACTCGTGTACCAAAACCAGCACGCCGATATCAAACAGAAGACCAGCGAGATAGACCCCATCCGCATCCGGGGGAGTTTCACTCTCCACAGCCAGGCTGATCTGCCTGGATAGCATGGCGATTGAGAGCGACTGGCGCCAATACTCATGCAAATCGAAGCTGCGACAGGCCGAGACTTCGAATACACCGCTGACGGCAATACTGAAGGCCAGGCTCTTCACCATATTCAAGCCCAATACCCTGATAATCGCATCTTCAACGGTGAGAATCGGATTCTTCTGGCCAAAGTAGGCCGAATTGGCAAGTCCGAGTATCCTGGCGCTGAGCCCAGGGTCCTGGTTGATGACAAGCGCCAGATCTTCCAGAGAAAATCTGTCATCGCCCACCATTGCGAGCAGACGACTGGCCGTCGCTGACAGCGGCGGCAGGTATTGCAGCTTCCGTACCCTGTGCTTTGCCTGGTTGGTCGAATGCATTCTACTGTTAGTTCAGATAACTATATTTTTCTTCTCAACTTTTAGCGGCATTCCGAAAATGATCTTTAACCTGACCCGATTCGGCACCCGACGGGCTTTCTTTCCCCCCGGGGAGGCGAAGCTTGGCTGGTGAACAAAATGTGTATTTGGTACACTAACCAAAACGACCCAGGTGATGTCCAGATTCGCCTTACAAGTGCTATCACCAAACCGAGAAATGGCCGCAAAGCAGAGACACTGTTACGACTACCCCCACCCAGCGGTAACCACCGATGTCGTACTGTTCACCATCCGTCAACAGACCCTGTCCGTGTTATTGATTCAGCGCGCCAACCATCCCTTCCAGGGGATGTGGGCCCTGCCGGGCGGCTTCCTGGAAATCGATGAAGACCTTGAGACTTGCGCCAAACGGGAACTGATGGAGGAGACGGGAATAACGGGTGTCTACCTGGAACAGCTCTACACCTTCGGCAATCCGCAACGAGATCCGCGGGAACGCATCATCAGCGTCACCTATTTTGCCTTAAGCCAATCCGACAGCCTGTCGCCCAAGGCCTCGAGCGATGCGGCACAGGCTGCCTGGTTCCCCATCAATGAGCTGCCGGCACTCGCTTTCGACCACAGGGAGATTGTACAGTTGGCACGAAGACGGCTGCTTTCAAAGCTGAGTTACTCAACCATCGTCTTTCAAATGCTGCCGCCGCAATTCACCCTCAGCCAACTGCAGTCAGTCTACGAGATATTACTCAATGAAAACCTGGATAAAAGGAACTTCCGCAAGGGGATACTTGCCCGAAATATCATAGAGGAGACCGGCGATTACACCCGCAGCGGTAACCACAGACCCGCGAAAATCTACCGCGTCGTCAACCCTTCCCAGGTCGAGATCATAAAATAGAATCCAGAGAGTCCGATGAATCCCCAAGCCCTCAATCTTCCCAAGATCGAAGTTCCCGAACACCCGCAATGGCCCGCCATGAGCGATCCGGAAAAGCAGGCTCTCAAGGCCCGCATCAGGCAGAAGCTGGAGGAGCAGGATGCCGTCCTGGTGGCGCATTACTATACCGATGCGGAGCTGCAGGCCCTCGCTGAAGAGAGCGGCGGCTGCGTGGCTGATTCCCTGGAGATGGCGCGTTTTGGCGCCGCCCAGTCGGCACAGACCCTGGTTGTTTGCGGGGTTCGGTTCATGGGCGAGACGTCGAAGATCTTGAACCCGGAAAAACGGGTCATCATGCCGGATCTCGGTGCCACCTGTTCCCTCGACGAAGGCTGTCCGGCCGATCAGTTCACCGCCTTCTGTGACGCCCATCCCGACCACACGGTGGTGGTCTACGCCAACACCAGCGCCGAGGTCAAGGCGCGCTCCGATTGGGTCGTGACCTCGGGCATCGCCCTGCCCATCGTCAACCACCTGGCTGAAGCGGGCAAGAAGATCCTCTGGGGCCCGGACCGCCATCTGGGCAGCTATGTGCAGCGGCTTACCGGAGCGGAAATGCTGATGTGGCCGGGCTCATGCGTGGTCCACGAAGAGTTCAAGGCGGTGGCGCTGGAACGTATCCGCCGCCTCCATCCGGATGCAGCGGTACTGGTCCATCCAGAGTCGCCGGAGAATGTTATCGAACAGGCCGACGTTGTCGGATCCACTACCGCATTGATCAAGGCCGTGTCGGAGATGGAGAACAGGGAGTTTATTGTCGCCACCGACGGCGGCATCTTCTATAAAATGCAGCAGATGGCACCGGACAAGGTTCTCATCGAGGCCCCCACGGCCGGCGAGGGAGCGACCTGCGTCAGCTGCGCACACTGTCCCTGGATGGGGATGAACGCCCTGCAGAACCTGGAGCAGGTCCTCGACTCAGGGGAAAACGAGATTCATATCGATGAAGCGGTGCGAATCCGCGCGGTGATACCGATCCAGCGCATGCTCGATTTCGCGGCTCAGCAGGGTATAGGGATAAAGGACAAGGGTAACGCCTGAATCGGACTGGTAACCTTGGGATGCGCTGACTGTCGCCCGCTTACCAGGGGGTGAAGGAGTTCATGAAGTCCATCGGGCGCCCCATCTGATTGATGTCGCGGCTCATGAAACCGGTGTTTACCGTGATCGTGCGTATGGCCTGGTTCATATCCGCGATATTCACCGTCATCTGATCCAGATTCTGTCTCATGCTGCCCACATTGACGGCCAATGTGCCGATATTGCCGTCCATGGTGGCGATATGCTGCTCCATGCTGTCGATCTTACCCACCAATACGGTGATCTGATTCGTCATGGTATTGATGTTCTTCGCCAACTGCCCCATGTTCGTCGACATCGACTGCAGGTGCTCCTCCATACGTGGATCCACCTGCTCGGTCAGGGTATGCATATCGGTGGTAACGTTGTAGATGAGATAGAATCCGGAGAGACCGAGCACCCCGACCACCACCAGCATGGGATAGATCATCCGCTCCCAGCGGGACATGCTCTTGTCGAAGGATTTGAAGAAGTTGGTCAGGGTGATTTCAAGCTTGACCATCGCCTTCTGTTCCGGCGACAGATTCTTGTACTCGGGGGAGAAGGTGCGCGGATCTTTCTCAAACATAGCTTGAATATTTCTTCAATAGTTAGCGGATCTCGAGATCTCCACCCCGAAGAATGGGGGATACCCCGACGCTGTTTTTTTATAATATATTTATAATTATAGACGCCGCCATACCCCAATAGGGTATAAATCACCACTTTTTGTTGTCAGAGCAAAAAGCGTGTCCACCTGTATATCGACTAGATTCTAAGAGCTAAACGATTGTAAACCGCCCCCCATCCAGCTATGACTAACCTGATACTCGAGTATGAACTGTCGATCCGACTCACGGCCTTTTTCACCATCTTCGCCGCGATGGCTTTGTGGGAAGTGGCGTCACCATGCCGGAAACGGCGGTTTAAGCGGTCTCAGCGCTGGGTCGGCAATATCGGCATCGTGATCTTGAACAGCCTGCTGCTGCGTCTGCTGTTCCCCGCGGCGGCGTTGGGAATGGCAAGCTACACCGCGGTGAACGGCTGGGGTCTGTTGCATGCCATCGACCTGCCCTTCTGGCTTGATATCCTGATTGCGGTGCTGCTTATGGACATGGTGATCTACCTGCAGCATGTGATGGTGCATGCCGTGCCGGTGCTATGGCGCCTGCACAGGGTCCATCATGCGGATCCCGATTACGACCTCACCACCGGGGCTCGTTTTCATCCCATCGAAATCATTATCTCCATGCTGATCAAGATCACGACCATAGCCGCATTGGGTCCACCGATCGTTGCGGTGGTCATATTCGAGGTGGTGTTGAACGGTATGGCGATGTTCAATCATGGCAATGTCAGGCTCCCCATGCCTCTAGACAGGGTACTGCGCTGGGTCATCGTGACCCCCGACATGCATCGCGTTCACCACTCGGTGGAACCCAACGAGACAAACAGTAATTTCGGCTTCAACCTTTCGCTCTGGGACCGCTTGATGGGTACCTACCGCCAGCAGCCCCGACTGGGACAACAAGGCATGGAAATCGGCATCAGTTCGCTGAGAGACCCTAAAATGACGAACCGGCTCACGGGAATGCTGTGGATACCTTTTCTTCAAGATAAAGATGTCTACAGTATAAATAGACGGCCCTGGAAGAGTGACCATGAACCTGGAGATGCCCAGCCATGACTGCTGATACCTACGATGTCTACTTCTCCGGCGCCATTATCAAGAATAATGAGCCAGCCGAGGTAAAACGCAAAATCGGCGCTGTATTCAAACTGGAGGGCGAAAAACTGGATCGGCTCTTCAGTGGTAAACCGGTCCCTATCAAACGGGGCATCGACATGGATCGGGCAATCAAGTTCCGCGTCACCTTTCGCGATGCAGGCGCTCTGGTGGATATCGTGCCTGCCGGTGACCCCCCCC
>NATV01000061.1 GCA_003094535.1 gamma proteobacterium symbiont of Ctena orbiculata | reverse complement strand
AGTGTCGCCATCATCAACGTTTTCGATGATGAAATGTGCTTTACCAAAAAGAGTGGCATCAGCCATGACTGCGGCAGGAGCCACCAGTGCAGCTGCAATTGCCAGAGAGAGTACTTTTTTCATTGAGTTAACTCCGAAGAATTGATGGGTAGAAAATTGACTACGATGCAGATCTTAGTCAACAGCGTGGCAAATTGCAAGCGTTTTTTTGCAAAAAAGACACAGAAAAATTTATTGTTGTAAAATTACGACAGTATTAATTCGCTTGCGCTCAAAAAGCTTAACATCAATAAGTTATATTTACTATTTAGAAGTTTTCTAGGGGGCAATCTGAGAATATCCGAGGTCTGCGCTCGGTTATTGTTGCGGTTAATTATATACCACGGAACGCAGCAACACTAGCTATGTAACACTTTGTCAAATCACAGGAAATCAGTGGATTAAGTTACGGTCATAACAGCCAACTTAAAAAACCGGCATGAATTGTCTGATTGAATGGACAAGCCTAGTGGTTTGAAACCGGCTTCAACCCGGGCAATACCCGCGACTGGATGAAGTCGCAAAGCGCCTGCAGCTGGCTCAATCCGCTGTTGAGTTCCGTGATATAACCAAGTGTGCGTGGAATGTCATGCAAATAGCCCGGCTTTCCGTCGCGGTGGTTCAATCTCGCGAATATCCCGCTCGCCTTGAGATGACGCTGCACCCCCATGAGGTCAAACCAATTCATGAACTGGGTCTCATGTTCGCCGAGCAAGATGCCGGACTGCACCGCCAGCTGGAAATAGCCCATCGCCCACGCCTCTACCCGTTCAGCGGGCCAGCTCACATAGCAGTCGCGCAGCAGCGACACCAGATCGTAGGTTACCGGCCCGATCACGGCATCCTGGAAATCGAGAATACCCGGATTATGCCTCTCAGTGACCATCAGGTTGCGTGAATGGTAGTCACGATGTACGCAGACCTGGGGTTGCTGCAAGGCGTTATCCGCAAGCAGGTCAAACACCCTATCCAGCATTGCATGCTCTGCATCGGTGAGCGAGAGTTTCAACTCTTCCGCCAACAGCCAATCGCGAAACAGCGCCATCTCCCGCATCAGAAGCGCCCGGTCGTAGAGCGGCAGATGTTGACGCGGTCCGCAGGCCTGCAGCGTGGCGAGCGCACCCAAGGCATCGCCGTAAAGCCTGTCGACGGTCTCATCAGTCAGCTTGTCGAGATAGAGTTCGCTGCCGAGATCCTCCAATAACATAAAACCCTGGGAGAGATCACGCGCATAGATATGCGGCACATTCAGTCCGATCGACTCGAATGCTTCCGCCACCATCACAAAAGGTCCGGAATCCTCTCTATCCGGCGGCGCATCCATGGCGACGTAACTGGACCCATCTCCATGAATTCTGAAATAGCGGCGAAAACTCGCATCGTTGGAAGCGGGTTCGAATGTGAAATCAGACAACCCGGGCAGAGTCGCCAGCCACCTTTTCAATTGTTCGATTCGTTGCGGCATCGGTGTCTATGGGATTCGTGTTGTTGATTTATGGCTAGATCGTCAAGTAGATCAAGAACCATGGATTGAATCACTTTCCGTCAGGGAACGTAACCGGCGCGGCAAGCCGCACCATGAACTGATGATGTTAGTTGAGCTGATTGTATCAGATGAGACTAGGGTGCCATCAGCTATCCATCGCAATGACCGCCGAATCCTCACCGGCACCGAAACGGGAAGTGACGCGCAACCTCATATCGTCCGCGATGAGATAGAAGCAGGGTAGTGCAAGCAGTATCAACAGGGTCGCAAACAACAGACCAAATCCGAGACTGACCGCCATTGGCGACAGAAATGCAGTCTGTCCGGTGGCGAAAAAAATCAAAGGCGAAATGCCGAGAAATGTGGTGGCGCTGGTAAGAAGGATTGGCCGGATACGCACCCGCCCCGCCTCGACCAGGGCATCCTTCCGCTCCCATCCCTTGCGCCTCAGGCGTTTGGCGAAATCGATCAGGATCAGCGAATCGTTGACCACGATGCCAGTGAGCGCGAGAAAGCCGATTAGCGAGAGAAACTGCAGATGGAAATCGAAGATCACATGGCCGACGATGACACCGATGGCGCCGAACGGGATTGCGAACATCACCACCAGCGGATCGAGCAGCGACCTGAACAACGCGGCGAGGATGAAGAAGATGATCGCCAACGCGATCACGCCAGCCCGTTTCATCCCGATGATCGACTCTTCCGCCTTCTTCTTCTCACCGAGAAAAATAAGGTGCTGCCCTTTGGGGAGCTGACTGAATTCGCCGGTAACCTGGTCCAGAACCTGATTCGGCGTGGTAAGCTTCGGATCGACTTCCGCGGTAATGGTCGCCAAGCGATGCAGGTTGCGCCGGTTGATGCTGTTATAGCCTCTCGCCTCTACGATTTCCGCCACGTCGCCCAGGTAGAGGGTGCGTCCGTCATCCAGGGTTATCGGCAGCCTCTCCAGGGCGCCGGCATCGTGTCGCAGTTCGTCGTTGTAGATCAGGCGAACGGGTATGCGCTTGTCGCGCCAGCTGACATGGGCCAGCTTGAGGCCGAGAAAACCGGTGCGCACCGCATTGGAGAGCTCGGTCTGCGTCAGCCCCAGACGGCGCCCGCGCTCATTGAGCCGATAACGGTACTCAAGCTTTCCTGGATCCATATCCTGTCTCGCATCCGAGACACCGGGCAGGCGGCTGAGATAGCCGCGAATCGTCTCCGCGGTCTTGCTGATGCGATCAACCGATTCACCCACCACTCCGATCTCCACATCGGCGCCGGCGGGACCGCCCTGGGTACGCAGTATGGACATGCGCTGAATACCGGGTATCTGTTGCAGCGCCTCACGCACCTCCTCTATCACCTCCTTTGAACTGCGTTCGCGGCTGCCCTCCCAGGAGAACTTCAAACTGACAATGGGCGAGATCCAGCGTTCGATGAAGCCGCTCGGCTTCTGCTGTTTCAGATCGACGATCAGCTGGATATAGCGGCTGCCGATCTTTACCCGGTGAAAGTCGATGAACATCACACCCACATTGCTCAGCAGGGTCTCCAGCTCATCCTCCCCCAGGGTCTGCATCATGGTCTGTTCCAGCTTGTCCGCCAGGCGCGATGCATCCTCGATGCTGTAGGTACTGGGAGCCTCCACGTTGACGAAGAACTGCCCCACATCCACATGGTGGAAGAGAAAAAACGGGATACGGGTTTGCGCAAACGCGATCGTGATCGCCAGCACCCCGATACTGAACATGGCGACGGGATAGCGGTAATCGAGACATTTTCTCAACAGTCGGGTGTAGCGCCGATTCAAGACACTCCAGTCGATACGCCCCCGTTTTCGCTTTTTCGCCATGCGCAGGATCTCCTTGGCATGGGAGGGCAGCACCCCGAAGGCCTCGAACAGGGAACCGGCGAGGGAGGCGCTGACCACCACCGGTATCACCGCGATGAACGCACCCATGGTGCCGCCAATGGCAAACATCGGCATGAAGGCGGCAATGGTGGTAGTGGTCGAGGCCACCACGGGCCAGTAGACCTCCTTGGTGCCCAATGCCGCTGCCTTGGCCGGGGTTTGACCCATCTCCAGGTGGCGATAGATGTTCTCATTGACGATGATGGCGTCATCGACAATCAGACCGAGAGCGATGAGAAAGGCGAACAGGGAGACCATGTTGATGCTGTAATCCAGCATGTAGAGGGCGATCACGGCGACCAGGAAAGAGACCGGAATGCCGAGGGCGGTGATGAACGCGACGCGGAAATTGAGCATCAGATAGAGTGACAGCAGCACCAGTGCAAGACCGACAATCCCTGACGACTTGACGGTCTCGAGGCGGGTCTTTACATAGACGGAGAGGTCGTTGAATAGCCCGAGACTGACCCCCGCCGGCAGGCTACGGCTCTGCTCCTCGACAAACTCGCTTACCAGCTGCGCCACCTGGATGGTGGATGCCTGGCCGGTCTTGTTTATAGTCAGGTTGACCGACGGCTTGCCATTGAATCGACCCAGGGTCTGCGCCTCCTCCAGGCGTAACTGCACCTGTGCCAGATCCCCCAGCCGCAACTGACCGCCCCGCTCGTCACGGCGCAATACGATAGCCGCCATGCGGTCGGGATCGGGGGGAACCCCCATACCGCGCAGCCGTATATCACCGGCCGTGGATTTCAGGGTGCCGCCGGGCAGGTCGCGTAGATTGTTGCGCAAGGCGTGGGCCACCTGGTTGAGTGAAACACCCAGGGCCGCCATCACCTGGGGATCGACCACCACCCAGACCTCCCATTCCCGGTCGCCGGCGGTACCGACGGATGCGACACCCGGCAACTGAATCAATTCATCCTTGATGGTTTCGGCGATGGCGTAGAGTTCTCCCCGTGAAATGCTGCCGAAGAGGCTTACCGAAATCACCGGGAACCGGGTTTCGAGGCGTACCAGTTCCGGCTCTTCGGCCTCCTCCGGCAGATCATCCACCTGATCGAGTGCGGTACGCACCTTGCGCATGAAGTTGTCTACGTCGGAACCGCTCTTCAGTTCGATGAGGATACTCGAACTGCCCTCGCTGCTGGTGGAGCTGACGACGTCGATATCGGCCAATCCATCAAGCTCCTGTTCGATGGGCAGGGTGACCTGGCGCTCCATCTCTTCCGGCGAGGCGCCCTCGAAGATGGTGGTGATTCTGACCTTATCCTGTTCCACCACGGGAAACATCTCCTGGGGCATGGCATACCAGGAGATCACCCCAGCCAACACGATGATGATCAACATCAGGTTGACCAGCAGGGGATTGCGGATGGAAAAGTCGATCAAGGCAGCTTCCCGTTGGGTTCGACCTGAACCTCGGTGTCCTGGCTCAGCACCTCCACGTCCCTGGCCACCAGGATGTCGCCCTGTTCCACGCCCTGTTGCAGAAGCAGCCATTCACCATGGCGCAGGCCCGGAACTACCTGACGACGCTGCAGGCGATTCCCCCGCACCAGAAAGACGAAGTATTTACCCTCCTCGCGCAACACCGCGGCGGCAGGCACCACCAGGACACCCCTTCGCGGTCGCAGCGGCAGATCAACCCGGCCCAACTGTCCCGGTAACAGACCCTGACCCGGTATACGAATGCGCAGGGGATGGGTATGGGTCTGCGGATCGGGATCGATCTGCAGCGCCACCAACTCCCCATCCACCTGGCGGCCGTCCACATTCACCTTCAATGCCTGCCCCAGGGTCAAAGCGGCCGCCACGTCGCCGCTCACCGCAACATCGAGTTCCAGAGCGGCATCATCGATCAGTTCCAGTACCGGGCTGCTGCCCTGCACATAGTCACCCACCTCAACCATGACCCGGTTTATCCGACCGCTGAACGGCGCCAGCAGACGGGTACGTTCAAGGTTGCGCCTAGCCCGGTTGTGGGCGGCCTGCTGGCGGGCAAGACGCGCCTGACCGCTCTGTTGACTGAACGCCAGCCTGGCCTCTTCACTCTGCAGATTGATCAACTGCTGACGGGCGCTCTCCCGCGTGGAGACGGAGGCCAGTGAGCCCTTGCCCAGCTGTTCCAGGCGCTGATATTCCCGTTCCGCAAGTTGCCGATTCTCCCGTGCCAGTTTGAGCAGCGCCCCGTCCCGCTCCAGGGTGGCCCTGGTCTCGGCGAGTTGGGATTCGGTTTCGTTCACCGTGTCCCGGTAGTCCTCGTTATCCAGTCTCAGCAGCAGAGCCCCCTCGCTGACCGCTTCACCGGGCTCCACCTCGCGGGCGCTCAGTTCACCTGCCACTTCGAATCGCAGCGAGGCAACCTGCCGCGGTCGCAGCACCCCGGTGGAGGTAACGCTCGGCAGCAGATCACGGCGAACCACTTCGGTAACCTCGACCCGGGTGATGCCCGGTTGCCTCATCTCCACATTGGCTTGCGGGCGGGTTACGAAGATCAAAACGACGACGACAATCGTGGTCATCAGAATGGCCAGGGTAAGAAGGAATCGTCGCGTTGCTGAGGTCACCTGTGCTACCAATGGTTAGAGATAATTTGAAGTAAGGCAGATTCTATGCGATTTTGTGCGGTGCCGCGTGATGAAATATCAATATCCACCATAAGTGAGTTTGTAAACCACTAATGGTTCCCTGGGGCCTGTAAACACCAATCAATCAACTCGATGTCGTCTCGCTCACTCCCGATAATCCTTTCGCTCTGCCTGCTGACGACCCGGATTGCGGCAGCGGAGGATCGGCTTCGCATCGACCGGGGGATCAATTGGGACTACTGCGAATATCCGCCAAGCGAAACCGTGCTCCCTGCCACCCTTGCGTTGCCGGGAGCGGAGGTTCAGATCGAGGCCGATCAAATCGAGTTCGACCAGGAGAAGGAGTTGAGCCTGCTCAGAGGATCGGTTCAGCTATGGCGCCTCGACGGCTATGCGGAGGCCGACAGCATCAGCTTCGACCACCAACGCCGAATTGCCAATCTCTTCGGCAATCTCTTCATTGAGCAGGGTGGACTTCGCGCCACCGGCGAAGAGGGATATCTGGAGCTGGACGACGACCGCGGCTGGCTGAGCGAAACCGAGTTTCGCCTCACCACAGGCGGCGCAAGGGGGAGTGCGGCGCTGATTACCCTGAACGGCAGAGCGCACTCCAGTTACCGGGATGTGGCCTACTCCACATGCCCCCCGGATAGAGATGACTGGAGCCTGGTCGCCTCCGAACTGGATATCGATATGGCGCAGGGCTGGGGAAGCGCGCGCCATGCAAGGCTTGAGCTGGCCGGTGTACCGATTCTCTATCTCCCCTACTTCACCTTTCCGGTGGACGAGCGCAGAAAGACCGGTCTGCTGATACCCACCATGGGCTCATCCAACCGTCTTGGCAGTGAACTGACCCTCCCCTACTACTTCAATCTCGCGCCCAATTACGACGCCACCCTGACGCCGCGCCTGATGAGCAAACGGGGCGTGATGCTAGGGGCGGAATTCCGGTTTCTCGGTGCGCGGCAGCGGGGCGAGATCAGTGGTGAGATTCTCTCCGCCGACAGGCAGCAAAGCCCGGATCGCGACGACAGGCGCAGCGCCTTGCGTTTCTATCACGCCAGCCTCCCCTATCCCGGACTCGCGACCCGCATCGAGACCAGCGCGGTCAGCGACAATGAGTACCTGGAGGATTTCGGCAGCGGTCTCGCCATCACCAGCAGACGCCACCTGGAGCGTATCGGTGAAGTTACGTACAACATCGGCAACTGGAACCTACTCGGTCGCGTGCAGCGGTTTCAGACCGTGGATGAGTCCCTGAGCGAAAGCCAACACCCCTACCGGCGTCTGCCCCAGATCTCGGCCAGATATCGCAAAAGGATCGCCCCCCTGGGATTGAGTCTGGGCTTCAGCGGCGAGTATTCACACTTCAAGCACGATACCCTGACAAACGGTGAACGGCTCTCGCTACGCCCGTCCCTCAGTCTGCCGTTACGCCGCAGCTGGGGACACCTGATCCCGAGGTTGAGCCTCAACTACGCGGGCTACAGACTCGACGAGGAGGCCGCGCCGTCGAATGAGACTCCCGACTATTTCGTCCCTGCCTACAGCCTCGATGGCGGCCTGGTATTCGAACGCGAAACCCACTGGTTCGGCACCCCCGCGCTGCAGACGCTGGAACCGAGACTCTTTCTGCTCTACGCGCCGTTCGATGATCAGTCGGAGATCCCGGACTTCGACTCCGCCGATCTCGATATCAGCTTCGGCAATCTATTCAAGGAGAACCGTTTCACCGGCAGGGACCGCTTCGGTGACGCCAAGCAGTTGGCCTTTGGTCTGACCAGCCGCTGGTTCCAAAGCGACAACGGCATGGAACGTCTGCGTGCCAGTATCGGTCAGATCTACTACGCCGAAGATAGAGAGGTACAGTTGAGCGGCTCCACGGAGGAGGATCCCTCCTCCGCCGTGGTGGCGGTACTTTCATCGAGAATGGGCGATCATTGGCGCACCAGGCTGACCCTGCGCCACAATCCCCATCTCGATCAGGAACAGATCGAGAAAGGACGTTTCAACCTGAACTACAGCACCCCCAAGCAGCAACACTTCAATGTCGATTACAATTTCAAGCGCGATACCATCGAAGACCTGGATTTCTCCTTCTATTGGCCCTTCGGTCACCAATTCAGCCTGTTTGGCAAATGGAAGTACTCTTACCTTTATGAGCGGAATATGAATAGAATAGTGGGTTTGGAGTACGGCGGACGTTGCTGCTGGAAGCTTCGCACCCTGGTGCAGCGCTATGTAGCCAACGAGGATAAGGACGAGGAAGAGGAGACCCGGTTCATGTTGCAGCTTGAGTTGCGGGGCCTGGGTGCCTTGGGGCATGCTGTGGACAGCACAATGCAGGAAACGATCTATGGTTTTAACAATGAACGGTAAGGGCTATGGGCAATAGAGAGCGCCTCACCATCATGCTGACAGGGTTGATGATGCTGTTCTGCAGCATGGCCCCGCAGGCAGCGATCAAAGAGCTGGATCACATCGTGGCACTGGTCAATGACGATATCATCGCCAAGAGCGAACTCGACAGCCAGACCCGGGAACTGCTTGCCCAACTTGAACAGAAGCAGACCAATCTGCCGCCGATGCGGATCATCCAGCAACAGGTGCTGGAACGCATGATCACCAAGCGGTTGCAACTGCAGGCCGCGCGACGCCTCGGGCTCAGCGTTGATGATGCCACTGTCACCAAGGCAATCGCCAACATTGCCCAGACCAACCGGATCTCCCTGTTGCAGCTGCGTGAGACCCTTGAGGCGGACGGCATCAATTTTGCCCTCTTCCGCGAGCAGTTGCGGGAGGACATCCTGATCAACCGCCTGAAACAAAAAGAGGTGATCAACAGAATCGTGATCACCGAGCAAGATATTGAGAATTTTCTCGCCCGGGAGGTTGGAACCAGCCGTCAGCGATCCGCGGTCCGTCTCTACCATATCCTCATCGCCACCCCGGAGGGCGCATCACCGGAAGATGTCCAAGAGGCAAAAGAGAGGGCCCAGTCTGTCCATACCCAGCTTGTTGAGGGCGCCGACTTCAGTGAACTGGCGATAGGTCATTCAGACGGCAGGCAGGCCCTGGAAGGCGGCGACCTCGGCTGGATCGAGATGTCGCGGATCCCGAGCCTTTTTACCGGGATCATCGATGAGATGGAAGTCGAGAGCATCAGCGAACCCATCCGTAACGCCTCGGGTTACCACATCGTCAAGCTGGCGGAGGTAAAGGGGGGCAACAAGCTGATCATCAACCAGACCCATGCCCGCCACATCCTGGTGAACACCAACGAGATCGTCTCCGATAATGAGGCACGGCAGCGGCTGGAGACCTTGCGCGAACGCATCATAGGAGGCGACTCGTTCGAGGCGCTGGCGCGTTCCCACTCCGATGACAAGGCATCGGCGATCAAGGGTGGCGACCTGGGCTGGACCAGCCCCGGGGACCTGGTCAGTCAGTTCGAGGAGCAGATGGATGCCCTCGATATCGGCGCCATCAGCCAACCCTTTAAGACCCCGTTCGGATGGCATATCGTGCAGCCTCTCGAGCGGCGCCAGCATGACAATACCGAAGAGGCAATGAAGAACAGGGCGCGGCTCGAAATCCAGAAACAGAAATCGGAAGAGGCCATTGAACTCTGGCTGCGTCGCCTACGCGACGAGGCCTATGTGGAGGTCTTGCTGGAAGAGTTGGAAACGCCTTGATTTCACGTCTCGCTCTTACTCCCGGCGAACCTGCGGGTGTCGGCCCTGATCTCTGCATCATGCTTGCCCAGCGGCCCTATCCCGAGACCGAACTCGTCGCTATTGCCGATCCGCTGCTGCTGCAGCAGCGTGCAAAACGCCTCGGACTGGGACTCGAGCTTGTCCCATTCGACGAGCGTAAGCCTGCCTCTCCCCTGCCGCCTGGCAAGCTTCGCTATCTCCCCGCGAACCTCAGTCATGAGGTTGTCTGCGGCCGACTCAATCCCGACAACGCCGAATATGTGCTGGAGACGCTGCGCATCGCCACCGAAGGCTGTATCAACGGCGAGTTCGACGGAATGGTTACCGGCCCGGTGCACAAGGGGGTAATCAACGATGCCGGGCTCCCCTTTACCGGCCATACCGAATATCTCTCGGCGCTCTGCGAAGACGCAAAGCCGGTGATGATGCTCGCCACCCCCGATCTGCGCGTCGCTCTGGTCACCACTCACCTGCCCCTGTCGGAGGTGAGCCGGGCGATCACCAAGGATCTGTTGCAGCAGGTAGCCACCACCCTGCACAACGATCTGCAACAATATTTCGGCATCACCCAACCACGCATCATGGTCTGCGGTCTCAATCCCCATGCAGGAGAACAGGGGCATCTTGGAAGGGAGGAGGTCGAGGTCATTCAGCCCGCACTGGCGGAGCTGAACAGCCAGGGAATGCAGCTGATCGGCCCGCTTCCCGCAGACACCATCTTCACCCCCGTCCATCTTCAACAGGCGGATGCGATCCTCGCGATGTACCACGATCAGGGTTTACCGGTACTGAAACACCTGGGATTCGGCCATGCCGTCAATATCACCTTGGGACTGCCCATCATCCGCACCTCGGTGGACCACGGCACAGCACTGCCTCTGGCGGGCACCAGTCAGGCTAACCTGGGTAGCTTGCAGTACGCGGTGAAGGTGGCTGAGACGATGGTCAAGAGCAGGTCAAGGGAGGTGGCGAGCAGCTGAACCGCAGAGCGGTACCCACTCTCCGACCTGAATCACTCGCCGGCGATCATCATCCTTTCGATCAACCAGGAACCGGTCTGCACGCTGCAGCGGGTCTCCCGGTCGCTACCCACTTCGAGCAAGCCCATCATCATATCCCGCATGTTGCCGGCAATAGTGATCTCTTCCACGGGGTAGGCGATTTCACCGCCCTCCACCCAGAAGCCGGCTGCACCCCGGGAGTAATCCCCGGTCACCATGTTGACACCCTGCCCCATCAACTCGGTAACCAGCAGCCCACGATCCATCTTACCGAGCAGACCCTCGCGGTCCAGTTCACCGCTGCTGATGCGAAGATTCCTTACCCCGCCCGCATTCCCCGTGGTCTGCATGCCGAGCTTGCGTGCCGCATAACTATCGAGCACATAGCTCTCGAGCACACCCCGGCGCACAAACTCCCTGCTGCGGGTTGCCACGCCTTCGTTGTCATAGGCCGCACTGGCCAGGCCCATGGGTAGATGGGGCTCTTCATGGATGGTGACGAAGGCCGGAAATACGGGTCTCTCCAGGTGGTCGAGAAGAAAACTCGCCTTGCGGTAGAGCGCGGACCCCCGGATCGCCCCGATAAAGCTGCGCAACAGCCCAACTGCCACATCGGCCTGGA
Organism: gamma proteobacterium symbiont of Ctena orbiculata; assembly: GCA_003094535.1. Taxonomy (GTDB): domain Bacteria; phylum Pseudomonadota; class Gammaproteobacteria; order Chromatiales; family Chromatiaceae; genus Thiodiazotropha. The sequence continues at coordinate 2,645 of NATV01000061.1, read as the reverse complement.
ACAGCACCGGTGCCTGCTGCGTCGGCAGCTGCCTGGCATTCAACCGCGCGACGGTCCGCTCCGCCGCGCGCCTGCCGACCTCCTCCGGCGATTCCAGTCGCTCCGATTGACGGGAGAGGGTATACCAGTAGTCGCGCTGCATACTCCCGTCCTGCTTGCCCACCACGGCACAACTCAGGCTGTGGCGGGATGAGGGATAGCCGCCGACGAAGCCATGGGTGTTGCCGTAGACATGGAGTCCGTCGTGGGAGTTCAGCGACGCCCCCTCAGAATTGAAGATTCTTGGATCGAAATCCCGCGCCGCATCCTCACAACGGATCGCCAGCTCAATCGCCTCATCAACACTCTGGTGCCATGGATGATAGAGATCGAGGTCGGGGGTCTCGGTGGCCATCAACTCAGCCTCAGCCAGACCGGAGCAGGGATCCTCGGAGGTGTAGCGGGCAAAATTGCAGGCCGCCTCCACCGTCTCCTTGATCGCCTGGGGACTGAGATCGGAGGTGCTGGCACTGCCCTTCCGATGGCCGAAATAGACAGTCACGCCGAGGCCGTTGTCGCGGGTGTGCTCGATGGTCTCCGTCTCACCGAGGCGCACGGTCAAGGTGAGGCCCGCGTTACTGCTTACCGCGGCCTCTGCGGCCGTCGCCCCCTGGCGCCTGGCCTCGGCCAACAGATCCTCGATCAGTTGCTGCAATTCCGCTTTGCGCTGCGCCATATCAATCACTGTTCGGTACCCCCGACGATCAACTCGTCCAGCTTCAGTGTCGGCTGGCCGACCCCCACGGGGACACTCTGTCCCTCCTTGCCGCAGACGCCGACCCCCGCGTCCAATTTCAGGTCGTCGCCGACCATGCTGACTCGGGTCATACTCTCCGGTCCATTGCCAATCAGGGTCGCTCCCTTCACCGGCCTGGTCACCTTGCCCTTTTCGATCAGGTAGGCCTCGCTGGCCGAGAAGACGAAGCGGCCGGAGGTGATATCGACCTGACCGCCACCGAAATTCACCGCGTAGAGACCCCGATCCACCGATCCGATAATCTCTGCCGGATCGTGTTTACCCGGCAGCATGTAGGTGTTGGTCATCCGTGGCATCGGCAGGTGGGCGTAGGATTCGCGTCTGCCGTTACCCGTGCTGTCGACCTTCATCAGACTTGCATTGTGCTTGTCCTGCATATAACCCTTGAGGATGCCGTTTTCGATCAATACCGTGTTCTGTCCCGGCGTGCCTTCGTCGTCCATGGTCAGCGACCCGCGCCGTCCGGGAAGGGTGCCGTCATCCACCACGGTGCAACAACCGGCGGCCACCTGTTCGCCGATCCGCCCGCTGAAGGCGGAGGTTCCCTTGCGATTGAAGTCACCCTCCAGACCATGGCCTACAGCTTCATGCAGCAGCACCCCGGGCCAACCCGGACCGAGCACCACCGGCATGCTACCGGCGGGTGCATCCACCGCCTCGAGGTTGACCATCGCCTGCCTCACCGCTTCCCGGGCGTAGCCCAAACCCCGCCCCTGCTGCACGAAGTAGTCGAGGCTCTCCCGCGCGCCGCCGCCGCTGCTCCCCTGTTCCCGGCGTGATCCCTGCTCGGCGATCACATGGACATTGAGCCGAACCAGCGGTCTCACGTCGGCACAAAGGGTGCCGTCGATGGCGGCCACCAACACCACATCGTGAGCGGCCACCAGGCTGACAATAACCTCCTTTACCCTGGGATCCTGGTTGCGCGCCTCCTGGTCCAGCTGGCGCAGCAGCTCGACCTTCTCCACCTCGTTAAGCGTGGGCAGTGGATTGATAGCTGCATAGAGCTGGCGGGTAATCGGCACTCCCGAGATGCGCACCGACTGCTCGGCACCGCTGCGCGTGATCGCCCTGGCGGCCCGTGCCGCCTCCAGCAGGGTGGGCAGCTGCAGTTCGTCGGAATAGGCAAAACCGGTCTTTTCACCGCTGATCACCCGGATGCCGGCACCCTGTTCGATATTGTGAGCACCTTCCTTGATGATGCCATCCTCCAGCACCCAGGACTCCAGGCGGCTTGACTGAAAGTAGAGATCGGCCGCGTCGACGCCTTTACCCGTCAATTCGCCGAGCATGCGGTCAAGATCCTGCTCCGCCAATCCCACCGGGGATAAGATCGTCTGTTGCGCAATTTGAATCAGATCAGACATGGTATTCCTGGCCTTAGCGGTCCTGGTTAATCCTGTTGTGCTGGTTGCAGATCGCTGATCGCCATCTCAATCCCTGCCAGTATGGCGCCATAGCTTGTCATATTGGGCTCGACTCAATTGATTTCAGGATGATGGGCCTGTGTTGACCTGGACAACCTGGTCCAAATCAGGGTATTCGTCCGCCGCTACCCTTACAGGCGCAGATGGTCGATGGTTGGAAAAGTTCGGCGTATGGTCTGCTGGTATTCGCGATCGATTTCCACATTGACAAATCCGGTCCCTCTCGGCACCTGGGTCAGCACGGTGCCCCAGGGATCGACGATCATACTATGTCCGTGGGTCTCACGACCATTGAGGTGGTATCCCCCTTGCGCGGCGGCGACAACAAATGCGAGATTTTCGATAGCCCTGGCTCTTACCAGGGTCTCCCAATGGGCCTTGCCGGTCATTGCGGTAAACGAAGCCGGTACGGCAAATATCTC
>NATV01000060.1 GCA_003094535.1 gamma proteobacterium symbiont of Ctena orbiculata | reverse complement strand
AATTTTGAATTGATGGTGTTCGCTTCGCTCACGCTTAATATCTGAAAAAACGAGCGGCTTGCCGCACTCATCAATTCATAAATCAAAAATAATCAAAACCCTTTCGCCCCCAAAAAATCCGCCAAGTCCGAATAACAGAACACAGGCCCGTCCTGGCAGACATAGTGAGGACCGATCTGGCAGTGGCCGCACTGGCCGATGCCGCACTGCATGTTGCGCTCCATGCTGAACCAGATGCTGCCGTCGGCCAGGCCCATGTCGCGCAGGCTGGCGATCGCCGTCAGCATCATCAACTCCGGGCCGCAGAGCAGGGCGACCGTGCGCTGGGGCCGCACCGAAATCTGTCCGATCAGCTCGGTGACCATTCCCTGCTGCCCCTTCCAGCCCTTTCCGGCCACATCCGCTGCGAGCAGAATATGCACATCGCGCAGCTTCGCCCACTCCTCATACTGTTCGCGCCAGATGAGATCATCGGAGTGTTTGACACCCTGCAGGATATGAATGCGTCCATAGTATTCGCGACGCCGCATGATGAATCTGATGACAGAGACCAAGGGGGCGCAACCCAATCCACCGGTAATCAGCAGGATATCCTTGCCCTTCATCCGTGCCAGCGGCCAGCCACGGCCGAAGGGGCCGCGAATGCCGACCCGGTCACCCGGCTGCAGCTTCGACATTCCCGCCGATACCCGTCCCACGACACGGATGGTATGGTCGAAATAGTGGTTGTCCAGGGGATCGTTGACGATGGAGATGGGTATCTCGCCGACACCGAAGAGGGTTACCATGTTGAACTGCCCCGGATCGAATTCGTAGGCCTTCTGCACCTCCCAGTCGTACTGCAGCCGTAAGGTGAAGATGGTGGGTGACTCCTGGACGCGCTGGTCGATCACCGCAACATGGGGGATATGGGGATCAAACATCGAGACTGCCCTCCTCCAACACAGCTGTAACTTCCTGGGTCAGGTCTATACCAACGGGACACCAAGCGATACAGCGACCGCAGCCGGTGCAGCCGATACGCCGCTGTTGCACCTGCCACCCGGCCAACTTGTGGGTCAACCACTGCCGATAGCGGTGCTTGATACTGCTGCGAACCTGGAAATGCCCCATGTCGCTGTGGGTGGGACTGAAACAGGAGTCCCAGCTGCGGACCATCTCCGCTGCATCGCCTGTCAGTGCCATCTCATGATCGACCTGGTAGCAGAAACAGGTGGGACAGACCGCGGTGCAGTTGCCGCAGGAGAGACAACGTTCAGCGACCTGATCCCAATGGGCATGCTCCAGGCGCTTGTAGAGATGTTGCAGCGCGTCGCTTCCCGGCAGCTGTCGCTGCTGCTCCTTCGCCGCCCGGTCACTGGCCTGCAGCATAGCCTCAAGCTGGGCATCATCTGCGCGCTCAAGCGCCAGTTGCCTGGTGATCGCCTCTCCCTTCTCGCTCTGATGCCAGATGAGAAATCCCTCCTCCAGCTCCGCCATGCCGATATCGTAACCGCCACCCAATGCCGGACCGTCGCCTGTGGAGGCGCAAAAACAGGTCGAGGCTGAATGGGCGCAATCGACACCGATCAACAACAGACGCTCGCGGCGCTGCTGGTAATGGGGATCCGGCCTCATCTCCAGCTCGAAATGGTGATCCTGAATCAATAACGCGGCAATGTCGCAGGCGCGCACACCGATCACTGCGGTCGGTGTCACCTCCGGCAGCGTCCGTTGGAAACCATGGGGTTCCATCTGCTCCTGCCAAAGCACCTCGCGGGGGGCGAAACAGAGGGGTTTCAGGGCCTGCGGACCGTGATTCCAATCGAAGAGCCGCTGACTGTCCCCGGTTTGCAATCGATAGTGTCCCGGCTGCTGGTCGTTGGTCACACCACGCGGCAGGGCATCGGGGCTCTCGAGGTAGTCGATCTGAATCGCTCCATCGCGAACAGTGGGACCATAGATCCTGTAACCGGCCTGTTGTAAAACCGTAAAGAGTGCCTGCAGCGACGAGCGCGGAAGAAATACCGGACGCCTTTCGACACCTGAATGATACTGAGAATTCACACTGGATCCTTGAGACCGTCACTTGGTCATCGTTGGAATAAAGCGTAGAGTTGAACGATAGCATCCATACCGTTTAACGTTCACAATGAAACACGGACGACATTTGCTGATTCAATTCTAGCCAAGGAATGGATGCTGCATAGGTTAAAAGAAGACAAAATCGATTCCACTTTGACCTTCATCAATCATGGTATTTAATGCCTTATCACCACGAAGGATTAAGCACAACGATTTGTGATTTACTGCTGTAGAATGATTCAAATGCTATTCAATTAATGCACCCGGCCAGGAATTCAGGATATGCAAGAGAACATGGTCACTATCGACGGCAATGAAGCCGCTGCCCATATCGCCCATCTCACCAACGAGGTGATCGCCATCTACCCGATCACCCCGGCATCACCCATGGGCGAGTGGTCCGACGAATGGTCCGCTAGAGGCGTTACGAACATCTGGGGCACGGTCCCCGATGTCATCGAGATGCAGAGCGAGGCGGGTGCCGCAGGTACGGTGCATGGCGCGCTGCAGGCGGGCTCACTCTCCACCTCGTTCACCGCCTCCCAGGGTCTGCTGTTGATGATCCCGAACATGTATAAGATCGCGGGGGAACTGACCCCGACCGTGTTGCATGTCTCGGCCCGTTCACTGGCGGTTCAGGCCCTCTCCATCTTCGGTGACCACAGCGACGTCATGGCGTGTCGCGCCACCGGTTACGCCATGCTCTGCTCCGCCAGCGTGCAGGAGGTAGCCGACTTCGCCCTGATCGCACAGGCGGCCAGCCTCGAAAGCCGCGTCCCCTACCTCCACTTCTTCGACGGTTTTCGCACATCCCACGAGGTCAACAAGATTCAGCTACCCAGTGAAGAGACCATCAAAGCGATGATTAACGAGGAGTGGATCAGCGCCCACCGTGAACGCTCCCTCTCCCCCGATCGCCCGGTGATCCGAGGCACATCGCAAAATCCCGATGTCTACTTCCAGGGACGCGAAACGGTCAATCCTTTCTATGACGCGGCACCTGCGATCCTGCAAGGGGCCATGGACAGATTCGCCCGCCTCAGCGGCCGGCAATACGCCCTGTTCGAATATCTGGGCGCGGAACAACCGGAGCACATCATCATGCTCATGGGCTCAGGCATCGGCGCCGCCCAGGAGGCGGTGGCGGACCTGACTGCCGGGGGGGAGAAGATCGGCATGGTCAAGGTACGCCTGTTCCGCCCGTTTGCCGCGGAACGCCTGCTTGAAGCGGTGCCCGATTCAGTGAAAAAGATCGCTGTGCTCGACCGCACCAAGGAGCCTGGCGCCGACGGAGAGCCGCTTTATAAAGATGTCCTGGGCGCATTTGCCCAGGCCTACAGTGACGGCCGCCGTGCTCACCTGCCACGGATCATCGGCGGGCGATACGGACTCTCCTCCAAGGAGTTCACCCCGGCGATGGTGAAGGGGATCTTCGACGAGCTGGAGAAAGAGCAACCAAGAAATCCTTTCACAGTGGGCATTATCGACGACCTCAGCAAAACCAGTCTGCCCTGGGACAGCCGTTTTCGCCCCGCCGCCAGCCAAGGAATCACCGCCTGCCTCTTCTACGGCCTGGGCGCCGACGGTACCGTCTCCGCGAACAAGAACTCCATCAAGATCATCGGCGAGCAGACCGAGAACCATGCCCAGGGCTATTTTCAGTACGATTCGAAGAAATCGGGGGCGATAACCGTCTCCCACCTGCGCTTCGGCCCCGAGCCGATCAACAGCACCTACCTGATCGGTGCCGACGAGGCCAGCTTTGTCGCCTGCCACCAACCCACCTTTCTCGGCCGCTACGAGATGCTCGACAAGGCGAAACCGGGAGGTGTGTTCCTGCTCAACACCAGTGCCACGCCGGATGAGGTCTGGGAGACCCTGCCGGGCAGGATGCAGCGGCAGATCATCGACAAGGGGTTGAGCCTCTACCTCATCGATGCCTACGAAATCGCCGAAAAAACCGGCATGGGCCGGCGCATCAACACCATCATGCAGACCTGCTTTTTCGCCATCTCCGGCCTGCTGGAGCAGGATCAAGCCATCGAACTGATCAAGGATGCGGTGAAGAAGAGCTACGGCCGCAAGGGGGCGAGACTGCTGCAACGCAACTATGACGCCATCGACGCCGCGCTGACCGGTCTGCACCAGGTCCAGGTACCGGAGGTCGTGACCAGGGATGAGAGCCCCAAACCGGTGGTGCCCGCCGATGCGCCTATTTTCGTGCAGCAGGTCACCTCCCTGATCATCGCCGGGCTGGGCGATGCGGTGCCGGTAAGCCTGATGCCCAACGACGGCACCTGGCCCGTCGGCACCACCGCCTATGAGAAGCGCAATATCGCCCTGCAGCTACCAAAGTGGGAGATGGATCTCTGCACCCACTGCGGCAAGTGCCCCCTGGTCTGCCCCCATGCCGCCATCCGCTCCAAGCTCTTCCCCGAGGCGCTGACCGAGGATGCCCCGGACAGCTTTCTCCACACCCAGGTCAAGGGCGCCAAGGATTTCGAACCGGACACCCATATCAGCTATCAGGTGGCGCCCGACGACTGCACCGGCTGCGGTCTCTGCGTGGAGATCTGTCCGATACGGGATAAGCAAAACCCCCAGCGCAAGGCCCTCAACATGGTGGACGACGAGGCCTACCATAGGCAGGAGCGCGCCAACTGGGAGTTCTTCCTCACCCTGCCGGAGTACGATCGCACCAAGCTGAAGGAGTCCACCATCAAGGGGGCCATGATCATGCAGCCCCTGTTCGAATTCTCCGGCGCCTGCGTCGGCTGCGGCGAGACCCCCTATGTGAAACTGGCAACCCAGCTCTTCGGCGACCGCATGCTGATCGCCAACGCCACCGGCTGCTCCTCCATCTATGGCGGCAACCTGCCCACCACCCCCTACACCACCAACCCGGATGGCCGTGGCCCCACCTGGTCAAACTCCCTGTTCGAGGACAATGCGGAGTTCGGCCTTGGCATGCGCATCGCCATCGACATGCAGCGCGACCAGGCGGTCGCCCTGCTCAGCGGGATGCGGGATCAGCTGGGCGGTGAACTGAGCGATGCCCTGATCAAGGCCGAACAGCAGAACGAGGCCGAGATCTTCGAACAGCGCCAGCGTATCGAGACCTTGAAGCAAAAGCTGGCGGAAATCGACAACCCCGAAGCCGGGCGTCTGCTGGCGGTGGCCGACAGCCTGTCAAAGAAAAGCGTCTGGCTGGTGGGGGGCGACGGCTGGGCCTACGACATCGGCTACGGCGGCGTCGACCATGTCCTCGCCTCGGGGCGCAACGTCAACATCCTGCTGCTCGACACAGAGACCTACTCCAACACCGGCGGCCAGACCTCCAAGGCCACCCCCCTGGGCGCGGTGGCCAAGTTCTCCGCCAGCGGCAAGCCGACCAACAAAAAGGATATCGCCCTGATGGCCATGGCCTACGGCAACGTCTATGTGGGACAGGTAGCCTTCGGCGCCAAGGATATCCACACCCTGCGCATCTTTCTCGAGGCCGAATCCTACGACGGCCCCTCGCTGATTATCTGCTACTCACCCTGCATCGCCCACGGGGTCGATTTGTCGAACAACATCAGACAACAGGAACTGGCGGTGGACTCGGGCCACTGGCCCCTCTTCCGCTACGACCCGCGGCGCAGCGAAAGGGGGGAGAACCCCTTGAAGATGGACTCCAAGGAACCCTCCATACCCTACCGCGACTTCGCCGGCACCGAGACCCGCTTCAGTGTACTGGAACGAACCCACCCGGCACTCTCGGAGCGCTTCCTGCGCCAGGCGCAACACCACATCAGGACCCGTTATCAGCTCTATGAGCAGCTGGCGAAATTGGCTGTTGATGAGAAGGAGAAATAGCTTTAATCAACCTGATGCCCGAATTCAAACCCACCCCCACCATGCCCTGGCTGATCCTTCCCAGCGGGCAGTCGATTACCCTGCAACCCGCCTGCTAGAGATGCATTCAAAAAGCTGGCTATGGACTTTGCTTATTAAGATCGAACGCTTGAGTTTTTGTTGGACCGGTTTTCAATGCTGATAGCATGCCAACATGGTCAGAACAAATATGACATATTTCGAGCAGATATATCATTGTCACTTTACCGTTAGAAACTGGCTCCTAAAAACACCATTAGTTAAGTGGACATGTACGCATCTAAGCCCGATAGGGATAACGTACTCACTATCAACTGTTATTTTTTTCGTAGATACTTCTTTGGGGTTCGTTCTCGGGATGAAATCATCGCTGGATAGATTGAATCGATAAATAATCGTATTGATGTAGTCAAGGGCATCAGCCGGGTAACAAGGTGAAAGGCATGAATGCGCAGGTGCGTGGACAGAACGAAGGTAAGTCCGCCATCCCGCGATCACGATTCACTGACTGGGGTAACATCGTCGAACACCGCCGTTTTGCCAATGACGTGTTGGAGGAAACTTGCGGCATACCCATCGGGGTCATACTTTCAGCGTAACATGTCGAGCGTGATATCGAGGCGGCACTGGTGCGGCACCCTTGATTTCCCATGAAAATATTTCGGTGCCGACGATCCCAGTCATAGGTTGTCTTAGGATGACCTGACGACATTCGACCGTGAAATGGCACACCTGGCCGGTATTGACTATGTCAATGTGCCACTGGAGTGATTTTAACTTTCTCGCACATAGGAGCAGAAGAATGAGTAAAACCAATCTGGTCTGGCACAAAGTGCTGAACAAAGATGAGTTGCCTGAAGGGCGCGTAACCTCTGTCACTTGCAAGAAAAAAACATTGTGCATGAGTCACTACGTGGGTGAATACGGCGCACTGGATAATAAATGTCCTCACCAGGGAGGTCCGTTGGGAGAAGGCAGTATCGAGAATGGCCTATTGCGTTGTCCCTGGCACGGCTGGGACTATCATCCCATCACCGGCAAGGCGCCTGGATTTGACGATGGCGTGAAAACCTTTCCGGTCGAAATCCGTGAAGACGGCATTTACGTAGGCCTGTCACAAGAGGAAACCCATATTAGTACCGTCGGTGACCTGATGATGGAAACCATGACCAACTGGGGTATCAAACAGGTGTTTGGCATGGTGGGACATTCCAACCTGGGCGTGGCCGATGCCTTGCGCATACAGGAGCGGGGGGGACGACTGAGCTATTACGGTATTCGCCATGAAGGTGCAGCAGCATTCGCTTGTTCAGGTTACGGCAAGCTGACTGGCCGTCCGGCGGCCTGCCTCGCAATTGCCGGTCCCGGTGCAACCAATTTGCTGACAGGGTTGTGGGATGCCAATGTGGATCGCGCCCCGGCTCTGGCCTTGACTGGCCAGGTCGAAACCCAGGTGCTGGGACCGGGTGCTTTCCAGGAAATTGACCTGGTAGGCGCATTCGGTAAGGTGGCGCAGTGGTCGCAGACGGTTTTACATGACAGTAAACACTCTGAGCTTATGAACCTGGCCTGCAAGAGTGCTATTCTCAATCGGGGTGTATCTCACCTGATTTTCCCGGACGAAGTGCCTAAGCGTGAAATCGAGAATCTGCCGCCAGCAGGTTCTCCAGAGGGACGCTTGCCATCGCGTACTATCTCACCACCATCGGATGCCCTGAAAGCAGCGGTCGATCTATTGTCCAACAGTCGAAGGCCTGTCGTGGTCGTGGGACATGGCGCACGTTTCCAGATGGATGCGGTCATTGATCTGGCCGAACGACTCAAGGCACCGGTCATCACCACCTTCAAAGGCAAAGGTCAGATTGCCGACAATCACCCACTGGCCGGTGGTGTGCTTGGTCGTAGCGGTACACCGATTGCGAGCTGGCTGATGAACGAATCCGACAGCCTGTTGGTATTTGGTGCAAGTTTTTCCAACCATACCGGCATAACACAAAAACGCCCGACCATTCAGGTCGACTATGATTTGATGACCCTGTCAAAATTTCATGCCATTGATGTACCGGTATGGGGTGAGATTGGTGTAACAGCTAAACTCTTGTCCGAAGCGCTGGCCGATTATAACGGTACCGAGGACCAGACTGCGGATGTTGCCGAGCGCTGGGCGATCTGGCGAGAAGAAAAACAGCGTCGTGCGCAGGATGATCACGGTAAAGGCATAAATGCTGCCATCCTGTTTGACAAGCTTGGGGAGACAGCCGACAGTGATGCGATTATTGCCGTGGATGTCGGTAATAACACGTATTCATTCGGCCGTTATTTTGAGTGTGAAAACCACTCGGTGCTGATGTCGGGTTATCTTGGATCGATTGGGTTTTCCTTCCCGGCAGCGATGGGAGCCTGGGCCGCGACCCAGGAAGATGATACTCGATTCAAGGGCCGTCAAGTGATTTCGGTATCCGGCGATGGTGGAATTGGCCAATACCTGGCCGAGATCAACACAGCGGTCAAATATGACATGAACATCACCCATGTGCTGATGAACAATGGAGAATTGGGCAAGATCAGTAAGGAACAGCGTGCCGGCAATTGGGAAGTCTGGCAAACCAGCCTGCATAACCCGAACTTTGCCGAGTACGCCGAGCTTTGTGGCGCCAAAGGCATTCGTGTCACTGATGTGGCAGATCTCGAAGCCGCATTGAAAGATGCACTTGCACATCCAGGGCCTGCTTTGGTTGAAGTCTTGACCGATGCGGAACTGGTCTGACAGATCCAAGTCATGAATGAAACCAACCTGTTACTGGTATTGTTCGGTATTGCGCTGTTTGCGCTCTTTTCGGGTCCGATAAGCAGAGGCAACCTGACACCACCGATGACCTTTACCGCATTGGGACTGGTACTCAGTCCGATTGCGCTTGGCTGGATCAGCCTCGGTCTCGACAATACAGTGATTCATGCCATTGCAGAGATCACTCTGATCCTGGTCCTGTTCACCGATGCTGCCCGCATCAAACTCAAGACTCTTTGGTCAGATCACGATCTGCCGATACGCCTGCTGCTCGTCGGCATGCCATTGAGTATTGGTCTGGGTGCAGCTTTTGCACTTGCGGTCATGCCTCAACTGTCGCTTCTTGAAGCTCTGGTACTGGCGGTGATCCTGGCGCCAACCGATGCCGCGCTAGGCCAAGCCGTAGTCAGCAGCCCCAAAGTACCGCAACGCATTCGTCAGACGTTGAATGTGGAGAGTGGTCTGAATGACGGTATCGCCTTGCCGGCACTTTTGTTCGTGATCTCCTTTGCCGCCATAAACCATGGCGGGGAAGATGAAACTGACTGGCTGAATTTTGTTTTACTTCAGCTTACCCTGGGACCGCTGGTTGGCGTGCTGATTGGCTGGCTGGGTTCCAGAGCGATTAACAAGGCGATTGAAAAACATTTTCTTACTCATGAGTTTTGCAATATTTATCTGCTGACTATGGCATTTATTGCTTATCTGGCAGCCGATCTGGTTGGTGGAAATGGTTTTATTGCAGCCTTTACTGCCGGCATTGCGACAGGCAATACACTCAAGCATGTCAATGAAGAAATTTACGAGTTCGCCGAATCCGAAGGCCAGTTGCTAAACTTGGTGATTTTTTTTCTCTTTGGCGTTTCGCTGTTACCACAGGTTTGGCCGCGTATCAGTGGCGAGATGATTGCCTATGCACTGTTGAGCCTTACTCTGGTACGCATGCTGCCGATGTTTATTTCGCTGGTTGGTAAGCGTCTAAGATGGGAAACCAGTCTGTTTCTCGGATGGTTCGGACCACGCGGACTAGCTTCTATCCTGTTTGTGTTGCTGGTGCTCGAACACGCCCAACTCAGTAACCAGACGTTGATATTCGATATCGTTATCCTAACGGTGTTTTTCAGCATTTTCCTGCATGGTCTGTCAGCTTTGCCTGGTGTGAACTTGTATGCCACGGCATTGAAGGTTTGTCAGCGGCGCGGCGACGATATTTCTTCTGAACAGGCCCAAGTCGAGCCAATGCCATTAAGATTGGCCTCCGCTTTTAAAGGTAAACAATCAAGATAAGACCGAATCGTTGGAATCCTGCTAACGCCGTCAATGAATTTTTCTCGCAATCCACAAATTACCCGATAACCACTAATTATAGGAGAGCACTGTGTCTGGAAAACTCCCCTCCTTAAATCTCGCAGATTGGAGCGGTACGCGGGATACCATTCATCAATACGCCAGAATCCTCGGCAACATACGAGGCTTCTATATGCCGAAATCAAAACATTGGTGGCATATCACGCTCACGCTGAATGCACGAGGTCTGACGACAACGCCTTTCCCCGCAAATGGCCAGATCCTTGAAATGGAACTCGATTTGGTTTCACACCAATTATCAGTTTTCAGCAATACTGGATGGCATTTTGGCATCCCATTCAAGGGAAACAATGCCTTGGGAATGAGTCTTCAGATCATGCAAATGCTTGCAACACAGGGTATTAAACTGGATGAATACCCGTTGCGTGGTTTTGATGATGAAACATTACTGTCCTACGATGCAAATGCTGCAGACGCTTTTCGCCGTGCCATCAGCTGGATCGATGTGGTATTCAGAACCTTCAAGGGTCGTTTGCGTGAAGAGACCGGTCCAGTACAGTTATTTCCTCATCACTTGGATATTGCAATGAACTGGTTTTCTGGAAGGCTGGTTCCGGGAATTGACCCGGCCGATGAAGATAACGCGGACGAACAAATGAACTTCGGTTTTGTAACCGGGGATGGCTCTATCAATGATGCCTATTTTTACGCGACTGCCTATCCTGTACCGGAAAACTGGGGAAACCAGGCCTTGATTCAAGGCGCATACTGGCATACCGAAGGATGGATTGGGGCGATTTTACCCTATGTGGAATTGGTCGATTCTGATGATCCTCAAGCCCTGTTGCTTGAGTTTCTACAGCAAACGCAGAGCAATGGTTCCGCCCTCATGTCTTAATTTTTTCTAAGGATGAAATGAGTTTTTTAAACTATGCCGTAAATGTTTTGAATCATGGGCAATCGTTGCAAGGTGGATTCAAAAACAACGAGGATCTTAACCCAAGGCAAGGCCGATTTAGAGAGCTGGTTACATCCACAATTTCCGCATGGATATAAATTAACAGAGAAGAACTTGCGCCTTACCAGACAGCTGACACCCTTACCTTGATTTACAGAACAAATTGATTTGTAGCGATGTCGCCATTTTGTGTAAAAATAGTAGTTAGGTCATGCGCCCGCCCCTATTGATTAAAAAATCAACAATGTCTCTCAAAAACAGCCAGTTACACTTAATTCCAACTGACACACATGAGCTTTTTCTGCGTGAGGAAAGACTCTCTCTGGCCCTGAAAGGGGCAAATGACGGTTTGTGGGACTGGAATCTGGAGACGGATGAGGTCTACTACTCGCCCCGCTGGAAAAGCATGCTCGGCTATGAAGAGGGCGAACTGGCCCATCATCTCGACACCTGGGCGAGCCTGGTACACCCGGACGACAAGGATAGGGTGTTGAAAACGGTTCAGGACCACCTCTCCGGAAATGCGGATTCGTTCGAAGTGGAAATGCGAATGCGGCATAAGGAGGGCCATGAAGTCGTGGTGCTGTCCAGGGCGTTTCTTGTAAATCGCGCATCTGACGGCAAGGCGGTCCGATTGGTCGGCACCCATGTCGATATAACGGAACGCAAGAAAACCGAATCCTACCTGGAGAAAACAGCTGAAATCCTGGAGATGATTGCGACGGGACAACCGGCTGCGGTGATATACGACCGGATTGCATTGATGTATGAGGGGCGCCATCCCGGGATGCGCTGTTCCATGCTGGAACTGGAAAGTGGGAAGCTCCTGCATGGCGGGGCGCCAAGCCTGCCAAAGGATTACTGCGATGCGGTACATGGGTTGGAGAACGGACCCAATGTGGGCTCATGCGGCACCTCCACCTATACCGGCAAACGGGTGCTCGTGGAGAACATCGAGACCGATCCCAAATGGGCGATGATCAAACATATTGCCCTGCCTCACGGCATGCGCTGTTGCTGGTCCGAACCGATCAAAAACTCATCTGGAAAGGTGCTGGGTGCCTTCGGCATGTACTACGACTTTCCCGCCCTGCCGAACGAAGAGGAATCGGAAGATCTCAAATCCGCGGCACGGCTCGCGGGTATTGTCATGGAGCGCGACCAGGCACAAAAACGTATTCGTGTACTGGCCTATACCGATGAGCTGACGGGGCTCGCCAGTCGCGTTCGCTTTTATCAGCAGCTTGAGGAATCGATAAAGTCATCTGACCGCAATGGACGGCGTTTTGCGCTTCTCTATGTCGACCTGGATGATTTCAAAGGTGTCAACGACAGTCTCGGGCATGATGCCGGGGACCAACTCCTCAAAGAGATCGCCAAGTGCCTGAGGAGCATCAGTCGCGAGATTGACTTTGTGGCTCGTCTCAGCGGAGATGAATTCTGTATCATCGTGAAAGATGTGGATGACGATTACGCAGCCGCCCATGTCGCCCAGCGCTGTCTTGAAATGATTTCAGAACCCATTGAGCTCTCCTCCAGAAAGTTTACGCCAACCTGCAGTATCGGAATCGCCCACTATCCCGATGATGGCGAAAACATGTCTACCATGCTAAAAGCGGCGGACACCTCTCTCTATTCCGCAAAAGAGCTTGGCAAGAATCAGTACGCTTTCTATAAACCCGAACTGACCCGCAAGGCCGAGCATCGATTTCGTGTAGAGCAAGCCCTCAGGGAGGCGGTGGAGAAACAACAGCTGTCACTCGTCTATCAGCCCCAGATAGAGATGAGCAGCGGAGAGATTATCGGTGTCGAGGCACTATCCCGTTGGAACCACCCAAGTTTGGGACATATTCCTCCGAGGGAATTCATTGTTACCGCGGATAGAATCGGCATGATCAAGCCGCTCACAGAGTGGGTGTTGTATACAGCCTGCAATCAGGCCGTCGCCTGTAGAAAGGCTGGCATTCCTGTTATCCGCATGGCGGTGAATATCTCTCCGAACCATTTTCTCGATAATGATTTTGTCCTGCTGGTGAAACGGATAATTGAAGAAACAGGCATGAATCCCAATGAACTGGAATTGGAAGTTACCGAGAATGTGGTTCAGACCGATCCGCAAAATCTGTCGGTATTCCGCGATTTGAAGGAGCTTGGCGTATTGATAGCGATTGATGATTTCGGCGTAGGTTACTCATCTTTCGCATCACTGAAGCATCTCACGGCCGATTACCTGAAAATCGACCGGCACTTTGTGAGTGACATGCTTCACGACAAGGAGACGCAACTCCTGATTGCATCCATGATCGATCTAGGCCATAAACTGGAACACAGAATCATCGCCGAAGGGGTCGAAGCTACCGAGCAATATGACATGCTGAACAACATGGGGTGTGACATAGCTCAGGGATACTTATTCAGCAAGCCGATCGATGCCGAGGAGATCATGCAAACTCTGAACAGTAACATCGATAATGGAAGGTGTGTCTGGCCATAGTTCATGCCTCCCTTGCCGCTAATCTGAGTAAGTAAAATAGAGATACCGCGCATGCATTGCCAGGCTTGATCAATCAGATTTCTTTTTTCCCTAAGGCACAGTCTTAGGCGCAACCGCGCCGCCCGAGGTAATGAAGTTCATCGCCTAATCCATACTCCAATTGGTCGAAACAAGCTTCTCGATCGGCACTATCTCCAGGTACCCGGAGGTGGGATTGGGCGTGGTTGTCACATACACCGCGGCAAGCTGTTGTCCTATGTTGTGATCCACCATGGTACGGGTCACAAATCCAACCGTCTTCATCTCTGGTGACGGGAATTCGATCAGCACCACCTGC
>NATV01000059.1 GCA_003094535.1 gamma proteobacterium symbiont of Ctena orbiculata | reverse complement strand
GCGAACATGGAATTGCCTACCGCACTGGCCACGGTGGTATCAGTCAAGGCGTCCAGGCCGACGTAGACGATCCCCTTGCGTCGGATGACTTCCATCCATTCGAAGATCGGACGCGTATCGTTCTTATCCAGATAATCCGGTGAGATCAGTTCGGCGATATTGCCCGTGGTCAGCTTCTCCATCAGCGGGCCGACGGAGCTGACGATCTTGTCGAAGTAGGTCTTGTCGTACTTGAAGGCAGACACCAGACCATCGAGGACTGGATCGTAGAGATCCTGCGCCTGCAGGTGCCGCATCAGCGCAATAGCTTCTTTACTGCGCCCACGCAGGGCTGCCGGCAGATTACGTTCCGAGATCTTGCTCGATAGTTCCTCGACCTGTTCCTTCCAATCCTCGGCGCCGTGTGTCTCCAGATGCGCCTCGGCATACTCCGTGAACAGAGGTTCAATATCGTTGATGTAGCGTCGGACCTGCTGATAGTCCGGACGGCGGTTTAGCGCCACCAGTGCGCGGGCAATGATGTTGACGAATCGCTAAGCGAACTCCTTAAAGGCCGCCGAATTTCCTTCACTGGGTAACTGGTTGGCGATGCGGGTGGCGACCTCGGTGATGCGCGAGAAGTTGCCGATGGCGTTGTAGCGAGCCGAGACCTGGGGAAATCCCAGATGGAACATATAGAAGTCTTTGGTCCGTCCGGCCCGTTTGGCCTCGGCATACACACGCCGCAACAAACCCGCATCCCCCTTGGGATCGAAGACGATCACCACGTCACCGCGGCGGATGTCCTGGGTGATAAGGATCTCGGCCAGCCGGGTCTTACCGACGCGAGTGGTCCCCAACACCAGGGTATGACCCACCCGCTCGCCGATGTCCATCCACACATCCTGCTCGTCAGGCTCGACAGCGTGTAGGGCCGGTTTGCCACCGACGGCCGGCAGAGGCGACAGCGGGTTCCACCAGGCCCGGACCCGAAACAGCCGCGCCAACAAACTCAGCATCGGGACCGATTCCCAGGCGACCTCCTTGCGGCGCGCCCATTGATACAGGCTACCCGGCTGGACGTAACGCTGGACCTCTGGCCGGATGGTATCGCGCAATCGCTGAGTGTGTTTCTGGGTCCAGCGAAAGCCCCGTCCTAAAAAGAGCTTGCGGCGGCTGAGGGGGATCTTGCGGGATCGCACCTTATATATGGGCAGCCGGCGCATGTTGCGCTGGTAGCGCAGCACCCGCCAGGCTTGTCGACCCCGGATCAGGCCGATCAGTCCGAGTACGGCGCCAGCGCCATAGGCAACACCCGGCGGCATCATCAGCGCCCAAGGCGCCAGAATGGCTATCCCTGCCGTCGCAAAAGCCACCAATGTCGACCACAGCTCGACCGGGGGCCGCAGCAGGGCCTCGATGGGGTGCGCGCTCATTGCTCGATGCCGTGCGCCGAGATCAGCACCGGATAATGCGATACGCTCAGTGCCTTCGCGATGTCGCTGCCCGAGGCTGGTAGGATATATAGGCCGTCAGCCAATCTGGCAATCGTTCGCAAATCATCCATCGTCTCAGCCTGCACCAGCATCCCAACCGCACCGATCTCCTTGAGCCGGTCGCGGTGTGTCTGTAGCCACTGCCGAGAACGGCTGTCTGACCCGATCAAGAAAAATGGCCGCGTGAACGGCCTGTCATGTGCACGAGCCTGCACCGGTCCCGGTTTCAGGCCGGGTGATTGAATTGGCAACAAGGCTTGGGGGTCAGCGGCGCCGAGCTGGGGTCTTGTTGGAACCTGACTTTGCTGTGGCAAACCATCTTGAGTTTGAAAAACTTCTAGGAAAGGCGTGATGGGTTGTGTATTGCCACTGTCATGGATCACAGTCAGGTCAGCCTGAGCCATTGCGGGTACGAGCAAGCAACTCATGACCAAGACCCTGCGGCAATAAGAATTGAATTGACCCATCGAATCATCCTTCCTGTACGATGCGCTGCCAGTGGGAAACTACACGGCGACGGTACCGGTCTGCACGATAGGAATCCTTCGGCGAGTGATAACAGCCAACGCTGCCCCACCAATCCTGCCGCGTGGCGTAACAGTCCTGCAGAATCCCGGCGCCCACGCGTATGTTGTGATATGGATCGAGTGCCTGCCACGGGGTTCCGAGCCGATCCTGGTGATAACGCCAGTTCACCTGCATCAGGCCGATATCTATGGAACGCTTGCCCTCCTTCAGATAAGCAGTCAATGCCTGCCAGGCCGCTTGCCTGGAATCGAAGAAGTAACCCCGCCCAGCCACGTTCAATGTCCAGGGCCAGGGCCGGAGGGCTCTGGCCTGTCCCGTCTGCTTACCGCTTTCAGTGAGTGCCACTGCGAACAGAACGCTCTGGGGTATTCCATGCTCCGCCGCAATCATGCGATAGCCCGCTGGCACGGATTCATTCGCCCTGCTTATAGAAGGAAGCGTCAGGACGGCAAATACGACCGGCCAGCCGAAAACTCGTATCAACGCCGCCATAGGCTAGAGCTCCGAAATCGGCAGTCTTGAGACGTCCTCGCCTCGACGGCGCAACACGGACGGGACGTCACCTTGCCCCTGGGTCAGTTTGTCGAGGGCACCGCCATCATGATTGAGGGTAATCCGCCGGCTGCGTACCCAGTCGGGATCAATCTGGTGATTGGACGCCCAGTCCCTGACGGCGCGATCATCGCCCTTGTCGACATTGGTGAGATAAATATCGATGCCGTTGACTTCGTCGATCCGCTTTAACAGCTTATTCAGCAGCAGATCGCAAGCCGGACAATCCGGGCGAGTAAAGAACAACAGGCGGTCTCCGGACTGAAAGGGATTTTTCACCTCGGTCTTACCCGGCAACCGGCTGATGTCGATCAGCGACATATTTGGATACAGGCGCTTGGTTGCTGCATCGTAGGCGCGCTGGAACGCAAGGATACGGCCAGCGTCTTCATACATGGCGTGTGCCCACACCTCGGCATATCGCTGCCTCTCCGCATCATCACGCGCATGAATACCGAGCACCTCAATGGGCGATATCGTCGCCGGACTGATACTCCCGCGTATGCCCTGCATCAACTGTTTGTAACGGCGCCACTCCGTCTCTGACAAGCCCCATAGATGGGCATGCGCCAAATCCGTGGCCGATAAGACATTCGGGGATTTTTGCGAGCTGTCCTGCCGGGTATCCTTGATCTGGGTTTGTGAAACCTCGGCAGCCATCGCAATATTCGACGCGACAAGAACACCTAGAAAAACCATAGATCTCCATCGTCTACTCATCGGAGCATTCCCCTTCACAGGTGTCGGCCTTCGGTGCTGCCTGGTCTCTCTGGCCGATATAGGGCAGCGTCAGATCCCGGTACATTCCGGACTTGTCAGACAAACACCCGCGCATCCCCTGTGTAGCGGGAACTGAATCTGCCGTAGTTTGGATACGAGATGCACTATTGCTGGATGGTTCAGCACCATCATTCTTCTCTGCTGTCGCGGATCCCAGCGCAAAACCGCCAAAGAGCAATAACACGGCTAATACGATTTCCATTGGTTCTACCTCCGCAATGAAATGGAATGGTTCTGGCCAAGCGGCCCTTTGAATTCGACCTTGCCCTTGAGGCGGTCGATGCCAGCCACGGTCCAGCCCGACTGCTGCTCTCCGGACTTCAAAAATGCAACGCGGCCTGCCTGGGAGATGGCCACGTAGGTCATGTCATCCCAAACGTCTATGGCATCAACATGAAACGGTGGAGTTTTGGCGGGTGTTGGTTTCGGTCTGGCCGCCGGCTTTTTCTGGGCGGCCTTACGCATCTGAGTCTCTTTGATAAGGGTATTCAGCCGTGCAATGGAGTCGTCAATACGTTGGCGAAGGGCATGGTTACTTTCCGTGAGATCAGCAACGGCCACTTTGATCGCGTGAACACCTTCAGCCACGGAAGCCAGGCTTTTCTTCACATCGGCACTATGGGCTACTTGCGCCTCGAAGCCGCGGTCGATCCGCCCAGACAGGGATGTCAGCCTATGATCGATCTGCTCAACTTTGTCCTCGGCCGCGCCTACCTCCAATACCGGTGTTTTGATCACCTCCAGGGTTGGGGTATTGGAATCCTCTATCTGAAGTTCATCCAACGGTTTTTCTTGCCGCTGGATCTTGGAAAGCGACAGCGCACTGATGACGACGATACCGACCACAACGGCAGTCAGTACGGACTTGTAAGCCAGCCGCCGGGATCTTGGCTGCCTCTCTGCCTTATCCTGCTTGCTCTCCTTTTCTGACGGATTGATCTGCTCCGGTTGCTGCTCAGTCGTCATCCTGCGCTACCTCCACATTAGCCATATTCATGGTCTCGTGGGCAGCAACCTGCTTTACGGCACACTGCTCGAAGGTGATCAGTCGGTGGACAGGATCCTGGACTAAATGAAAGGCTGGACCGGCAAGTGTCTCCAGCGCGTCGCGCAATGTCATCGGCCCAAGATGGCGATGCACGGCCGGGAGCGTTAGCGCAAATAACGTGAGCGTTTCCGGCGCAGTGGATTCAGTAGCAGCCAACCGGTATCCACTGCGCTGCAGGAGATACCGCACCGCCTCTCCGATCGTCTGGATCCTCGCTGGCAACTGAACGGTAACGGTCGCTTCCAACAGTTCCGCCTGCGCCTGGGTCGGGGCCGCGGAATACATCGAATACCGGCCTGTCTGGATATCGTTTGCATGAAGGTTCGCGCTGGTGACAGTACAAATGCCGGCGATACATATCGCCGTCACTGCACCAGGGTTCACAGGATTAAAGAGTGATCGTTTCATAATGGATTCAGCCTCAGTGGTTTGATACAACCTGGCCGGCATCATGAAGGTGCGCTCGGGTACTGAAAATGGATAATCCATTCTCACCGGCGCAGTGTTTTCGTGGCTGTAATCACGTCCCGCAATACACAGCCACAATCTGTGGTCTCTCGTGCCCGAGCTCGAGACTGATCGTCAGGCGGGCTTGCTGGTCGATCCGTTTTTGTTCCGGCGTGAGCGTTTTGACTGCAGGACCGCCCGCCGCGGGTGAACACCATCCGGTCAGTTCCTCATAACGGTTCTGGGCATAGGCATGACGAAGACCATGCATCCTGGATAAGCCTGCCCTGGCGGTCTCGGCTTCGTACAATCGCAATTGCTGTCGATAGTTCTTTGCGCTGGGAATCAGAGAACCTTTACCGGCCAACTGTCGCGCACGATCGAGAACGGTACGTTGGGCCTCAGTCCGTATCGGGATGGTTCGCGCCTTGCCGCCCTTGGTCCAGCTTTCCTTGAGGACAATATGGTCGCGGCAATCTGCGTAGTCCGGTATGAACTTGATCGCTTCTTCGCGGCGCAAGCCAAAGGCCTGCTGTAGTTCCAGGCTCATCCGAACCCGGGCATCTCGAATCTTGCTAAGTTCTTCCGCCCCCACACTACGGGCCTTGGATTCGTTGGTCACAAACTGTCGGTTAGGAACACCATAGTGGTCGTTCGATCGTGCTACGACGTTCTGACGATTGACCTTCTGTGCCCACCAGCGAATGACTGCCAGCCGGTTCTTCATCGCCCCGGCCGACAGCTCTTTTTCTTGCCAGTTTTTGACCAAGGCCTCGATGTGCTTGGGCTTGAGCGACTGCGCGCTCATATGACGGTAACCCAGATCATGGAGCTGGTCGGCGATCTGCGTCAGCAGCCGCTCCCGGTCTCGCTGGGTTGTAAAACTGCCGTCCCGGTTTCGACGGCAAATCTGCTTGAGTTGGTAGTTCAGATCTCTCAAAAGTGTTCTCGCATATCGGTAAGTGTTTCTGACCCAACCGGTGGCCATAGCCATTCGGTCCCGCGTATGCGGTACGGTCATGGGACACTACGCCCATTGCGACCTAAAGCTGCCTGGTCTAGGCAACGCCGGTTCTCCCCGGAGGGAATGGTCTGGCGTGGACCAACGTGCGCCGTTATAGGCGCGATTTAAGTGTGGTTACACATCACCTCCTTTTCAGATAGGCGGAACATTTCCGCGGTTAATGAAGAATGAGCATCGACGGCACCACCAGGGGTGGGCGTCTCGGCTCGACGAGTCAATGCAGGCTGGTGCCTGCGAGAAAGAACCGATCTCGTGGTCGGCTCGGATTGGAGAATGAACCCACGGCTTTCGCCGCAGCGCATCGAAGGGTTCGGGCGCGCTCTGTTGCTACTGTATCCGCAGTAGCCACGGTTAAAATCGATCGAGGGCGGCAGTATCGGCCTTCATCACTGGCCCTGCACTGAATAATCCTGCCGAAAACGTGCGCCGTTTCCGGGAATGCCGCCCTCGTCACTACCCCGCTTCGCTTGCCAGTGACGAGGGCGCCTTCGGTTCAGGCACGCCGTGCGCCAGGCATCCGCCTGTCACGTGGCATGCTACTAACCGGATGGTGCAATCCTTCGGAGCGTTGCTACCTGCCCACTGGGGCCCACAGGCGCCGCTGAGTGCGGCCCCGCCCTTGGCGCGCGAGTTTGAGGCTCGCGTTGCCGTGGCGGGCAAGGCATGTGGACTCAGTGGACAGCCATGGCCAGATACATCGAACTGGGTAATAACGCCAATGGAAAGAAGATAGCGGGTACTGTCGGTCAGATTCGGTAATTTGTGTCGTACGTGACTGTTCGGCGCGAACAAGCAATGATCCAGCAATAGCTAGCATGCACGGTACTTTTCTTACGAGAGCCGTAGCGATGGATAGCATCGCCGACTACAGAGATCGACCTGTCCCACCAAAAGGACAAACGTGGAGAGCTGATATTGCTTACCCAGCATTCAGCCGGTTCTGGAAATCAGCGACTTCCTCCAGAATCTCCTCAAATGTTGGTACATCACCATAGAACATTTCCTGCTGCATACTTTCATAATCGGCCTGCCACGCGGGGAGATCGGCGGCTGAGGGTACCAGCTGCAGTTCCTGCGGATTTAGCGTCGAATAGTCGACCCACGTATAGCGGAAGAACACCTGACGATGCATGGCAATCCGATGGAATAGTCCGAGATCCCGGACAGATTCGTCACCCACTCCGCCCTGAATCATCCTGTAGAGGTCATAGTAATGGCGGGCCATCGATCGTCGCTGCTTTTTCTTGGCCTCTGGACGAAATGTCTCCTCATGCAGCAGCATTGCCTTTTCCAAGAATGTACGCTCTGGCCGTACTGCCCTCACATCTGAACCTGGCTCGGCCAGTAATTCCGGGAAAACTTCTATGATATAGGGCGTGATCTCGACGGATGCAACAGGCTCTGTATCTGACCGGGCACCCATCTCAATCTTTACAGCACGACGAAGATAGGCGGCCTGCTCCGGGAAGGCCGTTGGATACAACAACAGCAAGGTCTGTTCATCGGGATCGTCAGGATCAGGCTCAAGCGACCATTCGAGTGTGTCCGGTAGATCTGATGAGATCGATTCGAAGAGTGTCGGTTGAATCTGGTCGCTGATACATTGCTGGCAGGCTTCTTTCAGCGCCTTGAGGCGCTTGGTCATCTGTTTCCTGCTGGGTGCTTGTTCCGGGGCATTTTCTCCACCAAAACCCAAGGCTTCCCTGTCGATGACGATATCGATATCTTCGGAAAAACGTTCGATGAGATTCCAGCACTTGGATAAGGACGTACCACCTTTAAACGTCAGATGTTTGCCCCATTCGGGCAGACTGAACAATTTGCCCAGCGTCCAACAAACCCAGAAGTCCTTTTCGACGGCAATCTCGAACAGATTCAGTTGTGCGCCCGTCTCCGTACAGACGAGCCGGCGACGTTCTTCCGACATCCCAATAAATTCTTTCATGCTGCGCTTTCCCGATCGGCCAGTGAACGAAAGATATCGGCGATCCAGGCCGGGGCATATCGAATATCCTTTACCAGTTGCTTGCGTGCATCGTCATCGAGCCGGCGATCGAGCTGTTCGACGACTTGCTGATCGACGTTCTTCCGGCTCAGGTGGCGCAGTGCCTGGATCACCAACCCACTGATCTTTCCCGCAGTGGCCATATTGCGGGGAGTCGTGTGCTTCAGGATGATCTGGCGCTTGCCGACCTGGACAGTCCGCGAGCGACCATCCGTTAAATAAACGACCTTCATGGGGACTTGCGTGGAGAGCCCAAGCAAATTGGCTGCGTAGGCCCCGGAGGGTTGAAGCCGGGTGGCGTCGCGACCTGCAAGTGCGCTTGCGATATCATCCGTCGATGGTTGCAACGGACCCAACTGGGGATCAATTTTCGGGTAATCGTACAGTCCCCGGGCCAGCTGGCGGATAAAGCCGCTGTCCCGATGCCGCATCAGTGCAAGATCGACAGCCCGGCGGGTACCAAGATCCGTAAAACTGTCGGGCGTAAAGACCCAGCCCCGCTTGCGGCCCTGAATCCGGCGGAGGATCTTGCTGTCTGTACTGTCTGCGTGCTTGCCCATATTTTTGAAAGAAAAGAGTACATCTTTTTCTTTCAAAATAAAAGTGCTATTCAGGGCCTAGTGGGAGGCATATGGAAATCTAGCGCAGCAAGGTTCGCCCCGCAAAAAACGGGGCATTTGATTGAATTAACAGTCTTTTTCTATGCTTACAATGCCTTGAGCGCGGCCTGATAGGCCTGATCCAGATCGCCCCAGTCGATGCTGCCACCTCGAGCCTCACCACGCCGGTAGGCCTCCACCAGCAACCTCGACGCCACGAAGGCCGCATCCCTGCGACGAAGCGTTACCACACTTGCGTCCGGTGTTGGCCACGGCTCATCATCGCGCAACGTCTGTTCGACCGTGAACAGCAACGGGCTATCGCCCGTCTCTTCATAGTCATCGAGCAATAACGGTACCGTTGCGGTGTCCTGCCAGATGTAGCCTTGGTCGAACAGAGTCTCGGCCTTCCTGACCGCTTCGTCCGAATTGTCGGCCTCGATGCCGACCATGACCCTGTGCTCATAGGGCAAGGTGTATTGAATAACATATTTCATAATGATCTCCTTCTAATTGGCTACAGGAGGGAGACCATCACCCACCAGGGAGATGACCTCCCCGATGGGTATGGCGAAGAACTCAAGTCGTTAACTTGATCGATTGATTGAGCAGCATGGGTACTACGCTTCAGTCCTCATGCGGCTGCAGGATCGTGATGACCGGTTCACCGGCATCACCTGGCCCGACAATGAGCTTCAGTGCGACCAGAACCGCTTCGGTCGAGTGACCATCACGGGCTACCCGATACAGCTGGAACACCAGCCGATCACCCGAATCTTTGGCGGTGCGTATGGCGTGGGACGCCATATACAGGACGTCCCACAGCCTCCCCGACTGATCCTGATGCACCTGCTGTTCACTATCATCCTCGGTCCAGGCCACACAATCGGCCCAGACTGCTGATGTCAGCGCAACAGGCCATTTGAAACCCGCCTCGCTGGCCATGGAACCCGCATCGATCAGTACACCGTCCTCGATGGCCTGCGCGCGGGTATACGTTGAAATAACTTCACCGAAAAACGCTTCGGCGGACTGTTCATTGGAAATGTTACTCATGGGTATTCTCCTGTGATGGATTAACACCAGGTCACACCTCCTCCCCTGCCGGAGAAGATGATGCTTCCCCGGCAGGGTTTGTAGAAAAGTGTTGGACTTCAGAGCAGTCCACGTTCTGCAAAAGAGACGCTTTCGCCAGCCGAGACCACAAAGTGGTCAAGCACCCGCACATCAACCAGTGCAAGTGCGTCTTTCAGACGTCGGGTAATCGCCTCATCCGCATGACTGGGCTCAGCAACGCCCGATGGATGATTGTGAAAAAAAACCACTGCGGCGGCATTGACCTCCATGGCCTGCTGCACCACGACCCGCGGGTAAACCGAGGCGCCATCGATGGTGCCCTGGAACAGCTCACGCACAGCGATGATCCGGTGACGGTTATCGACAAACAGACAACCGAAAACTTCGTTACGGTAGTCTGCCAGGCGCAGACGCAGGAAATCCCGCGTCTCGTCCGGTTTACTCAAAACCCGGCCGGCTCGATGTTTGATGGACAACACCTTCATCGCCAGTGTGATCACAGATTGCTTTTCCACATCGTTCAAGTCTGCTGGTTTCAAATCGGACAACCGGTCTTCTACCAGCGCCTCTACGGACGCATCCGTTTTCTTCATGACTGATCTCCTCAGGAAAATGGGAGACCAGTCCCTCGGAGGAATGATCCCCCGATGGGTGGAAAATGGCCGGGTAACGTGGTGTTACCCGGCCAAACGTTGAGTTACGCCGCGTCTTCTTGTGCGGTGTAGAACGGTTGCCCGTCGACCTTGGCCCACGCAATGCGCAGTAGCCGTGCCTTCAGGCTGATACCGGTCTCGCCGGCCTTGTCCCCGTTCTTGAAGGTGAAGGACTCGGCAAAGAGATCACTGAGTGTGAAGCCGATCAGCACCTTCAGATTGCCCTCGACGGCCGGCTTGAGCTGACGCACGATTTCCTGCGCCTGCTTGCCGGACACGCGACACTCGAAATGCGTGTACTGGGCGTTGTCGACACTGCCACGCAGGGCAGCGATGGTGATACTCAGGAAGGGTTCACCTTCCTTGGGTGTCACCTCCCGGACACGATTGAGATAACCGATGCCGGTGGTGTGAAGATCGAAATACTGCTTGGTTTCGTTGGTTGACATAGCACTTGCTCCTTAGAGGTTAAAAACTCCCGGAACAAGCGCGCCCCTGACGGGAATGCTTGCCCGGCAGGGTGAATGAAATGGAATCAGGTTCCACTCCCTTGAGAAAGGACCGACGACAGAAAACTGTCGCTGTGCACCGATTGCACGGCCCGACGGTGCCTCGACTGTCACTGAACCGCAGTGACGACGGATAAAACCAGTAAAACGAATACAATCAGGCCGCATCAGAGGCCTCACAGACATAGCGCAGGTACTTGAGCATGCCGCGTGCATTGGCAAACGCAGGGTGTTCAGCAATCGCTTGATGCGGGAACCAGTTGGCGATGTGCTTCGACAGTGCTACGGCCCCACCACCGACGAATAGCACACGGTCCAACTCGATGCCTAACCCCAGTTGCCGGCGAGTCTCGTCATGAATGCGTTCCACGACCTCGCGCATGGCTGCCTCAACTAACGCGGCAACATCGTGCTCCTTACCTTGCAGACGAACAGTCTTGTGTTCCACCGCCTGGGATACCAGTTGCTCGCTCAGCGTCTCCAGATCAAATCGTTCCTGGATCCCATCGGCCACACTTTGTTTCACGTTCAACATTCCACACTGCAGGGAACCAGAAGAGGCATGCAATATGCCCTGGTCCTTTACCACGACGTAGTCTGTCGTGCGTCCACCGATGTCGACGATGGCAACCGGTACGGAGACGCGATCCGCGTCGAGTGTGACGCCATCCTCCAGTTCGACGATCACGTAGTCATACCAGGCGGCCAAGGCCTCCGGGATAACCTCATGAAACGCTATGCCTGCTGGCAGCGCACCAGAAAGTGGGCGAACAGTCTGCTTGAGGCTATCGCGCTTCCGGGCAATGGTTTCCTGCCTGTGCTCGCCGCTCTTGCGGTAGAAGGTGCTAACAGGTAAACCGGAGACAGCATGCACGCTCTTTCCGGCAAGGCCGGCCTGTTGCAGGGCGTGTTGAACAACCGACCGGTTCAGACCAGACCACGGGTAGCCTTCAAAATGCGTGGGTGAACCGTCCAGGGCGCCAACCGAATACACGGTATCCTCTGTCTCGTACTCAGAGATGCGTTGTTCGGCTTCATGGATCCAGGTCACACCGGACTGACCCACGCGAGCACGTGAAGGAATCGCGAGTAACCGACCATCCGGAAGTGCGATCTTGGTGAATGCATAGCCATCGTCGAGGCCAACCGGGATGGGATTTATTGAGCTTGCGTCAGCCATATGTTTTTAATCCTCTGATTCGTTATCGAGTATGTTTGTAGGTTCCCTGCCCTAGCCCATCACCTTGCCCAGCGCCGCGAAGGGTTTGGTACCCTCCGCGACCGATATAGGCTCAGCCTTCGCCACAGCAGGCGCCGATTCGGGAAGTCCAGCAGTCCGACGCGGCGACCGGGGCATCGACTTCGTAAATGCCGCCGTCGAATCGCGTTTCGTATCGTCAGATGTACCGCGTAGCGATTCGATCTCGGATCTAAATCCCTGAACCAGCAACCCGCGCAACCATTCCTGCCGGCGGTTAGCCGGCACTTGTCTGTGTCGGTTCAGCAGGACGGACTCCAGCGCCACACGGGGATCAAGCTGTATGGTGACGCGGATTCCTGGCTGTGCTTTTGCCATGACAAGACGGCCTCACTGACTTCAGACAAGCTCAGGATTATGGAGACACGTGGCCGACACGCCAGAGGAAACCCGACACATCACGCGTCGTCGTTTTCGTCAGAGGAAGGAGCTGTGATCGGTGTGGAGGGTGCGGAACGCAGTCCCAGGTTCCTGGAAAATCCCGATGACAAATGACGTTGAATCGGCGCCATCGGTGCACGACGTGCGCCACTCAATACATCATCGGGAACTACTCCCATGAACTGGACAGCCTGTGTATTTTTGTCGTTGTCTTTCTGAATATCGGATCGCTCGATGCGCAGAAAGCGATAACCTTGAGGAATCATGAACAAACCGCGAATCTTGCGTGCGCCCAACTCTATGACATGGTCGCGTGATGCACGGTCCAGTACACCGATGTGGCTGGCAGTTAGTGCGCCACAAACCAGGGTATCGTATGTCGATACGAGGCGTGCGGCCTGATAAGCATAGGGGTTGGCGAACTGTAGCGGCATCCGGTAGGGTCGCTCAGACTCGGCGACGGCGATCTCTATCGAGCCCATCTGTTTCAACCGCTCATCCAGATCCCGCTGTAGACGCTGGAATAGCGCCTCCCGCTCCTCAATGGCTTCATGTACCTTGATTAGCCACCAGTCTGCATATGGATCATCATTGCGCGACGCCTGCCAGATCAGTCGCAGGCGTTCAGCAAAGAGCCCCAGACCGATGATCGGCGATTGTCCCTTCGTGCCGTTACGACCACGAATAAGCCGACGCGCCTGGTTCGTCTGCAGCGTCAGCCAAACCTGGCCACGCAGGGGACCCAGTTTGTCAGCATCGGCCGGTTTGGGAATCGGATTTTCCGTGGTCACAGGTTGTCGGGTTCCTTGTTGCTTGAGTTAGCGCGTATAAACGCATGCACACTCGTCATGAACAAGGGAAAACCCGGTCGACAAAAGGAAGGGTTCTGTAATGAGTTGGAATCTCGACAGGTGATTCCAGTGGAATCACTCAGAGGAAAGCTTATGACTCTTTAGCTTCTGATACTTGATCCTTATTTACAGGCATTCCCAACGCCTTCCGCATCTCATCCATCCGTACTTTTGCCAGCGCCATGCGATTCTGGCGTTGCTCCTCGGTCTCCTTCGGTTCCGTGGCTGTATCTTGGCGTGCTGCCTGTTGACGCTGGGTCTCCCGCGCGCGCCGGGCATCCCGCACCTTGATGCCGAGATTGGGCACAAACTCGCCGGATTTCATCCGTTCACAGAGACGGAACAGGAAGCTGATCTCGTCATAGACCGGTTTCATGCCCTTTTGCTCGGCCTGGAACCGTCCCTCCAGCTCATCAAGAATCGGCTGGCGATCCGCTGGGGCGAGTTTGGAAAGATAGCGGTTTGCGATGTCTCGCTGGTTTTCGCCCAGACGCCGCGGATATACCAGCGGTTCACCATGCTCACCGGCATGCATAAATTTCGACGCATCTTCACCAGAAGTAGTAGTTGTTGTTGTT
>NATV01000058.1 GCA_003094535.1 gamma proteobacterium symbiont of Ctena orbiculata | reverse complement strand
TCAAGACTGATCTGCAACCCGGTGGCGCGACAGATCTCATGGGCCACCGTAGCGATTCCCCCCCTTGTGGGATCGCGCATGAAGCGCAGGCCGGGAAGGTCGAGCAGTGCCCGGGTGAAAGGCAGAACCGAACCCGCATCGGAGAGTAGATCGCCACGCAGACCGAACGCTTCCCGGGCCAGCATGACCGCAATGCCATGATCCCCAACAGGACCGCTTACCAACAGCCTGTCGCCAGCCTCGATGCGGTTCATGCCCAGTTCCAATCCCCGGTCGCGCAAGCCGATTCCGGTTGTTGCCAGATAGATTCCGCCACCTTCCCCCCTGCGGACCACCTTGGTGTCGCCGGCAACCACCTCGACTCCGGTGATGCTTGCGGCATCGGCAATGCTCTTGATGATCCGTTCCAGCTGGGCGACCTCAAATCCCTCCTCGATAAAGGCGTTGAGACTCAGGTACTTCGGTATGGCGCCGCTGACTGCCAGATCATTGGTTGTACCGTGGACCGCCAGGGAGCCGATATCGCCTCCGGGAAACTCCAGCGGTTGAACGGTGAAGCCGTCGGTTGTGAATAACAGATCGCCGCCGCTCAATCGGGGTAGCAGTGCTGCATCCGCCTGAATATCCAGATTGGGATTCTTCAGATAGCGGGCGAACAGGGATTCGATCAGTTCCCGCATGTAACGGCCGCCATTGCCGTGGGCAAGGGAGATGTGTCTGTCCTGAAGTGTCATAGTCGTTAGTCAGGGTAGCCCAATTTGCAGTTTAGTATGCTGTGATCGGAGAGGGAGAAACAGGAATCCCGGTCAGCCGATATAAAAAACCCCGTCGCGGGGACGGGGTAATTATTGTTTTAAATGGTTCGTATTATTCGCTTGGTGCAGTCGTAGCAGGTGCTGCAGGTGCCGCCGGCGCGGCATAGGGATAGCCATAGCCGTAATAGCCGGGATAGCCGTAGCCATAGCCCGGATAGCCATAGCCATAGGCAGGATAGCCATAGCCATAGCCAGGATAACCCCAGCCAGGATAGCCCCATGGACCACCATAGCCATAGGGTCCCCAGGGCCCGTAGTAGTCGTCATCATCGAACCAATCAAAAGGACCCCAGAAAGCCTGAGCGGGTAGAGTCGTCAACAGAGCGGTTCCGGCGATAGCAGCTACAGCAGCGGTTTTTAAGGTTTTTTTCATGGCAGATTTTCTCCTTCGTATCACTTTTTCATATTTCGTCAGGTGGAGAGTGACCACCTGGCCTCACACCCCATTTCTTGTTGTTTCGGTTCACGGCCTATGGCGGGGCTACTCCTTGAACCTCATAAATACTATATGCCTTTAATTATTTTTTTGCTTGATCTAAATCATTAAATCACCAATCTTTAATATACCATTTTCAAAGCAGCTCCTTCAGGCGTTTAAAGGCGCTCGCTATCTCCTCTTCCGTGTTGTAAAAATGGGGTGAGAAGCGAATCCCGCCGGCCCTGTGGGCACAGATCACCCCGTTTTTCATGAGGCCTTGATAGAGGACGTGGCTCTCCCTGTCCGGTACCTGGAAAGTCACGATGCCTGCTCGCTTCGTCGCTTCTTTCGGAGTCAGTAGTCGAAATCCCGCTGCATCCACCTGATCGATGACAAACCCGGCATTTCTTTGCACATCGGCGGTGATCCTCTTGAGACCCAGTTCGCGGATGAGGGTGAGACTCGCATGCAGCGCATGTATCCCCAGCATATTCGGGCTGCCGCACTCGAATCGCCTGGCATTTTGCGCCGGTTTCCACTCGGTGCGCTCGTAATCCCCCATGTGCTCCACCATGTGCCAACCAAACTGATACAGCTTGAGACGCTCTCTCAGGGCTGGTCGACAATAGAAGAGGGCTACGCCCTCCGCACCCAGCATCCATTTATGGCCGTCAGCCACCACAACGTCGGCATGGCACTCAGCGAGATCAAATGGGATGGCGCCTAGGCTCTGAATGGCATCGACAACAAATACGGTGTCGTGGCTCCTGCAATAGTCGCCCAAGACCGGCAACTGCAGACGGTATCCCGCCGCATATTGAACAGAGCTGACCGACATAAGGCGGGTGTTCGGATCACAGAGGGCAATCAGATCCTGCTCGGGTTCGGCGCTCCTGTCGAGATCCAGCAGGCGTACTTCGACGCCATCTCTCTTGAGGGACTCCCAGACGATGCGGTTGGAGGGAAACTCCTGGGCGATGGAGACGATATTGTCGCCTGCTCGCCAATCGATGCCGTGGGCTACCACCGACAGGCCTTCCGAGGTGCTCTTCAACAGTGCGATATCGTCAATGGAGGCTGCATTGATCAACTGCGCCATCAGCATGCGCAGTTCACTCTCGTGCCTGATCCAGTCCGGATAGCGGGCGGAGCCGGAAAACCCATTCTCTTGCGCAAAGCGCACGACTTCCGCCACAGTACGCTGCGGCCAGGGCGCTACGGCTGCGTGGTTGAGATAGATCATTGAAGGATCGAGTGAAAAATAAGACACAATTGTCCTCTTGGTCGTGTTGTCAAAGTCAGGGCTTAGTCAGGAGAGTCGAATGCAGGCAAAAATCCTACGGCATGATGCTTCAAAGGAGTACTTTTTCCAAGAGGGTTGTTTTATCAATGAACTTTCGAATCATGATGGAGACGGTGCCCTGTCCATTGCCCGCGCCAGGGTGGAACCAGGGGTGACAACCCGGCTTCACCGCTTGAACCGCAGTGCTGAACGCTACTGCATAATCAGTGGCGAAGGGGAGGTTGAGGTCGAGGGATTGCCCGCCCAGTCTGTGGCTGCCGGTGATGTGGTGCTTATCCCCCCGGGAAGTTCACAGCGGATCAGCAATCGCGGTGAAGTGGACCTGGTATTTATCGCCCTGTGCACGCCGCGCTTCGATCCTCGCGACTATGTCGATCTTGAGGAGATGGATGATCGCTAATGTATTGTAAAATTTGAACACTTTCACATTTTGCTATTAAAAAACCAAAATATGATATATAATTAATTAAGAAATTATTAATATAGACGCTGGATACTTTAGAGAGGTAGTTCTTCTAACTGAGGTTCGTGAACCATTGCGAATTGTCAGTGATATCGACAGGGTTATTCGTCATTATATTAGTAATGACTAATACGCGAGTAGTGAGGTGTATCATGTCATTTCTGAACTGCAAACATCTACGCAGAGTGGTCACACTGGCCGGCGTGCTTTTGATCGGCGGAATTTTTCTTGAAGTCATTGCCCACTGGACCGCTTCCCATTTCATCCTCCTGATCATCCAGCCCATCGCTTTGGGAATGGTGCTGATCAGCCCGGTGGCCATGTTGATTGCGATGGCGATCAGTCTGATTCCCGGAAAGAGTTTCAAGGATTGTATTCAATAGCAGCCGGAATCGCGATGGGTGTTGTCTGGTTATTTTGACAGGTAGTCCAGCGCGCTTCCCGGTTCCAAGCCGAACTCCTCCTCGACCATCTGCCGCCATCGGTCCTTCTTGAAGGTCTTTTCATCCGGTACCTTTCTGTGTACCAGGTTGATGTGGCAGTCGATGCAGCTTTTGCCGTCGGTCTCCTCCAGATGGATGGCGTTGGTATCGGCTCGCTTGCCCTGTATTGCCTCAAGGACATGGCAGCGTCTGCAGGTGGCTGAATCCTTGGATCTGAACCATTTTCTGGCTTCAAATGCGGCCTGGGGCAGATGAAGGGCGTTGACCACAGGATCGTCATAATCGGGTCCGAAGAGCTTTCCCGAGATCTGGGTGAGCAGATCCTTGCCACCCAGGATATGATCCCAGGTTGCGGCGATGACGCCTTCCGAGACATGACAGTCCCCGCAGGATGCGCGAACACCCGATAC
Organism: gamma proteobacterium symbiont of Ctena orbiculata; assembly: GCA_003094535.1. Taxonomy (GTDB): domain Bacteria; phylum Pseudomonadota; class Gammaproteobacteria; order Chromatiales; family Chromatiaceae; genus Thiodiazotropha. Next base: position 9,588 of record NATV01000058.1, on the reverse strand, counting down.
CGGATTGTAGTGTGTCGATTCGCGATAGGCTTGCGCCGCGATCTCCATCGAGTGACATGTGGTGCAGAACGCTTCAGAACTGGTCAGGTCGTCGAATTCAATCAGGAACAGCATGAAACCGATCCCGGCGATACCGCCGATAACGAGGGCGATGAGTACCTGACGGGTGATGAAGTAGGGTAGCTTCCACTTACTCATCGGCTTGCCTTCCGACGTCGTAGCCAAGGATTGGATTGGACTTCTGCGGCTGCTCCAACCATTGGTGGTGATCGCTGGATGTTACGTAGGTCTGGATCAGTGTGCTGGCCCTCTCACTGCCGGCTATCTTTTCCACCTGGGGCAGAAAGCGGGAATAGAAGTTTCTTCCAACCAGATACATCCCCTCCCACCAGGTGTGGTTGGCGCTGGCCATCGAAGCGCCATGACGGGCGCGGGCCCCCTCGTCGTGCCATAACTCCCAATAGATAAACTCTATTGGTTCGTCGAACGGGGCCGGTGTCAACAGACCCTCGGTATAGAGGGCCTGCATGATCTGTTTGGCAGGTGTGCCGAACTTCTCGTTGAACAGTTTGACCACATCGTCGAACTGGTCCATGAAGCTCTCCGTCAGCGCCTTGCTGTGGCACTCAAGGCAAACCAGTTGCATCGCCTGGCGTCTGCGTTTCGGTGTTGCGACCGCCTTGACCTTGCCAAGGCTGCCATCGGTCTTGCTTATTTCACTGCCGCGCCTGGGGGGTGATTGTGACGCGGGAAGCTCCATTTTCTCTCCGTCCTCGAATACCACCAGGTACTGTTTTTCCGATACCGGCGTGTTCAGGCTCCACATGTTGCGCATGCCGACGTCATGATTCGCCTTCAGCTTGCCGGCAGCCCCCATATGGCAGGTGACGCAGGTAGGTGCGGCCACGTAGTCCTTACCCGCAACCCAGCTGTCGCTGTCCAGTGCCATCTCATCCCGGTGAGCTTGGTACTGCATACCGTGCTTGGATGCCTCGTAGATCGCCTTGTCGGGGGAGTCGGGTCCGGAATGGCAGCGGACGCAGGCGCTGGGTTCCCTGGCCTGGGCCTTGGAAAAGCGATGCTTGCCGTGACAGGATGAGCAGGAGCCCTTGGAGCCATCCGGGTTGATACGTCCAATACCGGAATTGGGCCAGCTGCGCGGATCAAGGGAGCCATCGCCGCGCATCACCACCCTGGAGCCGTGGCACTGGTCGCAACCGGCGGCGATAATGGCGTCACCACCCACATGCCCTGCCAAGGCCGGAAGTCTGTTTTCGATTATGCTAACTGCCTCCGAATGGACAGAGCCTTTCTGCTGCTCATATTCCACGGTGTGGCATCGGGAACAGTCCAGGGGGGAGACAATGGTAGCGATAACCTGTCCTTCGTGGGTGATCGCGTCGTTGTCATCGATTGAGGCCTTGTGGCAGTCAAAACAGTTGACGCCTGCCTCGGCATGGGCGCTCTTGCGCCACTGTCTGGTCAGTCCCGATGAGCTTTTCTCGTGGCAACTGATGCATTCCTCGCCCAGGGGATCGCCCCATTCACTCGGATCGACACTGACCTTGGCGGCAAAGAGCTCCGGGTAAATTGAGAAAAGGACGCAAAACAGAAAGCGCTTGAAAAAGGATGGACTCATCAACAATCTCCTTTAGCCGGAGTGTCAATCCATGCATCCTAGCCAGATACTGCTTGAGGCTTTGTTTTAATTGGAGCTCTTTTGACAGTCCAGCTATATTTTTTATTCTACAGCCCATGCGAATTACCTGGGCTAACACTGAATCCTATCATGATGTTCTATCTTTCCAATGACATTTATCATTTTTGGATTGGCTGATAACACCACCTTTTTTACGGGTTTAAAGATGCCTGCCCACCAGCATAGCTATCCAGGGGTGTAAGCGGAGAAAATGCAGGCAGGATTAAACTACAAGCAAAATACCGGGTAATTACCGATCAATGACATTAGTCTTCTGCGTTTAGTCAACAACGATCCGCTTTTTTATTTTGTATCCACAACATTATGTGTATTATTTCCAATTGAGGAAGAGTAAGCAGTAAACAGAATCTCTCTCAACCATCAACAAAAAATACGGAGGAAAACCATGGAAGCAGTCTCCGCTTCAAGGATATTTCACGTCCTAAGTTTACTATTTACATCATTGATTCTATTCGTACAACCGGCCACTACCCTGGCCGCCACAGACGAGCCGCTTCACCAGGTTTCCTCGGAAGTCTGTAAAAACTGCCATAAAGAAATCTATAAACAGTGGAAGGGTTCGATGCATGCCCAGAGTACTGCACTGAAGGACCCGATTCATGCCACCTTCTACAAAAAGGTTGTCGGCAGCCCCGTGGAAGAGGGGGTCAAGCACAAAGCATCGGGCAAATACCCGATCTGCCTGCAGTGCCACGCGCCGAATGCGGCTGTCGACAAGACAACCAAGCTCGATGCCAAACCCGCCTATACGGAAGGGGTCAACTGCGTGGCCTGCCACACCCTGGCCAAGTTCAAGGGCACCACAGGCAAGGATGGCAAATTGCTCTTGGGGCTCAAGGCCTATGAGCGTAAAAACGAACTGCAGGGTCCGCAAGGATTCAATCAGGGGCTGACGAAATTAACCGCAAGCGATGACCTGTTCGGCGGCGCGGGCGCGGATGATGACTCGAAGCCCAATCCCCATACTGACGGTGAGGTTGAATTGGACGGCAAGAAGATCCAGGCACTGCCGATGGCCGGGAATCCGGGTTTGATGAAGACAAATGCAGCCTGCATGGGTTGTCATGACAAGCGCAACAATCCCCATGGCGTCCCGCTCTGCCAGACAGGCAACGAGTACGCGGGGAGCAACGTCAACTGCCAATCCTGTCATATGCCGGTTGCCGGCGGCATGGTGGACCACGGCATGGGCGGTGGCCACAATCGCGCCATGTTGAAGCGCAGCGTGGTTTTCACCCTGGATGCAGTGAAAAACGGGGAGAACCTGAATGCCACCGTGAAGCTGAAGAACATGCAGCCCCACAGTCTGCCCACAGGGGCCCCCTTCAGAAATATCTATCTGAAACTGGCAGCCTACGATGCATCGGGTAATGTGGTTTGGCAAAACGCCGAGGGTCATCCCGCGAACAGCGACTCAAAGGCCTATTTCGCCTACCTGCTGGCCGATGACAAGGGTGATCCGGCGATGCCGCCGAAAGCGACCCAGCTTGGCGTCGATTCAAGGCTAAAACCCTATGAAGTGCGGATCCTTTCGTACACAATCCCTGCCAAGGGTGCTGTGTTGGTTCGCGGAGAGTTGTTCTACAATCTACTCTGGCCGGTACTCGTAGAGAAATTCAAGCACTTACCGGAAGATTTGGTAGCACCAGAGTCAATCGCTATCGCAGAGGTTAGTCTCTAACCAAGCAACAAAGACCCCACATCGGCGACAGCCGATGTGGGGCAATTCTTACAATTTGGTTCGGGGGGCGTTATGTGCTCGTTAAGAGGCAGTATACGTCCGTTCTTACTGTTGCAGTTTTTCTCTCTGCTGCTGTTAGTTGCGAACATGGAGGCATCTGAGGAGATTATCAGTTCAACGGCCGATCACACTAAGTTCGAAGCACTTCAAAGGACCTTTCAATCGGGTCCGGAAGTGACAAAAGCCTGCCTGGAGTGTCATACGGAGGCGGCCAGGCAGATCCATAAAACCACCCATTGGAACTGGAAGTTCACGCATCCCGATACCGGCGAAGAGCTGGGCAAGCGGACTATCGTCAACAATTTTTGCGGTGCCATCGAGACCAATTATGCCCGCTGCACCAGTTGCCATGTCGGCTATGGATGGAAAGACAACAGCTTCGACTTTGCTTCCGAAGCGAATGTCGACTGCCTGGTCTGTCACGACACGACAGGCACCTATAAGAAATTTCCCACAGGCGCAGGTCATCCGCCTTATGTGGATAAACCCTTCCCACCAAAGAGCAAGAAGATCTGGAAGGCGCCAGACCTCACCCATGTCGCCCAGAAGGTCGGCAAGACCAGCCGCGCTACCTGTGGCGCCTGCCATTTCTATGGCGGGGGTGGCGATGGCGTCAAACATGGCGACCTCGATTCGAGCATGACCAATCCGAACAAGGCCCTCGATATCCACATGGGGACGGACGGATTGGATTTTGTCTGCAGCACCTGTCACCAGAAGGATGGTCACGATGTATCGGGCAGTCGCTATACGACACAGGCAAAGGACACGCATGGTATCGATGTCCCTGGGCGCGATGACAATATACGCGCGACCTGCGAGTCCTGCCACGACCTCAAGCCCCATCCGGTGACGGTGAATAACAAACTCAACGATCATGTCAACAAAGTGGCCTGCACCACCTGCCACATTCCCACCTATGCCAGAGGAGGAAAACCGACGAAGACCTGGTGGGACTGGTCCACCGCGGGACGAATGAACAATGATGGGAAGCATATCAAGACCAAAGATGCCCAGGGTTATGTCAACTATGTGACCAAGAAAGGCTCGTTCGAATGGGGGGAAAACCTGGTTCCTGAATATGCCTGGTTATCTGGCAATATCCGCTACAAGCAGCTCGACGAAATGATCGATCCCGGCAATGTCGTGGCCATCAATACTTTCGAAGGGAGCTATGATGATCCGAAAGCCAGGATATGGCCGTTCAAGGTAATGCAGGGCAAACAACCCTACGACAAGGGCAACAATACCCTGGTGACAACCCATTTGTTCGGCAAGGACAGTGATGCCTATTGGAAATCTTTCGATTGGAACAGGGCGATTAAAGCCGCCATGGAGGCGGGCAATGCACCCTACAGCGGAAATTACGGTTTTATTGAAACCACCTACCACTGGCCGCTGGCGCATATGGTCGCACCCAAAGAGGAGGCACTCGGTTGTGATGCATGTCATGCGAAGGAGGGACGGCTCAGCAAACTTACAGGGTTTTATATGCCGGGACGCGACAACTACTACTGGGTCGACCTGATCGGCTGGCTTGCGGTCTTGGGTACCTTGGGTGGCATCTCCATCCATGGCCTGGGACGCATTTTCATGAAAGCCAAGCGGAGATAACCCAATGAGTCAAATCTACTACTATTCACTCTTCGAACGCTTCTGGCATTGGTCCCAAGCCCTGCTGATCATCGGCATGCTGATAACGGGGTTTGAAATCCATGGCACCTATCACTTGCTGGGCTTCGAACAGGCCATCGACCTGCATACCATCATGGCCTGGATATTGATCGGTTTATGGCTGCTTGCCCTGTTCTGGCATACAACCACCGGCGAGTGGCGCCAGTATGTACCCAGCGATCCCGACAGTATGTTGGCCATGGTCAGGTACTACGTCATCGGCATCTTCCTCGGTGCGCCGCATCCCTTCCACCGCAAGCGGGCGGAGAAGCACAATCCCCTGCAAAGGATGGCATATCTAATGTTAACCATGGTAATCGCACCGATTATCTGGATCAGTGGCTTGCTCTATCTTTTCTACCCGTATTGGCCGTCCGTAGGGATGGAGGGTCTGCCACTGGGATTAGTCGCCGTCGTTCACACCTTGGGTGCGTTTGCAATTCTCTGTTTTATCCCCATCCATCTCTATTTGGCGCTAACGACAGGAGAGAGTCCTCAGGAGAAGTTGATGGAGATGATAGTCGGACATGAAGCGAAAAATGGTTGATCGACTCGGGGAGACTATGGATGGCCGTAGTGCTAGCTGACAATCAGTAAAAACAGGGCCCTGTGCGATCGGCCCTGTCTTCACAATCTGAATGCTAGCGGATAATTTAATCTCTTGAGGTGGGGACAACGCGAAGCGTTAGCCGTTTGCCCTCACGTATCACGATCATCTCGGTCTCTTCACCGGGTTTCAAACCTCCCAGGGCATGCATGAAGTCGTGGATTGTCTCGACTTCGACGCCGGCAAGGCCGATCAGGAGATCGCCGTTTTGAATGCCCGCTTCCTCGGCGGGGCCGCCTTTTACCGCTCCCTGCAGCTTCACGCCCTTGGTATCTTCGTCCTGGCCATACGTGGGAATCGTGCCCAGGTAGGCCCGCAGGTGCTTGCGCGAGAGTCCGCTCTGTTTTCGGGTAGCCTCAATATAGTCAGGTTCCGATTCGGATCGTGCAAGAGAGCGGGTGATACCGGCCATCAATCGGGCGATCTTCTGCATTCCCTGATAGTTGAGCTGGTCGGCCCTGTCCCTGGGAGAGGAGTAGTCCTCGTGGGCGCCCGTGAAGGCGTTGAGGACCGGCACGCCTTTCATGTAGAAGGGGGTGGAATCGGTCGGTAGATAGGGATCGTCCTTGGTGGCGATGGCAAGACCTACAGGAACATTGCGCCGCTCTATCTCGCGGGACCATGAGTCGCTCGATCCCGTTCCCTGGAGGTAGAGCTTCTCCCGCAGGTGTCCGATCATGTCCATATTGAGATAGGCGCTCACCTTGCCGTGGAGCATGTCGCCGCCACTGAACTGATCGACGAAATGGTTTGAACCAAGGGTACCGAGCTCTTCACCCGACCAGGCGGCAAAAAGAATATCGCGCTTGCTTCCCAACTTTCCCGCCTTTTTCATGTCGACGAGATATTGGGCGCTCTCCAGCAGGGCGGCCACACCCGAGGCATTGTCATCCGCGCCATGGTGGACTTTACCGCGCTCATCTTCACGCGCGAGGGATCCCGATATCTCGCCACGTCCCAGGTGATCGAGATGGGCTCCGATAATGACCGGCGATCTGGCCGAGGGTACGTCGGCGGTGAGTCTGGCGATGACATTTCGGCCCTGGTTTATTTCGCGGAGAATCGCCAGATCGGCGGCAAGCTCAACACCGGGTATGGCAAAGCCCTGCATTGGCTCTCCCTTGTCGAGTTGTTGCTGAAGCCGCGCCAGATCCTTATCCGCAACGGCCAGGATACGCGATGCGAGATCGTCACTGATGGAGATCGCGGCGATGGAGCTGCTTGTATTCTTTGCCTCCATCTCCAGCTCGATCAATTGTTGTTTGACTTCGGCGTTGGGTCCGGTGACCACGATCAAACCTATCGCCCCCCTTCGCTTCGCGACCGAGGCCTTGTAGGCCAGATCGGAGTAGTGAAGCATATGACGACGCCACTCCGGCGGCACCGATTCCGGTTGAAAGCGAAACATCATGACCCACTTGTCCTTTACCTCCAGATCGCCATAGGCGTCGTAGTCGGGGACCTATCCAGCCCAGGCGCATCGATACCATAGCCGGCGAAGACGATGGGCGCAGGTTCAACCCGTCCGCTACGGCTGATCGCCAAAGGGAGCCAGTCTTGCTCCAGCTGTAATGAGTGCCCCTGGCCCAAACCTGTAAAATCGAGCCCGTTGCCTTCGCCCAATTTTGCCCCGGCGGTAAATGAGAAGGATTGAAAGTAGCCATCGTCACCGGCCGGTTTGAGCCCCAGCTGCCGGAACACGGATGCGATATAGCGGGTCGCCCGCCGTTCGCCTTCGGTTCCGGTGAGTCGTCCCTCCATCTCATCACTGCTGAGATGGGTGACATGTTGGCGCAGATCCTGACTGCTGATGGCGGCGGAGGTCGTTGTCAGGTCGGCAGTGGTGACTCTGCTCCGGTCCGCCTTCTCTCTTTCATTCAGGCCCAGCAGGCGGCGGGCATTGGCATCGTTCCAGTCGGCAAGATAGATCTGACTGCTTTTTCCCGCACCGCGCTTCGATGTCCAAGAGAGGCGGCCGCCATCCGGTGAAAACACGGGGAGCCCGTCAAAGCCATCGGTATAAGTGACCCGCACCGGCTCACCCTTGCCTTGTGCATCGACCAGATAGAGCTCGAAATTGGCAAATCCCTCCCGGTTGGAGGCGAAGATCAGATAGTCGCCGCTGGGGTGAAAGAAGGGCGCCCAGGACATTACCCCCATCTGCGTGAGTTGCCGCTCTTCACCGCTGGCGAGATCCATGGTGTAGATCTCGGCCCGGCTGCCATCAATTGAGAAGCGTCGCCAGGTGATCCGGGAGCCGTCGAAGCTGAAAAAAGGACCGCCGTCGTAGCCGGGGGAATCGGTCAAACGGCGCGGCTCGGAGCCGTCGGCATTCATCAGGTAGAGATCCATCATGAATGACTTGTCGTGTTCGAAAATCCTCTTCTCCACCTCGCTCATCTCGCCTGAATAGGCGCGTCTGTTGGAGGCAAAGACTATCTGACGCCCATCGGGGGAATAGGCCGCCTCCGCATCGTAGCCAGGAGTTCGGGTCAGATTTTTGCGTACGCCCGATGTCAACGCCTGTTCGTAGATGTCGAAGTTAGGGTCGTAGTCCCAGCTGTAGCGACGCTCTTTACCCGATGCCCTGAAATCCAACTCCTGCTGCATCTTGCTTCGGGCCTCGGTGTCTTCATGGGTGGAGGCATAGAGAACCTTGTTGTCGGTGGGGTGTATCCAGGCGCAGGTGGTCTTGCCGTAACCGGGGGAGACCTGCTCCACATCCCCTGTCTCCAGGTCCATGAGGTAGATCTGGTAAAAGGGATTGGCGTCATCGCGCTCGGATTGGAAGATCATGCTGCTGCCGTCGGCATTGAAATAGCCTTCGCCGGCGCGGCGGCCCTCGAAGGTCAATTGGCGAACATTCGACAGCAGGCGTGCTTCCGTCTTTGCCGAGCTGTCTGCATACAGCGGCCATAGACTAAGGAGTGGCAAGAGAGAAACGGCTGAAATCAGACCCTTCGGCATCGGCATCGCTGGACTCCTCGATCTCTACTCAAGTATCAACCTGTTAAATCTATCCCAAGCCGCCATCCTGAGCAGCATGCTCGGCGTGAGGTAATTTATCACACTGGATGAGTGAAACAGGCGGGCATCGACTGGGATATCGACAGGATGCTCGATCTCAACCGATTGATTCCGGAGTTACACTTGGCAAGGTCCCGCCACTCCCCCTTGCGGGGGAGTCGATTGAGGCCTCAGATGAAGAGATTGACGTCGGCCTTCATCGCCCGCGGCAGAAAGCTGGCCGCACCGACCCACTCTTCGATCTCCGGTATAAAATCGCCTTTGCCGTAGTCGAAGAGGTCCACGGTCATCTGACAGGCGATCAGTTTGACATCCGCCTCCAGACACAACTCGCGCAGCTGTTCGATGCTGGCGACACCTTTGTTGACCAGGGTCTTTTTCATCATCCCGGTCGCCATGGATTCGAAGCCCGGTACCAGGGTCATCACGGAGGTGGGCATGGGCAGCGCCTTTCCCTTGATCCATGCGGGTCCTTCAGGCAGTTTCATCGGCATCGCCGGATTGCCGAGCGGAGTCACCTTGAGATCAAGATCCTGTTTCAACAGATTCAGGCCATAGAAGGTAAAGAATATGGCAACATTCCAACCCAGCGCGGCCGCCGTGGAGGCGAGTATGAAGGGCGGATAGGCCATATCGAGGGTACCCTTGGTGGAGATAATCGTCATCGACGGGATATGTGTGGCCTCCCGCTCCGCCATCTTTTCGGCAAAGCGCTGGTCGAACCAACTGTCAAGATCCGTGCTCGGGAGATCTATCTGTGGTGCTGTAGTACTCATGATTGGCTCCTGTAGGGCTTGTCAGGCTTTGCGGATTCTGAAG
>NATV01000057.1 GCA_003094535.1 gamma proteobacterium symbiont of Ctena orbiculata | reverse complement strand
GGGGGGCTCCTCGCCATGGACGATATTGAAGAACGATAATCAACTGATTATCAATTGCTTTTGGTATCCTCAACCATTTCCGCTCCCTTCTGCTGGGTGGCATCCATCATCTCACCGGTCTTGGTTTTTGCCGCATCATAGACCTCGGCACTCTTGTCGCCGACCGCGGAAACCATTTCTTTCGTCTCCTCCTTTACCGTGTTGCCCACCTCGGTGGCGGTCTGCTTGGTGTTTTCGTAAATCTCCTTGCTCGTGTCGACAACAGCATCGGCGGCGTCGCTGCCCATCTGTTTCGCACCCTTATAGACCTCCTTGCTCTTATCGGCAATGGCATTGGCGGCATCGCTGCTGACCTCTTTTGTCTTTTCCCATGTCTCCTTGCCGGCTTCGGTGACCTTATCGGTCAGCGTTGTCGATGAGCCTTTCATCTCCCCTGTGTGCGTGGCGCTCGGATCATCGGATTGGCTGCAGGCTGCCAGGGCGAACAGGCCACTGAATGCAATTGCAAACTTGGTATTGCTCATTTTCGAATCCTCTCAATCTGTTGAGTTGTAGTTTCCATGGCGGGTGATACCGCGGATCCTATTTATACATTGAAATGGAGCTTTGGATCTGTCGCTTAATGTGACGAGTTAACCTTTTTTCACATTACGATGGCATGGAGCAGCGTCATGCCACACTTTTTCAAGATTCAATGGTGCCGGCTATCGGTTGTGTTGGAGATCGTCCAGGAGTTGTCGGCAGGCATTGGTGTAGCGTCTGCGCACGAACAGCAATTCTCTTCTTCTACCGCCGGTCTGCCGCCACAGGGTGGCGGCTCTGATTCCTGACAGCAGGAGTGCTCGGATTTTGTCGACATTGTCGTTGTTTTGCAGGTAGACCGGCTCTCCGCTGACCATGATTCGGGGAGACAGCTGGCTGATGTTCTCGGCATAGATCTCCGCCAGGGCGCCAAGAATATTGCTGTGGGTGGCAGGGAAGTGGGGGAGCCTCGCGGCTATGGTGTTGATGCCCTCTTTTATACGCTCGAGTCGCTCCAGGTGGTTGTTCAGCTTGCGTTCCAGCTGAACCAGGGCGAGCAGATAGCGGGTCAGTTCATTGTCACGGGTCTCTTCACCGCTCAATTGCCGGTAGGCCAGGCGCAGACCCGGCGCGACCCCATCCACTCCGCCATACACATCGGCCACGCTATCGGCGTCGATCTTAAACAGGCTTTGGATGTTTGCCGCGATACTGTCCGCGTTGACCAGACCCCGGCGTGCCACCTGCTGCACCAGGCTGGCTGCCTGGTAGATGCCGGAGAGGGCGATCGCGCGATCGCTGTCTCTATACTTCATGGTATTTACATCTTACTAAAAGTCTGTTCAATGATACCTCCCCCAAGACATCTGTTTTTGTGATAGAACACAACGGATTGTCCTGGTGTCGCCGCCCGCTGGGGAGTGTCGAAAACAACCTGATAACGTTGATCTTCCCCGGCTTCTATTCTGCAGGTTTGCAGGGATTGACGATGTCGAATTCTTGCCATGCATGGTAAGGGATCGGATGGCGGATGACCCGCGACCCAGTGCATCTGATTGGCGGTCAGCCGTTGGCACATCAGCATGGGATGGTCATGACCCTGTACCGCGATCAGTACATTTCGCGGCAGATCCTTCGCCGCAACAAACCAGGGGGATTCATCTGCATCGCGGCGGCCGCCTATACCCAAACCCTGGCGCTGGCCAAGGGTGTAGTAGATCAAACCCTGATGTTGCCCGAGCAGATTGCCTTCTTGATCCTCGATAGCACCGGGCTGCGCCGGGAGGAAGCGCTGTAGGAAGTCGCGGAACTTGCGCTCACCGATGAAGCAGATACCGGTGCTGTCCTTCTTTTTATGATTCGGGAATCCGGCCTTTTCCGCGATTTCCCTGACCTGCTGTTTACTCAGACGAGCCAGGGGAAAGAGACTATGGCTCAAGGGTCTTTGACCCAGCATGTAGAGAAAATAGGTCTGATCCTTCTCCTCATCCCGGGCTCTCACCAGATGGTAGCCTTCATTGTGCTGTTCCACGCCGGCATAGTGGCCGGTAGCGATACGCGATGCCTGCAGATGATCGATGGCGTGATCGAGAAACGCCTTGAACTTGATCTCCCGGTTGCACAGCACGTCGGGATTGGGTGTCCGTCCGGCTCCGTACTCGTCGAGAAAGTAGGCGAATACACGGTCCCAGTATTCGCCGGAGAAGTTAACCTTATGCAGCGGAATCTTCAGGCAATCGGCCACCGCCTGGGCATCGGCGAGATCGGCGGCGGCGGAACAGTACTCTTCACTGTCATCCTCCTCCCAGTTCTTCATGAACAAGCCTTCAACCTGATAACCCTGCTGCTGCAACAGCAAGGCGGCAACGGAGGAGTCGACCCCCCCCGAGAGCCCGACAATGACCCTCCCTTTAGCCTGCATGTCGGTCTCTTCTCCCTGTCTGTGCCGTACCACCCTCGGCACCTCCCACCATCACCCACTCTCCCGGTTGGAGGTTTTTCAGGCGCCAGCGATCGATTGCGACACGGATCAGGCGCAGGGTGGGAAAACCCACCGCTGCCGTCATCCGGCGTATCTGGCGGTTACGCCCTTCACAGAGCTGAATCTCGAGCCAGGATGTGGGAATTGAGGCTCGATAACGTACCGGTGGATCTCTCCGCCAAAGATCCGGTTCGTCGATCCGTTTGACCTTTGCCGGGAGGGTCATGCCGTCTTTCAGTTGAACACCCTGTCGCAGCTGTTCGAGGGCATCCTTGTCAGCGCTGCCTTCGACCTGGACCCAATAACGCTTCCAGCGCTTTCGACCGGGATTGGTAAGGCGGTGCTGCAGTCTGCCGTCATCGGTGAGAATCAACAACCCTTCGCTATCCCGGTCAAGACGCCCCGCGGCATAAACACCCTTCATGGCAATATAGTCGGCGAGGGTCCTGCGTCCCTCGGAGTCGGAAAACTGGCTAAGGACCCCATAGGGTTTGTTGAACAGAATCAGCATTCTGGGACGGCCGTGGTAAATCTCAAATTGCCCGGATAGAGGGCGATATGATAGTCCCGTGATAGGGAAACTGAAACCTGCCGGCCCTGATCGGGGTAAAATTGGGGTGTATCAAGGGGGCAAATGGAAACAAAAAAGCCGGAACGGGATCACCGTGCCGGCTTCGTGATGCGTTGATCTGTGGATCAACCGATCTGTAGGCTCACTCGCTCGCCGCTATTCTTTGTATGTTGGTTGCATGAAGCCCTTTAGGTCCTTGACTGATCTCAAATTGGACCTTTTGACCCTCCTTCAGGGTTTTGTATCCATCCATCTCAATAGATGAAAAATGGACAAAAACGTCCTGGTCTCCATCTCCCGGGGTTACAAAACCGTAGCCCTTGGCGTTGTTAAACCACTTTACGACTCCAGTCGCCATAGCTATTGCTCCTCACTATCGATACGACTCGGGAGGGTGGAGTGGTTGTAGTGCCACGATTGAGATCAGATTGCCGGTTAAGTCGGTAGTAAAACCCTAACCCTGGTGGGAAGACGAGGTCTGTCTGATTCGGGTGTCTCTACTATCGCCTCACTTTGTCCAATACCTCAACAGTGAACAGCTACTTGTTTTTTTGCAGAGAGGCGTGAAACTGCTCTGTCCACCTGCCCAAGTACCAGCCATTGTAAAAAAAAGTGTGGGCGTCAAGATAACTGCCCGAAATCAAGTGTTCCTGTCCTTCTAAATTGGGAACGATTATCAACACTTAGAGTGAAGTATAGTGCGCTGGCGTCTGTGGTCAACAAATATATAATTTGCAACGATGTTTTTCTTTTTGTATTAGTATTATCCCTAATATTTGACATGGGTAAGTACGAACAATCCCTAGGCTGTCTCTATCCATATAGTGGTATTCTAGTGATTGCAGCCGTGATTTGACGGCTGAAATAGTTTGTCGGGATCCGTACAAATTGCACTGTCCCGTCTCCAATTTCCAAGTCAGAATGAGTAAGGTTGAAGCCAGTTAGCTGAGATTCGCCGTCCGTCATACCCGGATTCAATATCCCGAATATAATTCCGCTTTTCAGGCCGTATCGGCCTGCTAGAATCAGCCATTATGAGCAATCGAGAACAAACATCACATGAAGACGGTCTAGCTTTAAAGGAGGCAGTACCAAAACTAAAAAAACCTTCAATGTATAAGGTTATTATTCTGAATGATGACTATACACCGATGGAGTTCGTGGTTTTGGTTCTGGAAACCTTCTTTAACATGGATAGGGAGAAGGCGACCCGAGTGATGCTTCATGTGCATACACGCGGCGCAGGCGTGTGTGGTGTGTTTACCAAAGATGTGGCTGAGACAAAGGTGTCGCAAGTCAATGATTACTCTCGCAGCAACCAGCATCCGCTGATGTGCACCATGGAGGAGACCTGAGCGGCGCTATATGGAGTTTTTGAGATGTTGAACAAAGAGTTGGAATTTACCCTGAATCAAGCTTTCAAGAATGCCAAAGAGAGGCATCACGAATTCATGACGGTGGATCATCTACTGCTTGCGTTGCTGGACAATCCCACAGCGGTCGCGGTACTGCGTGCCTGTGGTGCGGACATCGAGAGCATGCGAAAGAGCATCAGCAGCTTCGTCGAAGAGACGACACCGCTCATTCCCGATGGGGATGACAGGGAGATCCAACCTACCCTCGGTTTTCAGCGTGTGTTGCAGCGGGCCGTGTTCCATGTCCAATCTTCAGGCAAGAATGAAGTCACCGGCGCCAATGTCCTGGTGGCGATATTCAATGAGCAGGATTCACAGGCGGTCTTTTTTCTTAATGAGCAGAATGTGAGCCGTCTGGATGTGGTCAACTACATTTCCCACGGTATCTCCAAGGTCGACGGTGCAAGTCGCGACGAGACCCCGGCCGAACTGGCCAATGAGACCAAGGGAGATGGCCAGGCCAGTCCCTTGGAAAACTATGCGTCGAATCTCAATCAATTGGCGGAGCAGGGGAAGATCGATCCCCTGATCGGTCGTCATGAGGAGATCGAGCGCACCATTCAGATCCTCTGCCGACGACGCAAAAACAATCCGCTGCTGGTGGGCGAGGCCGGTGTCGGCAAGACCGCCATCGCTGAGGGTTTGGCCAAGAAAATCGTGGATCAGGAGGTGCCGGACGTGCTTGCCAACGCCACCATCTACGCCCTCGATCTGGGGACGCTGGTTGCGGGTACCAAGTATCGCGGTGATTTCGAGAAGCGTCTGAAGGCTGTGCTGGCTGAATTGAAGCGGGAAAAGGATGTGGTGCTGTTTATCGATGAGATCCACACCATCATCGGCGCTGGGGCGGCATCCGGCGGGGTGATGGATGCCTCGAACCTGATCAAGCCGGTGCTTGCCTCCGGTGAGTTGCGCTGTATCGGCTCCACCACCTACCAGGAGTTCCGCGGCATATTCGAGAAGGATCGGGCTCTGGCGCGCCGCTTCCAGAAGATCGATATCGAAGAACCGACCGTGGAAGAGACGGTTGAGATCCTAAAGGGTCTGAAATCCCGTTTCGAGGAACACCACAATATCGAATATACCCAGGATGCCCTGGATAGTGCAGCGGAGCTTTCGGATAAGTACATCAACGACCGTCATCTGCCCGATAAGGCCATCGATGTCATCGATGAGGCGGGAGCCAATGTGCAGTTGCAGCCTGAAGATGAGCGCAAAAAGGTCATCGATGTGGATGAGGTCGAAGCCATTGTGGCGAAGATCGCGCGTATTCCGCCGAAGAAGGTCTCCACTTCCGATACCGAGGCCCTGCGCAACCTCACCAGGGACCTCAAGCTGGTAGTGTTCGGACAGGACCCGGCCATTGACGCCCTCACCGCCGCGATACGCATGAATCGCTCAGGCCTGGTAAACGAGGGCAAGCCTGTCGGCTCCTTTCTCTTCACCGGTCCCACCGGTGTCGGCAAAACGGAGATCAGTCGCCAGCTGGCGAGGATCCTCTGCATGGAGCTGATCCGCTTCGATATGTCCGAATATATGGAGCGCCACACCGTCTCCAGGCTGATCGGCGCGCCTCCCGGCTATGTTGGCTTCGACCAGGGTGGATTGTTGACCGAGGAGATCGCCAAGCATCCTCACTGCGTGCTGCTGCTGGATGAGATCGAGAAGGCGCACCCGGATGTCTTCAATCTACTGCTCCAAGTGATGGATCACGGTACCCTGACCGACAACAATGGACGCAAGGCCGATTTCCGCAATGTGGTGATTATCATGACCACCAACGCGGGCGCTCAGGAGATGAGCCGTTCCTCTATCGGTTTCACCAAGCAGGATCACAGCAGCGACGGTATGGAAGTGATCAAAAAGATGTTCACACCGGAGTTCAGAAACCGGCTTGATGCAATTATCCAGTTTGCCGGTCTCACCGCCGAACACATCGCCAAGGTGGTCGATAAGTTTATCTTCGAACTGGAGGGGCAGCTGCAAGAGAAGCATGTCAGCCTGGTGGTGGAAGCCGAGGCCAGGGTGTGGCTGGCGGAGCACGGCTACGATCCCAAGATGGGTGCCCGGCCAATGGCAAGGCTGATTCAGGATGAGATCAAAAAGCCACTGGCTGAGGAACTACTGTTCGGTAAGCTGACCGGCGGGGGAGTGGTGAAGGTCGATGTCGCGGATGACAAGCTGCAGTTTGATATTATCGGGGAACAGGTGCCCGATACCACCCTGGACGATAATTGATCGTTATCAACGGGCGCGATAGGTGATACGTCCTTTGCTCAGGTCGTAGGGGGTCAACTGCACAGTGACCTTGTCTCCGGTAAGGATGCGGATATAGTGTTTACGCATCTTTCCGGAGATATGGGCCGTCACCACGTGACCGTTTTCCAGTTCCACGCGGAACATGGTGTTGGGAAGGGTCTCGACCACGGTACCTTCCATTTCAATAAAATCTTCTTTCGCCATACTAATGCTCAATCAATTTACAAAACCGGGCGGATTATAGCACAGGCCCCGGCGTGGAAATCCGCCATTATCAGTATATTTCCGCATATGGCAAGTGATTCCGTACATTATTGCCACTAGTTGGCTGTCGATCACTCTACCCTGAAGAGGAATTTCCCCTGCCGGTTTCGGTATAACCCTATGTCGCAACAGTAACGAATGCTGAGGCGGTTCTGTCCTTTCGAGTATCAGTCGTTAATATCTTTTAAAAAACATAAGGTTAAACAAATAACGCTCGGATTGGATGGAATTTGTACTGACATGGTTTTGTAGACTGAGAGTCTATTGGATAGTTGGTGAACGAAAGTGAATTCTTTGCCTGCAGAGAGGATTAGGTTGATACGACATATGAGGTTGCGGTTGCAGATCTCATAACACCTGGGCTATCTATTTGTTGCCGGAGAGAGAAGATGAACCGTAACTACAATCGCCGCGAGTTGCTCCTGAACACAGCTTCGCTTGCCTCCCTCTCGTTGTTGCCCGGTGCCTCCATCGCCACCTCCTTGATCAAGACCCCCCAGCAGACAGCGGGACCTTTTTACCCGACTCGGATACCCTTGGACAGTGACAACAACCTGGTCGATGTGGAGGGGAGGGAGCGACCTGCTGAGGGACAGGTAACCCACATTTTCGGACGCCTGTTGGATACCTCGGGTCGTCCTGTCAGAAACGCTCAGATCGAGATCTGGCAGTGTGATGCCAACGGCTTTTACCACCATCCCAGGGATCGCGGCGGTGTGGCTGACCCCAATTTCCAGGGATTCGGCCGTACCCTCGTGGACAGTAATGGCGGCTACAGATTTCGCACTATCCGTCCTGTTGCCTATCCTGGTCGAACGCCGCACATCCACGTTCGTGTGCTAGGTATAGGTTTCCAAAGCTTCACCACCCAGATGTACGTCGCAGGGGAGGCGGACAACGATAACGACTTTATTCTGAAAAGAGTGCGTAATCAACAGGCCCGAGATTCGATAATCGTACCCCTTGAACCGGCGCCGGCGATCGAGGTGGATGCCTTGGCCGGTAACTTCGATATCGTGCTTGGGCTTAGTCCCTCCATATAGCGGGGTGAAGATTCATAATCGCAAATGGAGGCGAATCACCGCCAATAGACACTAATGCGCTTCAATCAGCCAGTGGATCCTCTCCTTGTTGCCAACTCGCCAGGAATTTTTCAGACAGGTGAAAATCCTCTCCCTTGTGCTCGGTGAGGGTGACGTAGATATGCTGCTGGGGGATAGCCAGGGTTGTGTTGATAATCGTCATAAAGCCCAAAGCCAGGTCCCTGCGCTGTTGCAGCGTGCGGCCGCTGCGAATATCCGCATTGATGAGCGCAACGCCCTTTTCCGGTTTTTCCACACGGCCGATGGAGAGATTGTAGGTGCCGAATTCGCGTATCGAAACCGCGATATGATCCATGCCGGTCTCCATTACCTCCGCAAATAGGGTGCGTACTTCAGACGCAATGATCTGTTTTTCTATGTCCGATACTGTTTTGTTGATATCGAATTGTAGATGCGGCATGGGTCCATCTCCTCTCTCAGAAGCTATGGCAAAGAGCTTAAGCCAAGGCCGGTGTCGCAGCCAGTTGGGGAGTAAAATAAATTCGCGTTCATTTGCGGACAAATAACATTTGCGAATATTTGCGGCTTGCTTTTATAACATCCTCCTTTAGTGGGGAGGGTGTGTTAATGGCTAGAGCTTTCTGATCTTTTCCAGCTGCAGCTGCAGGGTCTCAAGGGCGCTTTTGCTCTCCGTCAGTTTGTCGCGCTCCTTATCCACAACGGCCTGGGGCGCCTTGTCGACGAAGTTGGAATTGGCCAGTTTCTTTTCGATGCGCTCCACATCGCTTTGCATGCGCCCGATCTCCTTTTCCAGACGCTTGCTCTCGGCCTCCTTGTCGATCAACCCGGCAAGGGGAATCAGCACCTTCATATCGCCGACCAGTGCAATGGACGACTCCGGCTCATCTTCAGCTTCGGTCAGGATGTCGATCGACTCGGTGCGGGCGAGAAAATCGAGGAAATGGCGATGCCGCTTTGCCAGTGCCTTGTCATGCTCACTGGCATTGGCCAGGATCACGGGTACCGGTTTGCCCGGGGCGATGTTCATTTCGCCCTTGATCTTGCGAATGCCGAGAATGAATTGCATTACCCAGGCCATCTCCTCTTCCGCCGCTTCGTCGATCAGGGATCTGCGCGGTGTGGGGAAGGGCTGGTTCATGATGGTGACATCCTCCTGTCCCGCATCGATCACGCCGGCTATCGGGCCGACCCGCTGCCAGATCTCTTCGGTGATGAAGGGCATCACCGGGTGGGTGAGGCGCAATAGGTTCTCCAGCACCCGGACCAGGGTACGCCGGGTTCCGCGTTTCGCATCTAAGGAGGCGTTGTCGTCGTTGAGGACCGGTTTACTGAGTTCGAGGTACCAGTCGCAATACTCGTTCCAGGTGAATTCATAGATCGCCTGGGCGGCGTGGTCGAAGCGGTAGCCTTCGATGGCTTCCGCGACAGCCTGTTTGGTCTTCTGCAAACGCGACATGATCCAGCGGTCGGCCACGGAGCGCTCGAGTTTGGCCGTCGGCTCGGAGTGGCCGGTCTTTACCCCCTGCACACCGCAGTCCTGCCCCTCCACATTCATCATCACATAGCGGGTGGCGTTCCACAGCTTGTTGCAGAAGTTGCGGTAGCCCTCGATGCGTCCCAGGTCGAACTTGATGTCGCGGCCGGTGGCGGCAAGGGCGGCGAAGGTGAAGCGCAGGGCATCGGTGCCGAAGCTGGGTATGCCGTCGGGAAACTCCTTGCGGGTTTGTTGTTCGATCTTTTTCGCCAGTTTCGGCTGCATCATGCCGCTGGTGCGTTTCTCCACCAGATCTTCCAGCCCGATGCCGTCGATCAGATCGATGGGATCGAGCACATTTCCCTTAGACTTCGACATCTTGTCGCCGTGGGAGTCGCGTATCAGGCCGTGGATGTAGACGTCACGGAAGGGGACATCATCCATGAACTTGAGCCCCATCATGATCATGCGGGCAACCCAGAAGAAGATGATGTCGAATGCGGTTACCAGCACGCTGGTGGGGTAGAAGTCCTGCAACCGCTCAGTCTGCTGCGGCCAGCCCAGGGTGGAGAAGGGCCAGAGGGCGGAGCTGAACCAGGTATCGAGGACATCCTCGTCCTGGCGCAGTGGATAGCTCTGGTCCAGGTTGTGTTGTGCGCGGACATCCGCTTCCGATCTGCCGACGTAGACATTGCCCCGGTCATCGTACCAGGCGGGTATGCGGTGTCCCCACCAGATCTGGCGGCTGATGCACCAATCCTGGATGTTTCGCATCCACTCGTAGTAGGTGTTCTTCCAGTTATCGGGGACGAAACGGATTCGGCCGCTCTCCACCGCCTCGATGGCGGGCTTGGCAAGGGGAGCGATCTTGACGTACCACTGGTCGGTCAGATAGGGCTCGATGACCACACCGGAGCGGTCGCCCCGGGGCACCATCAGTTTATGATCGTCGATCTTTTCCAGCAGTCCCTGCTCCTGAAGATCGGTAACGATTTGCTTGCGCGCATCGTAGCGGTCCATGCCGATATATTTTTCCGGGATCAAACTGCCTTCAGTCGCTTCGTTTTCGCGTATCGCGGCATCCACGGTGAAAATATTGATCAGTCCGCCATGAGCCTGTTCGCTGATGGTGATCTCATCGCGATGACGCTGCCAGACGGCGTAGTCGTTGAAGTCGTGAGCGGGGGTGATCTTCACGCAGCCGGTACCGAACTCCGGATCCACATGCTCCTCGTCGGCGATGATTGGGATGCGGCGGCCGGTCAGGGGCAGCTCCAGCAGCTCACCGATCAGGTGCCTGTAGCGTTCGTCGCCTGGATTCACCGCCACCGCGCAGTCGCCGAGCATGGTCTCCGGACGGGTGGTGGCCACGATCAGGTGGCCCTGGCCGTTGCTCAGGGGATAGCGCATATGCCACATGTGGCCATACTCCTCCTCCGACAGCACCTCCAGGTCGGAGACCGCGGTATGCAGTTTGGGATCCCAGTTGACCAGGCGTTTGCCGCGGTAGATCAAGCCCTCCTCGTAGAGACGGATGAAGACCTCCCTGACCGCCTCGGAGAGCCCGTCGTCCATGGTGAAGCGTTCGTGTTGCCAGTCCAGGGAGGAGCCGAGCCGGCGCAGCTGGCGGGAGATATTGCCGCCGGACTCCTGCTTCCACTCCCAGATCCGATCGATGAATCGTTCCCGTCCCAGGTCGTGGCGTTTCTTGTTCTCCGCTTCGAGTTGACGTTCGACCACCATCTGTGTGGCAATACCGGCATGGTCGGAGCCAGCCTGCCACAGGGTCTTGTCACCCTTCATGCGATGGTAGCGGATCAGGGTATCCATGATGGTGTTATTGAAACCATGCCCCATATGGAGACTGCCGGTGACGTTGGGGGGTGGGATCATGATGCAGTAACTGTCACTGCCCGACTGGCCTGGGGCAAAATAACCGCGCTCCTCCCAGGTTTGGTACCAGCGTTGTTCAATGGCATGTGGGTCGTAGGTTTTTTCCATGGATCTCGTTAATTGTTCAGCAACAAAAAGAGAGTATTATAACCTGCTTGGTATGAAAATCTTGTGGTTATCTGCCTACATCTTCAAGCGCCGACAGGGTGGTCGGCGTTTAACGGGAACCGGCCCCCGCCGGTTCGGATAATAAAGAGAGGGGAATTGAGATAATGAGTGAAAAACGACATGTCTACGCATTTCACGAAGGCGACGGCAAGGATAAGAAACTGCTGGGAGGCAAGGGAGCAAATCTCTGTGAGATGACCCAGTTCGGTCTGAATGTGCCGCCCGGATTCGTGATCAGCACCGAGGCCTGTCTCGATTACCTGGCCGATGACGCCAAAACCCTGCCTGCAAGCCTGATAGAGGATGTGCATCAGCATATGGCGCAGGTTGAGTCCGCCACAGGCAAGGGATTCGGCGATGCCGACAATCCGCTGCTGGTTTCTGTACGTTCCGGGTCCGCGATGTCGATGCCCGGTATGATGGATACCATCCTCAATCTCGGTCTCAACAGCAACACCCTTCAGGGGGTCATCGAGCAGACCGGCGATTCCCGTTTCGGTTACGATGCCTATCGCCGTTTTATCCAGCTCTTCGGCAAGGTCGCCCTGGGCGTGCCGGATGAGGCCTTCGACCAGGAGTTCGAGGCGGTGAAGCAGAATGCCCATGTCACCGAGGATGTGGGGCTCTCCGCGAACGATCTGCAGGAGATCTGCGAGCGTTTTCTGAAGGTCTTCGAAAAACATACCGGCAGACCGTTCCCCGAAGATCCCTACGATCAGCTGGAGATCGCCATCAAGGCGGTGTTCGGCTCCTGGATGGGTAAGCGTGCCGTCGACTATCGGCGCCAGTTCAATATCACCCCTGACATGGCCAACGGCACCGCGGTGAATGTCTGCACCATGGTATTCGGCAATCGGGGCAACGACTCCGCCACCGGTGTCGCCTTCACCCGCAATCCCGGGACCGGTGAGAATAAACTGTTTGGTGAATACCTGGTGAACGCCCAGGGGGAGGATGTGGTTGCCGGCATACGCACCCCGAAACCGATCGCCCGCCTGGCCGATGAGATGCCAGAGATGGCGGAGCAGCTCGAGGAGCTGCGGCAGAAGCTGGAGAGCCACTACAAAGAGATCCAGGATTTCGAGTTCACCATCGAGCGCGGCACCCTCTATTGCCTGCAGACCCGCAACGGCAAGATGAATGCCACCGCCATGGTGCGCACCTCCGTGGAGATGGTGGAGGAGGAGCTGATCAGCAAGGAACAGGCGCTGCTGCGCATCGATCCCGCCTATCTGGAACAGATGCTCTATCCCAGGCTGAGCAATGAAAACAAGGTGGAGCCCATCGCCCAGGGCCTGCCGGCCTCCCCTGGTGCGGCGAGCGGCCTGGCGGTGTTCGATGCCGACCGCGCGGAGCTGATGGGCAAGGATCAGGGGCAGAAGGTGATCCTGGTGCGGGAAGAGACCAAGCCGGAGGATATCCATGGCTTCTTCGCCTCGGAGGGGATACTCACCAGCCGCGGCGGCAAGACCTCTCATGCCGCCGTGGTGGCGAGAGGGATGGGCAAGCCCTG
>NATV01000056.1 GCA_003094535.1 gamma proteobacterium symbiont of Ctena orbiculata | reverse complement strand
TATTTTTCGCCGTCGTAATGATGAATACGGAATCTGTAGTCGGTGCCTCCGACTCTGGCAATACCGCGAATCAAGGTATGAGGGGTAGCGCAGTAACTCTCCTGGAGCTGTGTGTCGCGGTTGATGTCGATGATATAGGCTGGTTTTATCCCGGCCAACCAGGCATGCAAGGGTGATTGGGTCCACTTCTGTTCACCATAGAGGTTGTCAAGAAAGCGGTTAACCGCGCTTCGACCGCGTTTCAGTTCAACATCCATGGCCGCGCGGGCAAACTCATACATCAGTCTGGGTGCCATCGGTTTACCGTTGTTCATGGCGAGAATGAGGCTGTCACTATCGGCGGGTATGGGATCACCTGTGTCAAAATGGGACGATCCATCGAGTGCGCCTGCACCGAGATAGGGCACAATATCTCCCGCTTCAACACCCGCTTTGATTGTCTGAAAATTGTTTTCCGTCATTGTTGTCTCCACAAAGCTAGATCGATACCGATCATGTGCAAGAGGTAGGCCAATCACACAAAACCAAGATAAACAGGATGTTATGGTATTGAATATATGGCCTGCCCAGTGCGAATGTAGGTTTTGCGACAAAGCAGACCTCGAGATGAGTTCCTGATAACCGGCACGATGGCGAAGTGCGGTGTCGAGGTTTTCGCTGCCTGATAAATCTGGCATGAATCCTGTAGACAGGATATCTAGTGCTTAATCCGTTGTTGGCGGTCAAGTGGGGAGGTTGAGTATCGATTCATGCAGGTATCGGATTTTCGTGAAGTCGCTGATCAATTCATCCTGCTTGCAAATGAGCTGGGTGGGGAATGGGCGACACCCTTTCTCGATGCGGCCTTTTTCTATGCGGCGGCGTGATATAATACCCACCAGGATTATGCATCGGTTGGGGTTTCCGAGAACCGGTTGAAGGCTGTCGAATACTGCTGTGATCACAATTGTAAAAAGTTGTTGGAGTGTAAGCATGATTTTTCCAATGCATGAGAAGTGCTCATACAGTTTTCCCTTTCACTCATATAGGGACGAAACAGATGAATCTTCAGACAGCTATTGAAACTCCCCATCCTGCAGCACTTTGGGCCCAAACAGCCCCCCTCGACCCGCTGCAGATCGATTGCGTTACCGCGGTCATGCTGAAGATACTCGACAATAAATGCAAAATGCTCCCGGAAGAGCAGATGGCGATGATGGCCATCTATAGCGTGGTCAAGGAGAAAAAGGGGCAGCTCTTTGAAAGCACTATCCACACCCGGATCGACGAGGCGCTGCGGATCGGCGGCAGTCTATCGATCGAGCGTATCCACGAATTGCGCCTCTATGCTGAAGCGACAATACCCAAACCGGTAATGAAACATTTCAAAAGCTATCTGCGTGAATCTCTCTATGGCATTTGAGTCATTGATCCGATCATAGTATGTCGACCTTGACCCGATAGACGCCCCCGATCACCATGAATTCATTTTCGCCTTTCAGTCTACCGGGCAGCAGACCGGGAAAGTAGAGCAGCTTCTCCAGGGGAATT
The DNA here is from genome assembly GCA_003094535.1 of gamma proteobacterium symbiont of Ctena orbiculata. Taxonomy (GTDB): domain Bacteria; phylum Pseudomonadota; class Gammaproteobacteria; order Chromatiales; family Chromatiaceae; genus Thiodiazotropha. The sequence continues at coordinate 11,354 of NATV01000056.1, read as the reverse complement.
TCCGCTTCCATTATATAATCCCCAAACTCGTCAGCGCGTTCACGCTCATCGGTGAATGAGTTGAGGTTGTTCAGCAACAGGATGTACTCATATTTGCTCGATTGCTGCAGTATCTCGTGCTCTTTGATCTGATTGATGCCACGATAGAGGGTAAGGTGGGTCTGTTTGGAATAGTGTTGTCTGACCTCGTGTTGACAAAAGGTATAGAGGAGATCGAGCTGGGACTCCAGGCCGTTGGTGTTGTAGAGACCTTTGGCACGGTCACTGAGATAGGTCAGGTAGTCCGGCGTCGAATAGTCACCCAGCGGACCACGATGATTTCGCGGCAGCAGGCCGAATCGGGACTCAACCCAGCTCTTCAAAACGGCAGCCTCCTTGCCATCCGGATCGAACATCCATCCCCGTAATATCCTCAAATAGTCCGCCTTGTCCCGCTTATAGCGGCTCTGCGCCGCATCGAAACCGGCCTCATCCAGATGGTCGAGGAGAAAGCCTGAACGCATATAGTCCGAGAAGTGAACTGTCCGCTCCTCTCGCTTCGAGAGGCTCTGTAAAGATGAAAATAGTTCATCGTGAAGCTCTCGTACACCATCGAGTACAAGGGCCACCGGATGCTGCTGAAAGGTAAGGCTGCCGAGGATCACCGCGGGCAGGTTGCAGTGGTTGATGGGGAGTCGGGCGTTGACGGGCAGGGAGGTCGCCCGTGGCCCCGATTGTTTGTTTTCATCCATACATTCGCTGGGTGATTGTAGTGAACCCGACCTCGATAGGTATTCTATTTTAATGAATATAAGTAAATAAAATCAATTAGTTAATTCGTCAATTACGTTTTGGCACGACGCTTGCTCGAGAGAGGATGTCCAAGTGACCTCAAACGACTCTAGTCACAACAGATTCAACTTTAAGAAGGAGATCCAACATGGCACTGCGTCAATGTGCAATCTACGGTAAAGGCGGCATCGGCAAGTCTACCACGACCCAGAACCTGGTCGCCGGTCTGGCCGAGCTGGGTAAGAAAGTCATGATCGTCGGTTGCGATCCGAAAGCGGATTCCACCCGCCTGATTCTGCACTCCAAAGCGCAGAACACCATCATGGAGATGGCTGCCGAGGCCGGTACCGTCGAAGATCTCGAGCTGGAAGATGTGCTGAAAACCGGCTACGGCGACATCAAGTGCGTCGAGTCCGGTGGTCCCGAGCCGGGTGTCGGTTGTGCCGGCCGCGGCGTTATCACCGCCATCAACTTCCTCGAGGAAGAGGGCGCCTACGAGGACGACCTCGACTTCGTCTTCTACGACGTACTCGGCGACGTGGTCTGTGGCGGTTTCGCCATGCCCATCCGCGAGAACAAGGCCCAGGAGATCTACATCGTGGTCTCCGGTGAGATGATGGCCATGTACGCCGCCAACAACATCTCCAAGGGTATCGTGAAGTACGCCAACTCCGGTGGTGTGCGTCTCGCCGGTCTGATCTGTAACTCTCGTAACACCGACCGTGAGGACGAGCTGATCGAGGCCCTGGCCGCCAAGCTGGGTACCCAGATGATCCACTTCGTACCCCGTGACAACGCCGTGCAGCGTGCCGAGATCCGTCGTATGACCGTGATCGAGTACGATCCGCAACACAAACAGGCCGATGAGTACCGCACCCTGGCGCAGAAGGTTATCGACAACAAGCTGTTGGTCATTCCCGAGCCCTGCACCATGGATGAGCTGGAAGACCTGCTGATGGAGTTCGGCATCATGGAAGAGGAAGACGAGAGCATCGTCGGCCAGACTGCCGCAGCCGAGACTGCCTAAGTCATTGGGTTTGTGCCGACCCTTCGGGGTCGGTACCCATCGATCGTTTTTTTCATAGCCTGTGCATCCACGGATTAGTGGTGGCAGGTGAAGGAGAACATTATGTCAGTTATGACACGCGAAGAGACCGAAGCCCTCATCCAGGAGGTGCTCGAAGTCTATCCTGAGGGTGCGAAGAAGGACCGCGCCAAGCATCTCACGGTCAACGACCACGAGGTGGAGCAGTCCAAGAAGTGCATCACCTCCAACCGTAAGTCCCTGCCGGGTGTGATGACCATTCGTGGTTGCGCCTACGCCGGTTCCAAGGGTGTGGTCTGGGGTCCCATCAAGGACATGATCCACATCTCCCATGGTCCCGTCGGCTGTGGCCAGTACTCCCGTGCCGGTCGCCGCAACTACTATGTGGGCACCACCGGTGTGAACACCTTCGGCACCATGAACTTCACCTCCGACTTCCAGGAGAAGGACATCGTTTTCGGCGGCGACAAGAAGCTCGCCAAGATCATGACCGAGATCGAGCAGCTGTTCCCGCTGAACAAGGGCATCACGGTTCAGTCCGAATGTCCCATCGGTCTCATCGGTGACGACATCGAGGCTGTCTCCAAGAAGACCGCCAAAGAGATCGAGAAGCCGGTTGTACCGGTTCGCTGTGAGGGTTTCCGCGGTGTCTCCCAGTCCCTGGGTCACCACATCGCCAACGACGCCGTGCGCGACTGGGTCCTGCACAACCGGGACAACGACAGCAGCTTCGAGAGCACCGACTACGACGTGACCATCATCGGTGACTACAACATCGGTGGTGACGCCTGGTCCTCGCGTACCCTGCTCGAAGAGATGGGTCTGCGTGTCATTGCCCAGTGGTCCGGCGACGGCACCCTGGCCGAGATGGAGAACACCCCCAAGGCCAAGCTCAACCTGCTCCACTGCTACCGCTCCATGAACTACATCTCCCGTCACATGGAGGAGAAGTACGGTATCCCGTGGATGGAGTACAACTTCTTCGGTCCCACCAAGATCGAAGAGTCCCTGCGCAAGATCGCCGCTTTCTTCGACGAGACCATCCAGGCCAACGCCGAGAAGGTCATCGAGAAGTACAAGGCCGAGTACGACGCCGTGATCGCCAAGTACCGTCCGCGTCTCGAGGGCAAGAAGGTGATGCTCTACGTCGGCGGCCTGCGCCCGCGTCACATCATCGGCGCCTACGAAGATCTGGGCATGGAAGTGGTCGGTACCGGTTATGAGTTTGCGCATAACGACGACTACGACCGCACCATCAAGGATATGGGCAACGCCACCCTGATCTACGACGATGTCACCGGCTACGAGTTCGAAGAGTTCGTCAAAAAGATCAAACCCGACCTGATTGGTTCCGGCATCAAGGAGAAGTACATCTTCCAGAAGATGGGCATCCCCTTCCGCCAGATGCACTCCTGGGACTATTCCGGTCCCTACCACGGCTATGACGGCTTCGCCATCTTCGCCCGTGATATGGACATGACCCTGAACAATCCTTGCTGGAGCAAGATTCAGGCGCCCTGGCTGAAGGGTGAGGAAGAGCCCGAGGCCGCTGCGGCCGGTGCTTAAGGTATAGCGATCGGCGGTCGGTTGTAACGACCGACCGCTGGTGGCAAACGAGCAGAATCAATCTTAACCAACCGTCTGTCCACAGATTAGTGGCGCGGTAGGAGAAATATCATGAGCCAAGTAGTCGATGACATCAAACCCAGTTATCCGCTGTTTCGTACCGACGAATACATCGAGACACTGAAGAACAAGCAGGAAGCCTTCGAGGAGAAGCATCCTGATGACAAGATCCAGGAAGTCTTCCAGTGGACCACCACGGAAGAGTACAAAGAGCTGAACTTCAACCGTGAGGCCCTGACCGTCAACCCGGCGAAAGCCTGTCAGCCCCTCGGTGCGGTGCTCTGCGCCCTGGGCTTTGAGAAGACCCTGCCTTACGTGCACGGCTCTCAGGGTTGTGTGGCCTACTTCCGTACCTACTTCAACCGTCACTTCAAAGAGCCGGTGGCCTGTGTCTCCGACTCCATGACGGAAGACGCGGCGGTATTCGGTGGACAGAAGAACATGTTCGCCGGCCTGGAGAACGCCAAGGCCCTCTACAAGCCGGAGATGATCGCTGTCTCCACCACCTGTATGGCCGAGGTTATCGGTGACGACCTGAACGCCTTCATCGGCAACGCCAAGAAGGAAGGTCATATCGAACAGGAGTTCCCCACACCTTTCGCCCATACCCCGAGCTTTGTCGGCTCCCACACCACCGGTTGGGACAACATGTTCGAGGGTATCCAGCGCTACTTCACCCTTAACACCATGGAAGACAAAGAGGTGGGCAGCAACGGCAAGATCAACATCGTGCCCGGCTTCGAGACCTACCTGGGTAACTATCGTGTGATGAAGCGCATGATGGAAGAGATGGACGTGGAGTACAGCCTGCTGTGCGATCCCACCGACGTGCTCGACACCCCGGCTGACGGTTCCTACAAGATGTACGACGGCGGCACCTCGATTGATGAAGTGAAAGATGCCCCCAACGCCATCGATACCCTGTTCCTGCAGCCCTGGCAGTCCGTCAAGAGCCGCAAGTTCACCAAGAACACCTGGAAACAGCCGGCCACCGACATCACCATCCCCATGGGCCTGGAAGCCACCGATGCCTTCCTGATGAAGGTCTCCGAGCTGACCGGCAAGCCGATCCCGGAGTCGCTGACCCGCGAGCGCGGCATCCTGGTCGACATGATGACCGACAGCCACGCCTGGCTGCACGGCAAGAAGTTCGGTCTCTACGGTGACGCCGACTTCGTCATGGGTATGGCCAAGTTCCTCATGGAGCTGGGCGCCGAGCCGACGCAGATCCTCTGTAACCATGCCAACAAGCGTTGGAAAAAGGCCATGGAGAAGATGCTGGCGGATTCACCTTACGGTCAGAACAGTGAAGTTCATATCGGTAAGGACCTGTGGCACTTCCGTTCCCTGATGTTCACCAACAAGCCGGACTTCATGATCGGTAACTCCTACGGCAAGTTCATCCAGCGCGATACCCTGCACAAGGGCAAGGAGTTCGAGGTGCCGCTGATCCGCATCGGCTTCCCGATCTTCGATCGTCACCATATGCATCGTGACACCACCCTGGGTTACGAAGGCGCCATGTACATGTTGAGAATGTTGGTCAACTCCGTACTCGAACGTCTCGACGAAGAGACCCGCGGTATGGGCACGACGGACTACAACTACGACCTGGTACGTTGATCCTTTCAGGATCAACGAGTTTCGAGTTGTGAGTGTTGAGTTTTGAGTTAAAAGAAGCGGTGGGCTTCGCCCACCGCCAACTCAAAACTCGTAACTCAAAACTCCGAACAAAGTGAGATAACACTGTGCCCAATGTAATGATTCGCGTAAAAGATAACGGTGCGCTTCTGTTCTACATCGCCAAGAAGGACCAGGAAGACGAGATCGCTTCCGTGGAGAAGGACACCGAGACCGAATGGGGCGGCGAAGTGGAGCTGACCGACGGTTCGAAATACTACATCGATCCGATCAGCCCGCCCCCGACCTTCCCCACCACCTTGCGTTTTAAACGCGCAGAATAGTAGTAACCAGGAGAATTGCCATGGCTCTTCAGATTGTACGAGATGTTTGCACTGCTTGCGGCGACTGTGAACCTGTCTGCCCGACCCAGTCGATCCTGCCCTTTAAAGGCGTCTATAAAATCGAAGCCGAGACCTGCACCGAGTGCGAGGGCGACCATGACTTGCCCCAGTGCCTCGATGTCTGCATGGAAGACGACTGCATCATTTCGGTTTGATAGCGGGAATGATTAACCGCGAATGCACGCCAAACACCGCGAATATGCGCAAATGGATATTCGTGCGAATGGATGACCAATAAATATTGGCGGCCATTTGCGGTGATTCGCGTTTGTTCGCGGCTTTCTTCATATGTTTTTTCAGGAGTGAGTTATGAGCGCATCACCCATCAGCAAAGAGATCGCACTGCGTATCGGCCTGGCGGCCCGTGAGCTGCCCGATACCGATCCCGGCCGCCTGCTGCGGGTGCTGAACGATGCGATCGGCCTTCCGCCTACGGTAAAGAGACTCGAAAAGCTGACGGTGGAGGTGCTGAAGTCGGCCGGCGACGGCGAGTTCGCCGACATGGACAAGGCTGCCGTGAAGTCCGCGCTTGCCTGCCTCAAGGGTGAGAACGAGATCTCGGCGGAGCCGTTGCCCGAGAGCGAGGCCTATGCCGAGGGTGAGATGCCGAACAGTATCCGGGTGGCGTTTGCCTCCAACAAGGGAGAGATGCTGGATGGACATTTCGGCTCCTGTCGCCGTTTTCTGATCTATCAGGTCTCGTCCGATAGCAGCCGCCTGATCGATATCAGGGCGGTGGAACAGCGCGCCGAGGTCGAGGACAAGAACGCCTATCGCGCCTCGCTGATCAGCGATTGTCAGCTTCTGTTTGCCGGATCCATCGGCGGACCCGCCGCCGCCAAGGTGGTCAGGGCGGGTGTGCATCCGATCAAGAAACCCCAGGCTGTCGCCGCCCGGGAAGAGGTGGCGTCGCTGCAGCGAGTGATTGGTAGGGACGCCTCGCCCTGGCTGGCAAAGGTAATGGGGCAGGACCCGGAAGCACGCATTCGTTTTGAGCAGGAAGCGGACGTATGATCACCCGGGCGCAGTTGCAAGACGTGGGTGAATTTCTCTCTCAGCATCCTGTTGATGAGTCGAGCGTCATGGCATTGCGCCGGCAGTTTCCAGATATCCATTTTACCTATTGCCTGGATGATGATGTGGTTGCCGTCGATCCCCTCCACGAAGCGGAGGATTTCAACCTCTATCTGATCGATAGCCGTAACCATTGTCTCGGATTTACCCGGGATTTGGATGTAGCCACAGGCATTGTCGTGGCAGAGATTGAAGCAGCGTGACCGTTGAATTGATGGAACAAGAGAAGACAGGCGTCCCGACCGCAGATTGCGGCAGCTGCCCTCACCGGGAAGACAGGCTGAAGGGAGGGCGATGCAATCCGGGCGATGTCTGTGTCCGTGTCATGAGCGGGAGACAGATTTCACGCTTTTTCACCAGGAATCCCGACCTGGCGGAACTCTACGCCGGTGATGAGTTTTGGGAGCGCCGCGCCATCGCCGCCCGCTATCTCTCGCAACAACGCCTGTTGCAGATGCTGGATGATCCCGACGAGGTGGTGCGTCGTGTACTCGCTTATCGTCTGCCGGGCGCTCAACTCCAGGCGCTGCTCAATGACCCCGACAGAGAGGTGAGGATCACTGTTGCCGACCGGATTCCAATCGATCAGTTGGAGCAGATGGTAGAGGACGAGGACTACATGGTGCGGCAGATCCTGGCCAGGCGTCTGCAACCTGGCAGGTTGTTCAGGATGATCCTCGACAGCGACAGGGAGGTGCGCAAGCATGTCGCATCGCGTCTGCCCGCCGAGAGTCTGGGACTGATGATGAATGATCCCGCGCCTGAGGTTCGCCTGGTGGTTGCGGAACGCATCGATGAGGAGTCATTGAAGGGCATGCTGGACGACAGCGACTGGCGGGTGCGATTGACCGCATGCCAGCGGGTTCCGGTGGAGGCCCTGGACTCCATGGTCGACGACGAGGACGAGGATGTCAGAATCGTCGTTGCCGCCCGTATCTCAGACGCAGCCGATAAAGGGTAGTTATACAATGCATCCATTCGCAAGATTCATTCAGATACTGGGCAAGGGTCGCAATGGCATGCGCGCATTGACCCTGGAAGAGGCCTACGAGGCGATGCAGATGATCGCCTGCTACGACGTCGAGCCTGAACAGATTGGCGCCTTTCTGATGCTGATGCGGGTCAAGGAGGAGAGCGCGGAGGAGGTCGCGGGTTTCACCCGCGCCTTGCGGGAGAGTCTGCCCACCCAAGGTAAGGAGATGGCGCCCGCCATCGATTGGGCCGCCTATGCCGGCAAGAGAAGGCAGCTTCCCTGGTTTCTCCTCGCGGCCTTGATTCTGGTAAAGCAGGGATACCCGGTCTGTATGCACGGCATGAACAGGAGCGACGCCAGGGTCTATGTGCCCGAGGCCCTGGATGCGCTGGGCATGGAGGCGGCCAACTCGCTGCAGGAGGCTATGGAGGGCCTAAACGAAACTGGTTTCTGCTACCTGCCGATCAGTAAGCTCTCCTCCTTGACCGCGCAGCTGATCGCGACACGGGAACTGTTGGGCCTGCGGCCGCCGCTGCAAACGGTTGCCCGCATGCTCAATCCCTTCAATGCACCGCTGTCATTGATCGGTGTGTTTCATCCCAACTACGCCGCCATACACACAGCTGCCGCTCAGATCGAGGGGCGCAGGATTGTGGTATGCAAAGGGGAGGGCGGAGAATTCGAGCGCATACCGGATCGTCCCCTACAGCTGAGCGGTTGCGATCAAGGGGAGCTGTGGGGCGAATCCTGGCAACCCTTGATGCAAGCCGGCACTGCATCGAGGGAACAGCGGCTTAACCTGCGCCACTATCGTGAGGTCTGGGAGGGTGACTCCGGGGATGCCTACGGCGAGGCGGCGGCCGTTGGCACCCTTGCCATGGCCATCAGGGCCCTGGAATTGGAGCGAACCGAGGATGCAGCACACCGCCTGGCGTCCCAATGGTGGCGTGATCGCCATCAAGCCGATAGCGCGCGGGAGGCGATCCTGTGATTGCCATCCTGAAAAAGCAGGAACATCTGGTCGAACTCTGCAACCAGATCAGTGCCATCGACGGCAAGGAGAGACTCGAAGAGGCATTGGCATCGACTCTGCAAGGCCTCGACCTCAAAGGGACCATGACCAGGGGTGGTTGGCATCGACTGGGGGGTGTGGTCGATGGCAACCATGCCCCGGTGGCATCGAACCTGACCAAGTGGGTCGATGAGACGGCGGACGGTGATCTCGAGGAACTCTTTTTCAACTATCGCGACAGCGGTTATTTCGTCACCCAGCTCGCGGGCAAGAGCCACTATTTTACCGCAGCCACCGGCGATCGGCCGCATCAATTCGTGCAGATCGAAGTCGAAGAGTTGCAGGAGGTGATCGAGCGTCCGTTGATCGATCGCGACTGGTACCCGGACAATCTGGAGGATTTCCTCGATCCCCTCGATTATCCCCGTTTGGATCCGGAGCCCGTGACGCCGCCGTTCTACCGCTTTCGTCGCATCATGGAGATTGACAAGCTGCTGGATGGCCAGGCGGAGGGTACGCGCAACCTGAGCAGCCTGCGTCGATTCTTCAACGATTGGGGTGAGAGCAGTGCAGGTGAAACAGGCAACTTCTGTCGCCAATGGGTGTTGTTGTTGCGGGATTATCAGGACACCTATGGCGAGTCGCGCATAGATGCCAAGCCCATCACAGTACTCCACGGCAGGCTTCCGGAACTGCCGGATGGGGAACAGCTGACAGGCGCCTCATTGGCCAATGCCATTCATGGTTACGATCGATTGGCGGGCTATCCCTTCGCCTGGTTCTTCCACATGCTGAGCAGCAAATCCAGCAACTACGCAGTTGCCGAAGCGGTGCTCAGGGATCAGATGGGTGCCTACGATTACCTGCCGGCGAGGGATCTCAAGGTTCTGAGGCGCTGGGAGGAACGGCCTTATAGCGTCTGATGATCCTCATTCCGGTTCACCGCTGTTTCGGACTATAGTGACGGTAGAGCCACCGGGTCAGCCCGTCGAGGCCGGGAAAGAGAACCCGTTCGGTTACGTTGCACTGATCCAGTTTATCCCTGATCTCCCATTTAAGTCCCGCCGGGATGATGATCTTACGGCAAAGTTCCGGGTGTCTCCCGATCCAGCTGTCGAGACCAAGGGATGCGTTCGACATCACCGAGAAGAGGGCGAACTGGTTGACGATCCGGTCATCCATCGAGGGGGGTTCGAAAAAGAGCAGGAAGGGCTCTTCGGAGAGCTGGTCCAGCTGCTCCAGCGAGGGTACGGCCTTGGCAAGCAGTTCGGTGGTGAAGGTGTTGGCGCCCTCGTTCTCCAGGCTCTGTCGTATGGTCGTGGGCAGCAGGGTGTGGCAGCGCTCATAATTGATACACCAGATGACTCCGTCACGGTCGGACTTCGAGGTATTGGCCGTCGCAAAGTGCATCGCCACGAATGGAGAGTGGGTCCAGTCGAGCAGACGGGTCGGCAGGCCGTGGTGCTGGGCAACCGAGAGCCAGTGCCAGAAGGAGTCTCTCTCGACCACATCCCGGTGGGCGTACTTCATGAAGTTTCGCAGCAGATGACGCTCGAGCTGCTGATAGGGGCCGCCAAGCCGGATCAGGGTTGTCTCCAGGGTGTAGTCGGCATCGGAGAGACCGCGAAAGGCGCCGGGTGAGCGAAACCGCTCCAACGCCTGATTCCAGGAGGCGCTGAATAACAGCTCCTGCAACTCACCCCAACTGCGGGCTGTTTCGATTCGGATCGCTGTCATGAGAGTGCACTCCTTCGTCATCCAGGCATCATCGATTTGTAACATCCATAGGTAACACTCAGGCTTTCGGCTTTAGCGCTATCTGCAGTTGTTCAGCAGACCGGAAGCAGAACCTGTTGCGCATTGAGAGAGGTAACAGATTGGCATGGAGCATGCCCTCGTAGCCATAACCGACTATTGCGAACGGATTGACGACAGCTTCTGGGCCGAGCCCCTTAACGCGGCTACCAATCTGGTCTTTCTCTTCGCCGCGGCGGCTCAAATCAGGGCATTGCGAAAGTGCGCCGAATCGATCAGGCGATTGTGGGATCTGTGGGCGCTGACCGGGTTGTTGACGGCCATCGGCATCGGCAGTTTTCTCTGGCATACCTATGCCACTTTCTGGGCTGAACTGGCGGACGTGATCCCCATTCTGCTCTTTCTCTCTCTCTTTCTGCTCAGCTTTTTGCTGCGGGTAATCAAGCTTGGCGCGGCTTGGGCACTGTTTTGGTTTCTTCTTTTCCAGACTGTCAACACACTTCTGCAATGGATGCTGCCCGGGGATCTGTTCAACGGCTCGATATTCTATCTGCCCGCCTGGGCGGGTCTGCTGGTAATCACTCTCTATTGCAGATTCACCCTGCTTGGCTGCAGCAAACGAATGCTCTATGCCATGCTTGTGTTTACCCTCTCGCTGACACTCAGGACCTTGGATCAGTCGTTGTGCGCGGTTTGGCCCTATGGAACCCATTTTCTCTGGCACCTGATGAATGGACTTACCCTCTATCTGGTGATGGGCGTGCTCATGCCCAATCGGCAAACAGATCGTCAGCTTCATACCGATGCCCGTTGATCGAACCGGTTGGCAATCAGCTGTTGCTGAATCTGATCCATATGGTCAATCGGCAGGGAGAAGTGGCCTTCGCTTTCGACTATGCGGAAATCACAGTCGGCCAGTCCCGCTGCAAGGGTGCGGCCATGCAGGATGGGTACTGTTTCATCGGCGGTCCCATGCCAGATCTGTATAGGAACGCCGACCTCTGCCAGGTCGAATCCCCAGGGTCGGGTGTAGAGGTCCATCTCCTGCAGCACGCCAGCGGCCCCCTGACGAAC
>NATV01000055.1 GCA_003094535.1 gamma proteobacterium symbiont of Ctena orbiculata | reverse complement strand
GCAGCGGCAGCGGCAGTGTCGAGAACGGCTACATCCTGGAACAGCGTGTCATGGAGGGTGGCGAGACCATCCAGGGGAGCATCGGGGAAGAGGCCGGTTACTGGACCGCCACATTCAAACGTAAGATAAAATCTGAACTGGCGGAGGATGTGAGCATCGAAAAGGGTACGCTCTACAATTTCGGATTCGCGATCCACGATGACCACACCAGCAGCCGTTTCCATCATGTATCGCTGGGATACAAACTGGGACTCGACAATCCGGACGCGGAGATCAACGCAACGGCACAGTAGCGCCCCAACCCTATTTCCGGATGACGGACTGCAATCGATGGAGGTATCCACTATGTATCGCTATAGCATAATCTTCCTGCTGTTGTGGCCGCTTGCCTTCAGCCCTGCGTTCGCCGGTGAGGTGGTCACCGTCATCACGAAGGACTATAAATTCCTGCCGGAGGAGATCACCGTCAAGGTCGGCACCACCGTGCGCTGGGAAAATCACGAAAAACGCCAGTATCACAGTGCCTGGTTCGAGGTGCTGGGCGATGAACCCGGCGATTACTTCTTCCCGGGCGATGTCCGGGAACGTACCTTTGACAAACCGGGTAGTTACCACTATATCTGCGAACCTCACCACGAAAGCCATCAGATGAAAGGTGTCGTTCACGTTGTAGAGTAATCACAGGTCCCTGGGATCTGTGAACACGAATACGATCGGTGCCATGCGCTTGGAACAACCAAAGACAAAATGACGCATCGAAAACAGTTCTGGCTCGTTGGCATTGTCACCCTCCTGTTGACGAGTCTGAGCAGTCAATCCGTCGCGCAAGAGGAGCGCAGTATCACCCTGCTACCCGATTCGCTTTCACAGTGGTACAAGCCAGAAAACAAGCGGCAGGTCTGGCTTCACACAATGTTCGCCCTGCGCAGGGAGTTGCAGGCCACAGGCGAGTATGCCGCCGAACAGGATCTTGTGTTGACCAAGAAATGGAGCAATAAGTTCGTCAAGCGTTTTCGCGAGCTGCCCGAAATGGTGCCGGAGTGGCGGGATGAGGTGGAACTCGACGAGGCCACTCGATTGGAAACGGCCGCCCGGTCTGGTGATTTCAAAACCGTATCCAGCGCAGTTTCACGGCTTCAGCGCAATTGTCGAAACTGTCATCGGGAGTATCGGGCTCTTGCCGCGCTCAGATACCGCTCGCCGGATTTCAGCCACATCGAAATTGCTGACGAACAGGGTGTCTTGAAGGACTACAACACTCACATGGATGCCTTGTCCCAAACCGTCAACCGCATCAAGATCGCCAGTGAAGACAAACATTGGGCGCGCGCGGCGAAAGCCTCCCAAAAGCTCAGAGGACAACTCTATCGATTGGGCGAGAGCTGCCAGTCCTGTCACCAAGATGAACTGCCGCGACAGCGGATACTTGGCGACGCCAGTAAGCGGACTCTGAATGAATTGGATGAGGCGCTGACCCGGCAGCAGCCGAAAGCGGCAGGCAGAAAGCTGGGAAAGGCCGCCGTGATCATCTGCGCAAGATGCCATGGGGTACACCGTACCTTAGGCGATACCCGATCCTTTTTGTTTGATTGACGGAAATCGAAATGAATCAAAAGATCAGTCTCGCTGTTGTATCGTTTCTATTTCTGTTTCTGTTCGGCGCCAGTGTGCAGGCGGATAAAACCGATCGCCTGATCAGGAAGGCCAACCGCTACTTCGAAGCACTGCCCCAGACCATGCCCGGCAGTGAAAACGACACGCCTGCGCGCATCGAGCTGGGAAAACAGCTCTATTTCGACACACGCCTCTCCATCAATGACACCCAGTCATGTGCCAGTTGTCACCCACTTGGGGATGGCAGGGGCGGTATGGATAACCTCCCCACCTCACCGGGGGCGCGTGGCGAACTTGGCGACCGCAACACCCCCACCGTTTTGAACGCCGGGTGGCAAAGTTCACAGTTCTGGGACGGCCGCGCTGCGGACCTGGCCGATCAGGCGCGGGAGCCGATCCTGAACCCGATCGAGATGGGCATGCCCGATGAAGAGAGCGTAGTGAAGAAACTCGGCGCGATACCAGAGTATATCGAAGCCTTCGCCAAGGCATTTCCAGAGCATGCCTCTCCCCTCTCCTACGCCAATCTGACGGAGGCCATCGCCGCATTCGAACGGACGCTGCGCAGTGAGTCCCGCTTCGACGATTTCATGGGGGGAGAGAAAACGGCGCTGACGACTCAGGAACAGTCGGGGCTAAACAGCTTCATACGGCACAATTGCATACGATGCCACGATGGTCCCGTGCTCGGCGGCACGCTGATCGAGAAGCTCGGGGTCTACGAGGATTATCACAATACCGAGGACCAGGGCAGATACCGCGTGACCGGGGACGATGAGGACAGGATGATGTTCAAAGTGGCCTCCCTGCGCAACGTGGCTGTCACCGGACCCTGGTTTCACGACGGTTCAGGCAAATCCCTCGAAGAGGTGATCCGCATCATGGGGCGCATCCAGCTCGAAATCGAGCTGAAAGATGATGAAATTGCAGACATTGCGGCCTTCCTTGGCGCATTGACCGGAAAGTCTCTGGAGAGTGGCTATTCGGGCGAGTAGTCGACAAGCGGACGCGGGTCGGTCAAGATGGCGCCCGGTTCTGAAAACGGCGCCAGACGCTCCATAAAGTCGATGACGGCCATCATGGGGGTGCCGCGAAAAAACTGGGTGACCGGCCGGTCCATCCAGATTCGGTCCGCATAGCGCCTGATGGTATGCGGCGTATCGCCGAATCCATCCCGATCCTGATCGAAGCCCTGATAGTTATCCCATAGATTGCCCTGCCAGTCATTGCTCTTGGCGCTCTTTTCGTGGCTGACGGCAATCGTCGACAGATTGTTGACAAAATGATTGCCGTGAATGATGTGGCCGCCCTTCTCGCCATAGAAATACATGGCCACGTTGTTGTATGAAAACCGATTGTTTTCCAGATAGAGAATATTCTCCGGAAACACAGGCGAGTTTGCGGTCAGGCCCACGGTATTGTGCAGTATCTCATTGTTCTCGATCCGAACCTGTGAGCTCTCCTTGATCGCCAGCGCCGAGCTGCCCATGTTTCTGATATGCTCGATCCGGTTCCCCTCGATCGATAAGCCGTCCGAATAGATCGCCACGATGCCCGTATCGTTCACGCCAATGCGGTTGTTTTTCACGATATTGTCCGGGGAAAAGATAAACTCCATGCTGATCCGGTTATGGTGCAGCTCATTGCCGACGATTCTGTTGGCGGATGCGTTGGTCAGCAGCAGATCGCGCACATGATGGAAGGTATTGCCTTCGATCAGGTTTTCGCTTCCATACCAGATTCTCAATCCCTCACCGCGCAGGCTGGGGGCAAAGGGCTTGGAGGTAACGCTATTGTTGCGGATGGTATTGGCGTTTCCCTGTTTGATGTGAATGCCGAACAGCACATCATCCAGACGGTTCTCCTCGAACAGGACCTCATCACCCTCGATCAACACGCCTGCATCCATGGCGTCGTGGGAGCCGCCGGAGCCGGTCAGACGAAGACCGCGCACCACCACATGATCCGACTTGATCGTCATCACCGTTCCCTCGCCTTCATTGTCGACCGTGACCTCGCCGCCGCCCTCGATGACAATCGGTTTGGTTATGACCGCCGGGCCGGAATAGGTACCGGGGAGCAGTCGCAGGGTTTTCCCCAGGGGTGTCAAATCGATGAAAAGCTGCAGCGGAGGTAAAGCGTGCGCCGGCAGGGCAATCAGCAGACCCATGACAATCACTATCTTTTTGAAGAGGGCTTGCTTTTCCACTGTATTGGTCGTAACGCAGTTCAGGGCGGATACTCAGACCGTCCAGCACCCACCAGGAGAGGTTCCTTGCCAGCATCGATAGATGCCTTCAGGCAGTAACGCTTGCGCATCCTAATCCATCGCCATTGCGGGTTGTCAACGCGAAAACGATGCACCTGCCCAGAGATGGGCCTGCCGGGGCAGCAATCCCCACAGGCCCTGCATCTCCTTCTGCGCATTGCGCTGCAGTGCATGGTAAGGATGCGCAGAACCGGCTGCGGCCCGCGGCATAACGATGGCATATCCGTTCGCCACCATCCGTTCACTCATGGAGACCCCGTCTTCATCCATCAAATCACCGATCAAGCGGCCATATCTGTCCCGTCTTTCCGGCTCATAGCGCAAGATGAAACGCTCCCCGCCATCGATCAGTCCGCCCAAGTGCTGGGTTGCCATCGCGCCGAGGGAGTACAGGGTGTCGTAGTCCAGGCCGGTTCTGCGCATGTCGACCTTGAACTTTGCATTGTCGCTATCCTCGGGTGCGTCGATATCGATCAACTGAACCCGCTGTCTGCCATCGGGCAGCTCGACCACCAGGGTATCCCCGTCCTCGACCAGGATATTCTCTACAGGAATCGTCAATTCACCGCACCAGCCGGTTGATGAAAACAACATCGGCAGGATACCCAACATGAAAAGCTTGGCGTTCAATGGCTGGTCCCCGAAGAGCGTGTCAATTTATTGTGGACATTGTATTTACCGGACGGTTTGCTCATCGACAGTCGTTCAACTTCGTTGAATGTGTTGGCATCGTAGACAACCAACGCACCATTTTCATCCCAGACGCTTACCAGGGCGTACTGCCCGTCCTTGGTGAACTCCACATGCGCGGAGGTCTTGCCCTTGGCTGGGCGCAGGGTCTTAACGATCTCCAGGGATTGCTTGTCGATCACATGCATGGCATCCCTCTCAGGACCGAAAAAGACGTCCACCCAGGCATAGGGACTCCGTTCGTGGCTGCGCATGAAAAAACCAGGCCCCAGGGTCGGTATCTCCTTGATCAGCTCCCAGCTTTCGGTATCGATCACGGTCACTTTGTTGGCTTTGATATTGGGCGTGGCCATCACCTGGCGATCACCGCTGCGCCAGGTGATGGCGGAGCTGAGGTGGGGCATGCCGGGCAGCTCCAGCGCCTGTACGGCGCGTCCGATATCGAGATCGACCACCTGTCCGCTGCCGTCCCGCGCGGTACCCGCGATCTGGGTGTAATCCTGGGTGATGAAAAAATCGTCCAGGTAGTCTTTCACCCGGATGCGGCGGACAGGAAACGGATCGGTGACGCCCTGCTCACCCGAATCCTCCCTGTAATCGTGGATCCATGCGCCGAATCCCTTGGGCGGCGGTATCTGATAACTGATCTCCCAGACCTCGGTGATATCCTTCAGCGCGGCGATAAAGCTTGAACGGGGATCGGCGGTGTAGACAGCGCTGACCCGGGAAGAATTGCCTTTATCATCGGTCACCGGAATCACCTTCAATGGCTTGAGATCTTCCGCATCCAGCACGACAAGGGTATGGGGCAGATAGTTGGCCACCATGACGAAACGGCCATCATGGGAGACGGCCAGATTCCGGGTGTTGATGCCCGCCCTCACCTCGCTGGTATAGCTCAGGTTGTAGATATCGAACTTGCTGATCCAACCGTCTCTCGAAGCGAAATAGACATAGCGGCCGCCCTTGGCATATTTGGGTCCGCCGTGCAGCGCGAAGCGGGTCGGAAAACGATGGATCGGTTTAAAGGTATCGCCGTTCAGCAGTGTCGCATGGTGGTCGCCTAGCTCCACGACCACGAACAGGTTCTCGATATCGGCCTCGAAACGCGGTATATCGGGGAGCGTACCCGGTTTGTGGTGTTCGATTCGACTGGCTGAGATTTGCGGCATGCCCCATTGCGGTATATCCGCCAGGGGCGTGTAGATATAGTTGACCAGCGCTTCGATCTGGCTGTCGCTCAAGCGCTCCTTGAACGGCGGCATCTGCGTCGCCGGCCGGCCTTCGGCAATCGTCTTGTGCGCCTTGTTAGATCGCAGGCGATGCAGATTCTCCGGCAATAGCGCAGGGCCCTGACCGCCCAGCCTGTCCGCACCGTGGCACTCGGCACAATGTTTCAGATAGAGTTCATGATCGGCTTTGGCATCGGCAGCTGATTGTCCACTATACAGTACGGTGAGCAGAACAAACGGAACAAGCAAAGCTCGTACAATCTCATGCTTAAACTGTTTCGAAAGCAATGAATTCATCGGCACACCCTGTACATTACTCATCGATCAAATCCAATCGGTAGCTGGCATGGCATGAGACGCAGTTGGTCATCAACCCGGCCAGCTGTTGCAGGCTGTGCTGTACATCCCCCAACTGTTCTGCATCCAGCGCCAATTGGTCGAATCGGCGATGCGTATCAAAGCCCAGCATTTTGAATTCTGCCGGCAACCGCTTGACCAAAGTCCCCGGCATAGCCTGCTGCTGAGCCGCCCCGACCTCTCTCGCCGCATCTACGATGCCCTGTGTATTCTCCTTGTCGACGGCAATAAGGATGGCCTGTACCGCCTGCAGAAAACCCCGCATCTCTCTGAGTACCAGATCCCGTTCCTGTTGAGGCATCTGGATTGCGCTACGTCCGTCACTGGCGGGTGCCACCTCTCCCTGCCAAAGAAACTTGTAGAAAACTCCCACGATCACCAGCAACAAAAGTGCTGCCGGGATACAGCAACTTCTCATTCTCATGCTTTCCAGGCCATACGATGACACATGCCTTTAGCCTGTCGCTGCCTGAAAATGCTGCACCGGTTTGATCTCATCGTCCGTGAGATAGCAACCCGGATCTTCCGCCCATGGATTACCCGTGAGTCGCCATGCACGGGTACGACTGTTGCCGCCACAGATCGATCGGTGGGCACAGAGGGCACAGCGCCCCTCCAGTGGCCGAACTTTCTGTTTAAGACCGGCCATCAGGGGTTCACGGGTATCCTGCCAGATCGCTGAAAAACGACGCGTTTTGACATTGCCAAGGGTATAGTCCCACCACATGGTATCTGGATGTACGCGGCCCTCATTATCGATATTGGCGATATTGACCCCGCTCGAATTGCCGCCCCATCGGGAAACCATTTCCTGCAACCTGGCATGATGTTGCGGAAGATGGCGTGCGGCCCAGTGCAAGAGGTACACCCCGTCCGCATCGTTGTTGCCGGTAACAAATTCGCGCTTGCGTCCCTTGTGCACATCCTCCCAACAGGTGGCAAAGAGCAGATTCATGGCCTCCCGGGTGATGCGGTGTTGTACGTCGTCATCCCGGTTTTTATAACCGCGTCCTGCATAGTTCAGATGGGACAGATAGAACTTGTCGATACCCTCGTCGTCCATCAACCGCAACAGGTCGGGCAATTCCGCCGCATTGTCCTGGGTCAGGGTAAATCTCAGGCCGACCTTGAGGCCGGCATCCCGGCAGTATCTGATACCGCGCATCGATTCATCGAAAGCGCCCTGTTTGCGCCGGAACCGGTCGTGGGTATCGCGCATGCCGTCGACACTGATCCCTACATAATCGTAGCCGACTGCAGCAATATCGGCGATATTGGTCTCGTCGATGAGCGTGCCGTTACTCGAAAGACCCACATAAAACCCCATTGACTTGGCACGCTGTGAGATCACGAAAATATCGGGCCGCATCAGGGGCTCGCCACCCGAGAGAATCAACACGGGCACGCCGAAATCCTTGAGGTCGTCCATCACACCAAAGACTTCAGGCGTTGTCAGCTCACCGGGAAAGTCCTTGTCCGCGGAGGTGGCATAACAGTGACGGCATGTCAGATTGCAACGCCTGACCAGGTTCCAGATAACCACTGGGCCCGTCGGTTTCCCCGCTCGTTCGACCGATCCGGCCGGCCGGGTCAGGGCATGCAGATAACGGCTTATGCGAAACATAATCGAATCCTATAAGGCAAGCCGCATGCCGGTCTTCTTCAGCACCGCGGAACTGAAAAGCACCTCGTGTCCCTGGTTGTAGCTTCTCAGTTGGTGGCTCAGAGCATTGACCTTCTGCATGACATCGGCGCGATCCCTGCCGTGTACCATGGCAAACAGGTTGTAAGGCCAATCGGGCGGATGACGCGGCCTGGCATAGCAATGGCTGACGAAGTCCATGGCGCCCAAGCGCTCCCCCGCCTCCTGCAACTGATCATCCGCAATATTCCACACTGTCATACCGTTTCCTTTGAAACCGAGGCGGTAGTGATTGGGCACCAGGCCGGTACGGCGAATAACCCCGGACTGCAGCATTGTATCCATCCGGGTGGCCACCTCACTGGGCCAGCAACCGATACGCCATGCCAGGGCTTGGCAAGGATCGTGGGTGAGCGGCAGGCCTTGCTGTGTCTCGGCGATTATGCGTCGGTCGAGGTCGTCCAGATCGACGTTCTCCGTTGCGGCAACGGCGGGAATGGAACGGGTGTTGAGACTGCCGTCATCACCCATTTCGAACCAGAGACCGAGATAGAACTCCTGTTCCTTGGGAAAGGCGTATACCCGCAACCCTGTCTCGCTCTCAATCTGTTCGATTGTCTCCCGTATCGAGTCGCTGCTGTCGGTCGCCAACACGAACCACATATTCAGCCAATGATCCCGTCGATAGTTATGGGCAACGGCCGCCAGTGCATTGACCTGCTCCGTTACCCGGTCGAATTTTGAGTCGGGGACCGACATGGCCGCGAGAACCAGGCTGCCGCCCAGACGCTCAGCGTTGTAGAGCGGACCGAACCGGGAGAGCCATCCCCTCTCCAGCAGACCCTGCACCGTTTCAAGGACAGTGTCTTCTTCCGACGCGAGTGCCTTGGCCATTTCGCGGAAGGGTCTTTGGGTAAGGTCCACACCGCCTTGGAAACGGTTAATCAATCGTCGTTCAAACGATGTCAATGAATGTTGCATCCCGATACCCATGCCTAAGAGAGACCCGCCGAGAGTTGACCGGCGCGATCGAGGACTCCATCCCGTTCGCTGATATATTTCGCGCCGCGCTGTTTAAACTGCCGCAGACTGAACAGGACGTCGTGGCTTATCCAGCCGAGATTGCACTCGGCGATCAAGCGCTCGAGATTGCGCAACACACCCTCCCTGCTCCTACCGTGAATCATGCAGAAGAGGTTGTAGGGCCAGCGGCCGGGACGCCTCGGTCGGCGGTAGCAGAGCGTAACGCAGGATTGCCGGCCCAGCAGTCGACCGATCTCGGAGACACGGTCGTCAGGCACATCCCAGACAACCATGGCATTCGCCCGATAGCCGAGTTCCCGATGGCGAACCACGACACCGAGCCGCCGTATGTCGCCTGTCTCGAGCAGGCGTTCAAGACGTCTGATGACTTCCGCTTCCGTGATGTTCAAATCCCCGGCGATCTGTGCATAGGGCTGCTCGACCAAAGGTAGACCGCCCTGAATCGCCTGAACCAGATCGAGATCCAACGGATCGGGCTCGACAAGCAGCGAAAGTTCTCTCAGGTCCATTGCAGTGGAAATCCCAGGTTGATGTAGAAGTCCTCGACCATGGGCAAATCGATCACCTCGAGCCCCGATCTCCTTTCGATCTCCTTGAGCACGCGGTTTAACGATGCCCTGTCTTCTGCGGTAACGACGAACCAGAGGTTGAGACTGTGCTCCCGCTCATAGTTGTGGTTGACTTCACCATAGCTGCTTACCATATCGGCGACCTGCTGCAGCCTCTCCGCTGGCACTTCCATCGCGGCCAGGGTACTGGCGCCAACCCGATTAGGGCGGAAAACCGGCCCCACCCTGCTGATCAGTCGCTGCGACTGTAGATGCTGTATCGTGGTCATCACTTCACTCTCCGTACTATCCACGCGCTCCGCGATGGTCCGGAACGGACGTGGCGTCAATGGAAAACCGTCCTGGAAGTCATTCAACAAACGTCGCTCCAAGGCGTTCAACGGGCGATCAAGGATGCTCTCTTTTTGCGCGGCCATGGTCAGAGTCCGATTTGGTGGGCGCGGGAGGTGAGAAAGATCCCGGAGGGTTTCAGCACCGGCCATTCGGCGAGGCGTGCAAAGGTATCGGTGTCGTAGACCTGCAGCCGATCGATATCACGCACCGAAACCCAGACCTCTTCGCCCCTGGGTTCAAACTCCATATGCAACACACCTTTACCCGGTTTCAGGGTGGTGATCGGCGCAAGGCTCTGGGTGTCGATGATCTGCAGAGTATCGTTATTGGGAAAGGCAAAGTTCACCCATACCTGGCGGCCGTCCGGACGCGCCATGACAAAGACCGGTTGGCCATGGACATCGAGCCGTCCGACCTCACGCCAGTTGTCGGTGTCGACAACCAGTACCTGATGCCGGCCCACCGCAGGAATGAACAGGCGCTTGCCTGCGACCGCCCAGCCTTCAAGATGGGGCATCTTATAGACCGGCAGTTTCTGCTGGCCTTTTCCGTAGTCGGCCAAAATCCGGCGTACGCCCCTATCCGGATTCCACAGATCCAGCAGGGCCAGGCCGTCTTCACCGTAGAGGCCGGCGATATAGTAGCGGCCGTCCGGGGTTATCAAGGCATCATAGGGCTGTCGACCAATGCCACTGTACTTCTCTACCGCAGGCTTTGCCGGGTCGCTCATATCGACCACCCAGATCTCACCGGCATCCCACAGACTGAAGATGAAACGGTTGCCCGGCGCATCGACCAGCCCAACCACTTTCGACTGCTTACCCTCCCCGTAGCTGGCCGGGATGTCCGCCACCATTTCCAGGCTGTCGGCATTGAAGATGCGTACCCCGCCCGGCTCATAGTTGGAGACAGCCACCAATCGGCCATCCTGTGAAATCGCTCCCCCGATGCTGTTACCGGACTGTACGACGCGCGCGACCACCGCCTGTTGCAGGATATCGACCTTGGTCAAACCGCCGTCCCGTCCGAACAGATAGGCAAACCGCTCATCCCGGGAGAACACGGCCGAGGCATGCGATAGATCGCCCAGGCCTTCTATCCGGCCCAGGATGGTGTTGCCGGTTGTCTCTATGACCTGCAGGCTGCCGTCCGCCCGTTCCACGACCACGCCCAGATCGCCTGTGCCTCTCCAGTTCGCGGCATTCAGCAAGCTGGAGAAGGTGAGCAGTAATAAGAGTGTGAAAAGCCTGGAGATCACTGCACACCCTCCTTGATCCGTTCAGCCAACCATGCAGCTTCAGCGTTGCTGAGAAACGGTCGCCAGGGCGGCATGGGCGTTCCCGTACGCCCATAAAGGATGGTGGCGGTGAGAAAATCGATTGGTTTGCCTTGCAGGTTAGCCGGCGTCAGCGGTGGCCCCAATCCCCCCTTCAGGGAGAGACCGTGACAGGAACCGCAGTCATGTTTAAGCAGGCTGAGCAGTTCGGCGCGCCTCGAATCGGGAATCCCGGCGGCTGACAGGGAGTGGCTCAAGAGCAGGAGACTAGCGGCGATCAAGACAGGGTGTCTCATTACTCATCTCCCGGGTCTGATACCAGGCAAGTTGATCGGCCAATGTCACCGTTTCGCCGATGATGATCATGACGGGTGAACTGAGTCCCGCACGTTCCACCTCACGGCTCAGGGTGGAGAGTGTCGCCTGTACCACGCGCTGACGCGGCGTGGTACCTTCCTGGATCACGGCTGCCGGGGTATCCGCCGCGCGTCCGGCCTGCATCAATTGTCGGGTTATTGTCTGTAGATTTGACAGCCCCATATAGACCACCAGGGTAGCGCTCGCATCGGCCAGTTTTTCCCAGTCGAGATCAAGCACCTCCCCGTCGCGAAAATGTCCGGTTACCATCCTCACACCCCGACTCATGGAGCGATGGGTCAGGGGAATGCCCGCATAACAGCTTACAGCGGATGCGGCCGTGAGGCCTGGAACGACTTCATAACGGACGCCGTGTTGGCGCAGATGCAGCGCCTCCTCGCTGCCCCGTCCAAAGACAAATGGGTCGCCGCCTTTGAGACGCACGATCGTTCGGGACTTCCTTGCCAGCCGGGTCAGCAAGGCGTTGATCTCATGCTGAGGTACGCAGTGCATGCCCGGTGACTTGCCCACGGCAATGCGGGAGACACCGGGTGGAATCATCGCCATGATCTCCGGTGATACCAGGCGGTCGTAAACCACGACATCGGCCGTCTGCATCAGCCGCAGTGCCTTGACGGTCAAAAGCTCCGGGTCGCCGGGCCCAGAACCCACAAGATAGACAACCCCTTCTGTTTTCATAGATGCGCCTGTCAACCTAATGGCATGAGTCAAACCGGCTATTCCATGGTTACCGAAACATCTCGGCACCGGCGTGGATCTCATACGAATTGTGCATTCCGCATAACCACAGATCCCTTGGTCTGATAGTCACTTTATGTTTCCTCGCTCAACCATCCTTGACAAAGATCAAAGTGAAAAACGTCTACAATGCAAGGCGGTTAAGATTGACGTATACACCCGGTGCGCTAATGCAGGATCGTTCGCTTCCGCCGCTTGAAGTACCCCCTTGGGAGTAGAAAGACGGAAGTGTCCCGAAGACCTCAGGCTGTTGCCCGGGAACAGAAAGATAGACAGGGATGCCAATGGGCGCCAATCATTTGGCGTGCAAGCGGAGTAATCGTGACGGCATGACGCAGAAGAGCATGAGCAAATGAATTGATCGATAGATTATTAGCGTTCATTTGCGTTTATTTGCGGACTTCTTTTGACCGCATAAAACACCGGACGGGTTGATGTCATCTCACCGTCCGGTCAGGGGGGTTGCTCTCGGTTGGTCGTATTCGTTAGCCGGCCGCGGCCTCCACCGCACCGCGCTCCTCACCCTGGGGCTCCATCGCCGGCATCTCCGCCGCCGTCTTCTC
>NATV01000054.1 GCA_003094535.1 gamma proteobacterium symbiont of Ctena orbiculata | reverse complement strand
ATCAGCGTCGATGTACAGCGCCGGGAGGCCATTGCCAGAGGTACAGCGATCCGTGAGGGTGACATGATCACCATCGACGGCAGCAGCGGCAACGTCTTTCTCGGCCAAATCCCTATGGTAGAGCCCGACTTCACCGAGGAGTTGAACCGGCTGCTGAGATGGGCCGACGAAGCCGCCTATCTGCGGGTGATGGCGAATGCCGACACCGCCATCGATGCCACCAGGGCACTGAAGTACGGCGCCATGGGGATCGGTCTCTGCCGTACCGAGCGCATGTTCAATGCGGTCGACCGCCTGCCGGTGGTGATCGAGATGATCGTTGCCGAGACCCCGGAGCAGCGCGAGGCGGCATTGGACAAGCTGCTGCCGATGCAGCGCAGCGACTTTAAGGAGATCCTCGAGGTGATGGCGCCCAAGCCGGTGACCATCCGACTCCTCGATCCCCCCATCCATGAGTTCCTCCCTAGCGAACAGCAGCTGCTGAGCGACCTGGATGAGCTGCACCATCTGCGCAACTCGGTTCGCGGCATGAACGTCCTCGCCGGTAGCATGATGCTGCTGCAGGATCCAGAGCACGCCAAGCAAGAGGCCGATTCACTGCGGCATATGGTGGATGAGAGCCTGGTGGAGCAGGCGATCGAGAAGAAGGAGACGATGTTGCGCAAGGTCCGTGCCCTGACCGAGACCAACCCCATGCTGGGCCACCGCGGGGTGCGCCTCGGCATTACCTTCCCCGAGATCTACAGCATGCAGATCCGCGCCATATTGGAAGCCGCCGCCGAGTGTGCCGCCAAGGATCTGGAGGTCCATCCGCAGATGATGGTGCCCCAGGTCTGTACCGCCCAGGAGTTGAGGCGTGTCAAGGCGATGGTGGATGAGATTCGCACCGAAGTGGAGGAGCGCTATGGTCATAAGATCAACTTCCGTTTCGGCACCATGATCGAGGTGGTGCGGGCCTGCATGCGCGCCGACAGGCTGGTCGATGAGGCGGAGTTCTTCTCCTTCGGCACCAATGACTTGACCCAGGCCACTTTCTCCTTCTCCCGCGAGGATGCGGAGAACAAGTTCCTGCCGATGTACAACCAGAACGACATCCTCAAGGACAACCCCTTCGAGGTGCTCGATGAGAAGGGCGTCGGCAAGCTGATGCAGCTGGCGGTGGAGTGGGGCCGTGGTGTCAAGCCCGATCTCAGCGTCGGCATCTGCGGCGAACACGGCGGCCATCCCAGCTCTATCGCTTTCTGTCACAAGGCGGGGCTGAACTATGTCTCCTGCTCGGCGCCACGGGTGCCGGTAGCACGATTGGCGGCGGCCCATGCCAGTCTGAAACAGCAATAATTTCCCCTTGCGCGGGCCGGAGTTCTCTCCGGCCCATCGCATCAAGATATTGCGCAAACAGTCGACATAACCCTATGGAAGACAAAGTCTTCCAGCAGGCCTTAATCCCGCGATCTGCCAAGGGATAAGGTGGTTTCAAGCGGATTGAGTACAGCCACCCTGCAGCCAACCGCTGGAATTCGGGTGTATCGGTGACGGGTTATTTGCGCTTCAAGGAAAACAGACAACGATCGATTCCAGCCTTTCTGATCTCTGCGATACTCTGGCTGGGTGTAGCGATTGCCTTTGCGGAAAGTATCGGTCTGACAGCCGAGGTCGTCGCCTGGGCAAAGCAGAATTTTGGCGATCAGGCGGGTGATCGAGTCGCATCCTGGCATCGCCTGATGCAGCAGGGCGATCAGCTCGATGAAGTCGAGAAGTTGCGGCGCGTCAACGATTTCTTCAATCAAATTCCCTACCAATCCGATGCCGAGCTATGGGGTAAGGAGGACTATTGGGCAACCCCCCTGGAACTGCTGGTGCATGAGGGGGGGGATTGTGAGGATTACTCCATTGCCAAGTACTTCACCCTGAAGGAGATGGGTGTGGCGGAAGATAAGCTGCGCATCATGTATGTCAAGTCGATTAAGTTGAATCAATCCCACATGGTGCTGACCTACTATCCGGAACCCTCCTCGATACCCAAGGTGCTGGATAATCTGAATCCTCAACTGCTCTCAGCCAGTAATCGACTCGATCTCACCCCGGTATACAGTTTTAATGCCGACGGTTTATGGTTGGCAAAAAGTCTGGGCCAGGGAAAAAAGGTGGGCCCTTCAACCCGCCTCAGTCTCTGGCAGGAGTTAAAGAAAAGAATGGCGCAGGAGGCGAAACGATGAAAGAGAACTACGCGGTCTGCCATGGATATGGTTTTTCGGTTTCAATAGAGCATCGATGCTGCCAGCATCGATCGGTATAGGATGGAAAGCTCATGACGCTGTCACGACAATTGATCATTCTAATCACTGTGCTGTTGGTGCTGGTGTTTACCGGTACCTTCTTTATCAGTGTGCAAAACACACGTGCCTATCTCGAGTCACAACTGGAATCCCACGCCCAGGACGCGGCGACTTCGCTGGGATTGTCGATTTCCAAGCACATGGCCGACGGTGATCTTGCCACGATCACATCCATGACCGATGCGATCTTCGATCGGGGATACTACCGCCTCGTTGTGGTTCAGGATATACATGGAGTACCGCTGGTGGAACGCAGCCTGGCCGTTACCCTGGAGGGTGTCCCGCCATGGTTTATCGATCGATTTCCCCTCACTACGCCGAGAGGTGAGGCGATTGTGATGTCGGGCTGGGTGCAGGCCGGAAAGGTGGTGGTGCAGAGCCACCCGGGTTTTGCCCATCGCCAATTGTGGGAGAACAGTGTCGAAGTCTTCTGGTGGTTTCTGGTCAGTGCCCTGGTGGTGCTGTTTCTCGGTCTGCTCTCGCTGCAACTGGTGCTCAAGCCCCTGCGGCAGGTGGAGCAACAGGCGAACGCCATCGTCAACCGGGAATTTCCCATTATTGATAGATTGCCCAAAACCATGGATCTGCGCCGCATCGTGGTGGCGATGAACCGAATGTCCACGAAGGTCAAGCAGATGATTGAAAAGCTGGAGCGATTGACTGAGGGACTGCATCGGCAGGCCTCGCGCAATCCGGTGACCGATCTCACCAATAAACGCTTTTTTCACAATACCATGACCAATTTATTCGCATCACCGGAGGAGTGCTTGAGCGGTGTGTTGGCGCTGATCCAGCTCAACAATCTCAAGGATATCAATGAGAATCACGGTTACCAGGCGGGTGACGAACTGCTTAAACAGACTGCCGAGGCCCTGCAGTCGGTCGCGGGATCATACAGCAAGAGTTATCTGGCGCACCTGAATGGAGGTGACTTTGCACTCTTCGTGGAGGACGTCTCCTTGGCTGAGGCGAATAAACTGGGTGAAACCCTGTCCTCCGTTCTGTCCGGTCTCGCCGATACCACGCTTGTCGAGAGTGAGGATATGGGGCACATCGGTTTGGCCGTCTACAACGCCACACAAAATCTATCTGAGCTGCTTTCGCAAGCGGATATGTCACTGCGTGCGGCACAAGGCGAGGGGGCTAATTCATGGCATCTCTACAAGCCTGGCGAGATAGATGCCGGCTCAATCAGGGGTGCATCGGAGTGGCAGGCGACGATTCAAAACGCCTTGGCGTCAGACAGGTTCATACTCCAATTGCAGCCGGTGTTCGCCTGCCGGGATAGGAGCATCCTTCATCATGAGGTTTATGTTCGGATCAAGGAGGAGGACGAGCAGGGTGCCACTCAATTACTATCCGCAGGCCTGTTCATACCCCATGCGGATAGACTGGGCCTGACCCCTGAAATCGATCAGATGGTGATTGGCAAGGTGATCAAACGTTTACTGGTCGAAACCAAGCAAAATACCAGCTATGCCATTAATATATCACCTATCAGTTTGAAAAATAAGAAATTTACTGCATGGCTGGAGCGCCAGTTATCGGCCAATTCAGCGATTGCGCGACGCCTCATCTTTGAGATGCCGGAATATGGCGCAGTTAGCCAGCTCGATAATGTTGGAGCCTTTATCAATCAAATCAGACGCCATGGTGCGGCCTTCTCCCTCGATCATTTTGGCCGTAGTCACAGTGCCTTCGGTTATTTGAAGACGATCAAAGTCGATTTTCTGAAGATCGACGGCAGTTATCTCTGGGAACTGCAGAAAAGTGCTGAAAACCAGTTCTTTATCCAGGCTTTGGTGGATATCGCCCATGGCCTGGAGATCAAGGTGGTTGGGGAGGCCGTGGAGACGGAGCAGGTTTGGGGGATTGTGCAAAAGCTGCATCTGGAGGGTGGACAGGGCTACTTTCTGGGCAAGCCCGAGTAGCCGTCGATACCCGGGATTTCAGCCTGTTTTCGCTTTTTTTCATCCATGGCCGGCTGGAATAGCGTTAATAACCCCCATAACATCACGATTATTAAAGAATTTACTTCGTGTGACGCTAACAAATCAGAGGAGTTCGTCATCGTCGACGAGGAGTGGGTCACCGGGTTGGAATACGGAGCGTATTTGATTCCGCATCAGGATTTTTTGTTGTGCGGCATTCGGTAGATCGGTGAACATGATCAGGTTCTTCTGGATAAGCAGTTCAATCAGGTCCTCGACGATACGGATCATTCCGGCATCGGTCTCGGAAAGTAGCTTTTTCGAAAGAGTGGTGGAACTGTTGTTGAAGATAAACCCGATAACCTCGTCATCCGTGGCGTTCACTACTTCATCGGCGCCGGGCGAGGGGGTGTCGGAGAGGTTGATGATATCGCCACTCTTATCACGTTTTGCATACAACATTGAGATTCCTCGACAACGGTTTCGTATGACTTTAAATCCTGGAACCACATAATCTAAAGCAAGCATCACTATTCAATCCATGTCAGATATTAAAGCACAACAACGGCAACAGGATGTGATAGAGGAGTGGGAACACCCCACGGACGGATCTGCATTTGATGATCCATTGCTGGATTGTCTGGTATTTCTTACCCGTCATTACGGACGTGTTCACTCTCATGATGCCCTGCGTGCAGGGTTGCCGTTGCAAGATCATCGCCTGACGCCTGAACTGTTCCTGCGTGCGGCAGAGCGGGCTCAACTCAGTGCAAGGGTTGTTCGCCGGCCGCTAGAAAAGATCAGTTCCCTGGTGCTGCCGGCGGTGTTGCTGCTGAATAACAGGCAGTGTTGTCTGTTAATGGAGCGGAGTGCGGATGGCAGTCGATTGACCATCATGCAGCCCGAAAGCGGGGAAGGTACTTATCAGATCGCCGTCAAGGATCTCGAACAGCAGTACAGCGGCTATGCAATCTTCGTACGCTCGGAACATCGCTTTGATGACCGGGCGCCTGAGGTTTTGAGATTGCGTTCACGCCATTGGTTCTGGGGGACGCTGGTTAAGTCATGGCGCATCTACAGGGATGTCCTGGTCTCTTCATTTCTGATCAATCTGTTCGCCTTGGCAAGTCCGTTGTTCATCATGAATGTCTATGACCGGGTGGTGCCCAACAATGCCATAGAGACCCTATGGGTGCTGGCGATTGGTGTTGCCGTGGTCTATTTATTCGATGTGATAATGCGGAGTCTCCGCGGTTACTTTATCGATGTTGCGGGGAAAAAGTCGGATATCCTGCTCTCCTCCATGCTCTTCGAGCGTGTACTCGGCATCAAGATGGCGGCGCGCCCGCCATCGGTCGGCGCCTTTGCCAACAACCTGCGCGAGTTCGAAAGCATTAGAGATTTTATCACCTCGGCAACTGTTGTAACCCTTGTCGATCTGCCCTTCGTATTGCTGTTTCTCCTGGTCATCTGGTTTATCGGCGGACCATTGGTCTATGTGCCTTTGGTCACTATTCCTATTGTGCTTATCTATGGAGTGGCGGTCCAATCCCCGCTCAGACGATCGGTCGAAGCCACCTACCGGGCTTCAGCGCAAAAGGGTGCGACGCTGATCGAATCCCTGACCGCAGTCGAAACCATCAAGCACCTGGGTGCCGAGAGTGAGCTGCAGCGAAAATGGGAACAGCTGACCGGCCAAATTGCCCAGTGGGGTGTCCGCTCCCGCCTGCTTTCGGCTTCGGTTTCGAACGTTGCAACCTTTTTCCAACAGATGTCCCAGGTTGGGATTGTGGTGCTGGGCGTCTACCTGATCGCTGAAGGGGAACTCAGCATGGGAGCCCTGATTGCCGGAGTGATTCTTGTTGGACGGGCCTTGGCGCCAATGGCACAGGTGGCTAACCTGGCTGTCCGTTACTACCAGGCAAAGACCGCACTGGGAAGTCTCACTAGTGTAATGGAGCTGCCGATAGAACGGCCCCAAGGAAAATCCTTTCTCAGTCGGGAACAATTCGAGGGTGGTATCGAACTGGATGATGTCAGCTTTTCCTACCCGGGTGAGGAGAAGGCGGCTTTGAGCAATGTCTCCTTGACGATTTCCGCCGGTGAAAAGGTTGCCATTATCGGTAAGGTGGGATCGGGTAAGACCACGATCGAGAAGCTCATGCAGGGGTTGTACGACCCTGATTCGGGTGCGGTGCGTATTGATGGAGCGGATCTGCGCCAGGTCGACCCCGCCGATCTTCGCCGCAGCATCGGTTATGTGCCTCAGGACATCATGCTGTTTTACGGCAGTGTCAGGGATAATATTGTACTTGGGGCGCCCTACGCGGATGACAACGATATTCTACAGGTGGCCAAAATCGCCGGTGTCATGGAATTCGTCAATCAGCACCCGCATGGATTCGATATGCAGGTCGGGGAACGGGGAGATTACCTTTCCGGCGGTCAGCGTCAAGCCATAGCCATCGCCCGGGCGCTGTTGCTAGATCCTCCGATACTGATGCTGGATGAACCCAGCAACTCGATGGACAACAGCACCGAGGCGATCCTAAAACGTCAGCTCTCTGAATATGCAAAGAACAAGACCCTGATTCTGGTGACCCACCGATCTTCGTTGCTTGAATTGGTGGACCGCCTGATCGTCATCGATGGCGGCAGGGTTATCGCCGATGGCCCCAAGGCACAAGTGCTTGAGGCCCTGAAACAGAGCAGGGGTGGGGTCAGCAAAGCGGAACATCCGTCTAAATGAGCAGCTTGGATTGGAAGATGGACACTCAGTCTCAAACAATAAAAGTGGAAAAGCTGAAAGGTCCGGCGACGGATAAACCTGAAGAGGCGGGTGTCGGCGACAACGATTTCATGGATGACAAGACTGCCGCACTGCTGGTGCAGACTCCTCGCGGCGGGCGGACCATTCTATGGATGGTATTTGTGATCGTTGTTATCGCCATTGTCTGGGCCAGCTGGGCAGAATTGGATGAGGTAACCAGGGGCATTGGCAAGGTCATACCCTCGAGTCAGATCCAGGTTATTCAGAATCTAGAGGGGGGTATTCTCTCTGCGCTTTACGTGCAGGATGGAGATACCGTCGAGCAGGGGCAGGTACTGCTGCAAATTGATGACACACGCTTCTCCTCCTCCCTGCGTGAAACCCAGTTACAGTTCTGGGCGCTGAAGGCCAAGGCCGCCAGGCTGGTGGCCGAGAGCAACGACAAGCCGTTCGAAGCGCCTCAGGGCATGCTTGAGAGCTATCCGGCATTGGTGGAACAGGAGCAGGGGCTGTTCGGTTCGCGCCAAAAGGAGTTGCAAACCAATCGTTCAATCCTGTCGAAGCAGGCGGAACAGATACGCCAGGAGATCAAAGGGCTGCAGGTGAAGAGTGCGAGATTGAAGCGCAACCTATCATTGGTCAACAAGGAGTTGGATCTCTCCAGACCATTACTCGAAGCGGGTGCGATCTCGGAGGTCGAAATTCTGCGCCTTGAAAGAGAGGTCAGCGAACTCGAGGGAGAGCTCGAAACAACCAGATTGACCATCCCTCGCACCAGGTCCCGTCTCGAAGAGGCGGAACAAAAGGTCTCTGAGATTTTAATTCGTTTCAAGAATGAGGCGCATGCCGAGCTGAATGAAGCACTTGCGGAACTCTCGCAACTAGAGGAGACCAGCATAGCGCTGAAAGACAGGGTAACCCGTACCGCGGTTCGTTCACCTGTTAAGGGTACGGTGAAACAAGTCAAGATTAACACCCTGGGTGGCGTCATTCAGCCTGGCATGGAGTTAATGGAAATCGTGCCATTGGATGATTCACTTCTGGTAGAGGCGAAAGTTGGACCGAAAGATATTGCCTTCCTGCATCCGGGCCAGAAGGCGATCGTGAAATTGACGGCCTATGACTTTGCCATCTATGGCGCGCTGACGGGTAAAGTTGAGCATATCAGTGCCGATACTATCAAAGATGAGCACGAACAGGAGAGTTATTATCTTGTAAGGGTAAGAACGGATAAAACAGACCTGGGTAATCAGGAGAAGGCGTTGCCGATCATTTCTGGAATGCAAGCAGAGGTCGATATCCTTACCGGTAAAAAGAGTGTTCTGGAGTATCTTTTTAAACCTTTATTGCGCGCGAAAGAGAGGGCATTGAGAGAGCGGTAAGGTGATGCAGCTATCGATCAATCCTACCACCGACGATATGTTGGATGTCGGTCCAAATGGGAATAAAAATCATAACACTGATCTGAGCAGCGATTCAGAACGCAGGGTGGTCCCTATCGCCAATAAAATATTGCTTTGCAGCTCGGATAAGGCAATTGAAAAACGCTGGCAAGAATCGCTGAATGAGGTTGGAGAGTTGGCGGCCGTATCCTCCCTCGAGTCGCTGATCAACAGCTTGAAGAGCTGCCAGACTGAGGTGGTGCTTGTTGATCTGGAGCTGTTTGCCAAGGATTACCGGGAAATACCGGCATCGCTTTGCCAACGGTTTCCTAACGTCTCCTTCGTTGTACTCTCTCCCGTCCCAAATGATGACGAAGGGCTCTACCTGATCTCGCATGGCGTCAAGGGTTACTGTAATCGCTATATCTCCAAGGCACTCCTGGTCAAGGCCGTTGAATTGGTGCGCATGGGTGAGATCTGGGTTGGGCGGAGCCTGTTGTTCAAGCTGATGAACAGGCTGAGCTCGATGGCTTCGCCGCAAGGTGAAGAGCATGGTATGAAAACAGGCTCGGTAGACGGCCTGGCGAAATTAACCGAGCGTGAGCGCGAGATTGCCCAACTCGTAGGCGCGGGAGACAGTAATAAAGCCATTGCGAGAAAACTCGATATCACTGAAAGAACGGTTAAAGCCCATCTCAGCTCAATTTTTAGGAAGACAAAGACTAAAGATCGCCTCCAGCTCGGTCTATTGATCAACGCCTGATCTCAGATTCCAACCCTTAATAAAAAATATCCAATAAAACAATAACTAACATATTGTACCAAGGTACAATAGTAAGGCTGGCCATTTGCACCGAAAATTATCACTAATAGGGTGACCAGGTGTGTCTGCCTGATCTTCAGAGCTAACCCAATTGATTTGAATCTAGAGGCAAAGATGGCAACTCAAGCAACCCAGACAAGCGCACAAGTGATAGGTTTCGTACGTCAAGTGATTGGCGAAGTGAAAGCTACCGGCAGTGATGGCGTGATCAGAAACCTGCAGGTAGGTGACCTTGTCTTTGCCGATGATCTGATTGTGACAGGGGAGCTTGGAAGCATCGAGATCGTTTTTAACGACGGTGGCGACCTGACCCTGGGGCGCAACTCGCAGGGCCTGCTCGACGCGGACGTCTACCAGACCATTACGCCTGAGGATGGGTCGGAATATGCCGCTTCTATCGACGCCATCCAACAGGCGATCCTGCTGGGTGAAGATCCGACAGCCATTCAGGAGGCACCGGCTGCAGGAGAGGGTGAATCTGCTGCGGGTAATGAAGGAACTAGTTTTGTCACGGTAGAGAGGACAGGTGCTCAAACCACGCCCGAGAGTGGATTTGAAACGAACGGATTGTTCATCAGTTTCGCGGAATCCGGTGATTCGGCATCACTTATTGATCTCTTACCCACCATTGACCTGGATGGAGATGACAATTCCCAGACAGGAACCGGTTACCTCAGTCACTATACGGAGAATGGTGGACCATTGCCCATCGCCGATGCAGATATCCAGGTCTCAAATCCGGATGGTACGATACTGGAAAGTGCCAGAATTGTTCTGACCAATGCTCAACAGGGCGATCAGCTGGATGTCTCGGCAATTTCCGATTTAACCGTCGAGGTGGATAGCAGTGTACCTGGCGTTATCACTGTGTTGCTGAGTGGATCCGCGTCACCTCAGATCTATGCCCAGGCGATACGCAATATCGGGTTTATCAATACCTCGGAAAATCCTGATGAAACACCTCGCATGGTGGAGGTGACAGTTAATGACGGAGATTTCGACAGCAACACCGCGGTCACAACTATCACAGTTCAAGCGGTCAATGATCCCCCGGTGATCGACCTGGACAACGATGATTCAACAGACACTGGTTACGACTATCGGACAACCTTTACTGAAGGCGATGCGGCGATCTTTATTGCTGATATCGACCTCTCAGTAAAGGATGTAGACGACGAGACCTTACAGAGCGCCACAGTAACCCTGACCAATCCGCAATCCGATGATGTGCTGGCTTTTGGTGACATGCCTGCAGGGTTATCCGCGGCGATCAACGGCAACACCATCACAATTAGCGGTGAGGGGTTATTAGCCGACTATCAAAGCGCTATTAATGCAATAACTTTTGAGAATTCCAGCGAAAATCCATCTGTTGAGACCCGAGTCATAGAAGTTACGGTAAACGATGGCGAGCTCGACAGCGATATCGCGGTTGCCCGGATTGAAGTTGTCGGGGTAAATGATGTTGCGGTAATAGATCTCGACGCAGATGACAGCAGTTCAAGCGGTACCGGCTATGAAACCACCTACATAGAGAACCAAGCGCCGGTAGCGATAGTCGACAATGATGTCGTTATTCAAGATGTAGATGATGAATATATAGAAAGTGCAACCATAGAACTGACCAACTATCTGCCGAATGACCATATAGTCGTCGGTCTCATGCCTACGGGTATCACAGCAGATGTTGATGGATCTACAGTAACCTTAACGGGCACCGCAACGCTTGCGGACTATCAACAAGCTCTTCAAGCTGTTTATTTCGCTAATACCAGTGAAGATCCTCCAACCGATGACCGCATTATCAATATTACATTGAACGACGGTGACGGTAATAGCGATACTGCCGTCAGCGTAGTTCATGTTATATCCGTGAACGATCCTCCGGATGCAAATAACGATCTGGTTTCGACTCCTGAGGATACTCCGGTGCGTATCTCCGTACTTGCGAATGATACGGATCCCGAGGGTGATCCGCTCTTGGTGACCAGCAATACACAGCCATCCAATGGAACCCTGACAAGACTCTCGAACGGTACATATGAATATACACCCAATCCAGGTTTCACCGGTACCGATTCATTTAACTATACCGTCAGTGACGGAAACGGCGGGAGTGATAGGGCCACAGTAAGCATTTCAGTGGCAGCTGCCAATGATGGACCCGTTGCCGTTAGCGACAGTGCGAATACAAATGAAGACACGCCAATTGTTATTGATGTACTCTCAAACGACAGTGACCCGGAAGGAGATACCCTGAGTATTACTTCCTTCACCCAGGGAGCGAATGGCTCGGTTACTGTGGACCCGGTAAGCGGTAATCCCGTCTACACGCCAAATCCTGGTTTCACCGGTACCGACAGCTTTAGTTATACCGTATCTGACGGTAACGGTGGAGCCGATTCCGCCACTGTTACGGTAAATGTAGCCGGTACGGGTGGTGGTGTAAATACAGTGCCCGATGCAGCGGACGATGCTGTGGTTACCGACGAAGACATACCGGTTACCGTTAATGTGCTGTCCAATGACAGTGATCCGGATGGTGATGCGTTGACAGTTACTTCCGTGACACAGGGTGCAAACGGCAGCGTAGCTGTTGATCCGGTATCAGGCAATCCGGTTTATACCCCGAATCCGGATTTCAATGGTACGGATACCTTTACCTACACGATCGATGATGGGAATGGCGGCACCGATACGGCGACCGTAACCGTCACTGTGGGTGCTGTGAATGATGCACCATTGGCATCTGATGATGCTATCGGCACAAACGAGGATACTCCCGTTTCCGTGGATGTACTGCCGAATGATAGTGATCCGGATGGCGATACTTTAACTGTCACCTCGGTCACGCAGGGAACCAATGGTAGCGTTACTATTGACCCGGTTAGTGGTAATCCGGTCTATACTCCGGATCCTGGCTACAACGGTACCGATTCATTTGCCTACACTATCGATGATGGAAATGGCGGTACCGATACAGCCACCGTTACGGTTACAGTGGGTGCGGTGAACGATACGCCTGTCGCCACCGACGATACTGTCGGTACCAACGAAGATACTCCCGTTACCGTCGATGTACTGCCCAATGACAGCGATCCGGATGGAGACACTCTCACCGTCACGACCGTGACCCAGGGTGCGAATGGCACAGTTGCCATCGATCCTGTCTCTGGCAATCCTGTTTACACGCCAAACCCGGATTTCAACGGTACCGATACCTTTACTTACACG
>NATV01000053.1 GCA_003094535.1 gamma proteobacterium symbiont of Ctena orbiculata | reverse complement strand
AAGAGCACCAGGTCGGCACGCCCGGCCACATCCTCGGCCATCCTCTCCCGCTCCTCACCACTGACCTCGTTGATACCCGGGGTGTCGATCAGATAGACCCCGCCGGCCTCGACCTCCTGCCAGGACGCCATTTCGCTGTGACGGGTCTCGCCGTGGAGGGCGCTGACCGCGAACCGCACCTCTCCCAACAGGGCATTCAGCAGTGCCGACTTTCCCACACTGACCCGGCCGAAAACGGCGATATGGAGATGGCCGTGTTCGAGCTTGTCGAGCATCGCCTCGACCTGTGTGAAGTCATCCTTGAGGCTGTCGCGGACGCTGCCGGGCAGGCGCTCATCCTCCAGCAATTCGCGCAGGTTCTCCCTCGCTAAATGGAGATGACCTTCATCCTGCGACCGTCTGCCGGCGTCACTGTTTTTTTCTGAACTCTTCCAAAGCCAGCCGGGCAAAATATTTTGCACGGCCTTCCAGATCTCCACTGATTGCCTCCTCGAAATAGTCCAACGCCTGAAGGGTCTGTAACGAACCGCTCTCCTCAAGGGTCTTCAGTACGGCCTTGCCCAGTCCTTCAAAGATCAAGCCGTAGGCGACGGCATGCACTAAGCCTCCGGTTACTGTCCCAACCCCCGGAAAGGCCTTCAATACATTCCCGGCCATGGCCAGCACCAGGGTCATGCGCTTGCCCAGGTTCTGACTGGCGAGGTCGATGAAATGTTCAACATCGACCTCTTTCGCCTTTACCTCGTAGAGAGCGGCAAGGGCCTTCACCATCTGCACCCCCAGGTAGCCCTGAATCAGGATATCGGTCCCCGGACTCACTGCCGCAACGGCGCCGAGCATCGCCTTGCCGGTGTAGTCTCTCACCAGCCTCTCTCCCTGCTGACGGCGGTGGGCCTGGGTCGCTCGGTGGAGCTTCTCGCCACCCAGCTGCACCAGGCTCGCATCGCGCCGCGCATCGAGCGTTTCCCTTTCCATCGCGATACGCTTTTCGATCGCGGCCATCAATCCTTCGATCCTTGCCTCCCTGTCGCGCAGCTCGCGCCGCTCGCTGCCCGAGGCGTCGATTCGTACAACCTCCTCCTTGCCCCCCGCCTGAACAGGAATGATCTCGATGTCCGGCAGGTTTTCCCGAAGCCGGCCCAGGATTGCCTTCAGCTCCTGGTCGCTGTAGCGATCCTGCTTGTTCAAGGCCAGGATCAGTGGCCGCTCGAGGGTCTGCAGCTCGACCAGCTCGCGGTGCTGATCCCGGGTCAGTTCACCGTCACAGACATAGATCACCAGATGGGCGCGTCGCGCCTCCTCGCGAGCGACGCGTACACGCTCCGGATCGACGTCGAGGATGCCCGGCGCATCGGTCAGCCGGAGATCAACCCCTGCATCCTCATCGTAGCGGTAGTGGTCGATCTGCCGGGTGGTGCCGGCGCGTACATCGACCGCTATGCCCTCGGCGCCGGTAATCGCCCGGATCAGCGCGCTCTTACCCGCGGAGACGGCGCCGAAGAAGGCCACATAGATCGTCAATTGGTCCCTTCGCCGGTCGAGTTCCCGCAGTTCTTGTCGCGCCTCGGCGGTATCCACCCCTTTTCCATCCGCCTGCGCCAATGCCTCCGCGAACGCCTCCCTGTCCCTTGGCAGTGTCGGCCCCATGTTGCGGTTAGCGTGTTTACCCCTTGCCGGCCGCAGCAGAAGCCAACTCAGGATCGTTACCAGTAGTGCGAAGCCGAACAGGCCGATGGCATAGACGGCGAGCAGAACCGGAGATAGCTGGTCGAGTATCTGCCATACACTGAGTGCGGATTCGGTCAACTGCAACACCAGCAGCAGCGTCAGCAGGGAGAGAAACAGCAGCGCCACCAACAGGAGCAGACGCAGCAGTCGCTTTTGTGGGGGGGGAAGCTGCTGCTCTGTCATGGCCATGGACCTGCGCGGATAATTTGCCACATAATCATGATCGAAGAGAATACGGTAGAAACTGGTCTTAAACCACCCATGGAGCAGCGATGATCCATCTCCCCAAAGCGCGGGATGCCTGGAGCAGTCCGGAGTTCAATCAGATCCTGAAGGCAGAACTGGAGGCGATCGAAGCCGACCGGCTACCCCTGCAGCAGGGCCTGTCCCAGAGCAGCATGGTCAGCCCGGAGCCCTTCAGCGTTATCGTCGTCGGCAGCGAGGCGGATGCGGCGGTGATTCACTGCCGGGTATCGATCATCTATGCGGGCATCGTCGCCGGCTGCAGCTGCGCCGATGATCCCACCCCATTGGATAGATTAACGGAGTGTTGCGAACTCCAATTAGTGATCGACAGAGTATCGGCTGTAACAAAGGTAACATTATTGGATACCAATCCCTGATCCCACATAGACAGGAGCAGGCCTGCACCCCTGACCTGATTCTTCAGCATACAGCCACAGTACGGATCTCTTTGTCTTGTCTTAGCGCGACAACCGTCAATCGTCGTAATCTGTTTGCACAAAATCCGCCGCATCCGACCAGTGCAGGCTGATCTGACCGAAATGTTCCACTCTCGGCAAGATGATCTTTGCGTGCAGTGAATGCACCTGAGTGGCGATCTCCTGGATCTTTTCATGGCTGGTCTGCATCAACGAGATATGCGGCCGCACCCCATCGGCCTTCAGATAGGCCAGCACCTTATAGGCTGTCTCGTTGCAGGCGAAATTACCGAGCAGAGAAGCGATGCCCATGGCGGAGAGCTCGCCGAGGAAGTGTCGCGCCTGTTTCAGATTCGATGCCAGCGAGGGCAGGTTGAACTCCACCATCAAACCCGTGCCTACCAACTGCAGGTTGCGCAACTCAGATCTTATGAACTCGAGAATCTTCTCATCGTTGGTCGCATGGGCGGACAAGCGAACGATGATCTGGGTTTTATCCCCCTTCAGGGCATTCTCCCCCAGGCGCTTGATCACATTCTTGCAGATGTACTGATCGAAGCTATCGCTCAGTCCATACTGTTCCGCGGTGAGAAAGATATCATCGGAGATCAGTACGATATCGGTCGCCGGCGCCGGAATGGGCATCAGTTCCGTGATCTCCTTGCCGAAATCGAGAGATGCGGTGAAACGCTGGTCGATGAACTCTATCAGGCCCGTCTGCAGGGCAGTCGCAAATTGGTGTTTCTGAAAATCGTCGGCAGCTGTTTCCTCGGCTTCGGGAGCGTTACTCGGCTCCTGATAACGCAGAAAACACACCTCTCCTCCCCGATAGGCCTGCAGGGCTGCAGCCTCCGCATGGGAGAGGTGGACGTAGGCGCTCAGCGGATCGGCGTCAATCAGCTCCAAACCGACACCGAAGCGCTGTACATCCTGGGATGTGGAATCGCCGCCAAGTGCCTCATTGAGCTGGTCACAGAGCGTGCTGCCGAGCGCTTCAACATCCGCTTCCGCTTTACGCTGCAGCAGTATTCCCAGGCTCTGTTTATCGGTTCTGGCGATGAAGTCACGCTTGCCGAAAAGCGTTTCCGCAAGGACGGCGATATCCAACAGCAGGGTGTTGAGTTCATCGCTCTCGATGTCGTGGGGGTTTTGTTCCTGGTCAGCGAGGGTGATGTAAAAGAGTGCGCATATCGAGTCTCTACTGCGCATCTCGTAACTGCAAAGATCGAGTTGCTGCAGCAACTGCCTTCTGTTGCGGAGACCGGTTGGATGATCGATATGGCCTTTGACCCCAGCGGCGAATATCGCCTTGGCTCTGTTGATACGGGTTTTCACCGTCGCCAGCAGATGTTGCGGCCTCACCGGTTTGGTCAGAAAGTCGTCCGCCCCCGAATGGAGTGCCAGCAGCTTTTTCTCCAGGTCGTCCTCGCCGGAGAGAAACACAATGGGTATGGTCAGCGCCTCATCCCTTTCGCGGATGACCTGTGTCAGTTCGATGCCGTTGGCGCCGGGCATGTAGAGATCCATGAGGATAAGATCGGGCTGAAACCGCGCTACCGCTTCCATCACATTCAGCGGATCGGTAATGGCCAGGGTTTCCAAAGACCCCTTGCGCAAGAGCGCGCTTGCGAATTGCGCCTGAGAGTCATCATCCTCGACGATCAGAACCCGGTTGTGGGGTTGCACTTCCGGCGAGATGATCTGCTTGATGCTCAACATCAGATCGTTGATGTTGACCGGCTTGGAGAAACACTGGGTAGCGCCTGTACGCAATACCTCGAGGCGGATTTCAATATCGCATTGATTGGAGAGAAAGATCAGTTCCGGCCGCCTTTTTTTCTGCGCGCGCAACTCGTCGAGGAAGCGGTTGACTTCGCCCATCTGCTGCATGTACTCGGTATCCACAAGCAGAACCTTGGCCTTCTCACCAGCCAATGCGGTGCGCAGATCCTCAACCCCGTGGACACTGAGTACCCGCCATCCGTTCTTCTCTATGGCTTCAGTGATTTGATCCTGAGCCCTATTTTCGGGATAGAGATAGATCACCTCGAAGGATGAGTCCACCGCTGTCCCGCCACCACTCGGTGCCCCGGTGGCGGCCACCGCAACCTTCAGCTCGTCGAGGTATTGATTGAGAAGATCTATCTCTTCCCTGTCGGGTTGGATCCCTTCCTGAAAGATCTCGTTGATCGCCTGGTCCAGGAGCAAGGTGAGCTTGTTGATGTTGACCAGACCGGCCTGGCGGCTCTTTCGGGTCAGTTCATGGAGATGGCGTAACACCGACCTGACCCCTGACGCATTCCACATTCCCGAAGGCAGTATCGGCCAGTTGCCCTCGATATTGGCGAGGATCTCAGTGAGCTGCTGCTGTAGAAGCCGATTCTGTGAGTTCCCAGTGGCAGTCATTTTCATCTACCCGGTATCGAGCCTTGCTTTCTCAGCGCGTCTGGGTGAGCGGTACGCAAGACTCATCACTTATTTGCAACCTATAACCACTATTTAATTACGGCTATTATATGATCTTCTGAAGATTTTTCTACAGTCATCTGAAAAATATAGAAAAACCAAGAAAAAACATCAATTCGCCCTATTCCATTGGTGATATAAACATACTGTTTTTATCAACTATTTTTATAGGAATATGGATGAGAATAATTTCTATTTTTATTATCAAAACAACGCTACTGAGTGAGCCGACATGAAAAAGCACCAGACACCTATGCTTGACCAGCTGGAGAGTGGCGAGTGGCCCAGTTTCATCACCGGCATAAAACGGCTGCGCGACCACCACCAAGATCCCCGCATACGCGAGACCACCAATGATCTCCTCGGGCAGTTGGAGCACTCCTACGAGACGATCAAGGGCTACTGGAAAGGGGGAACGGTGAGCGTCTTCGGCTATGGCGGCGGCATCATCCCCCGCTTTTCGGAGGTCGCTGAGCTGTTTCCGAAGTCGAGGGAGTTCCACACCCTGCGGGTTCAGCCCCCGGCAGGCAACTACTACACCACCGACTGCCTGAGACAGCTGGCGGCGAGCTGGGAGAAGTGGGGTTCGGGCCTGGTCACCTTCCACGGCCAGACGGGGAACATCATGTTCATCGGCGCCACCACGGAGAACACCCAGCACTTTTTCGACGAAATCAACGACTACGGTTTCGATCTCGGGGGGGCCGGCCCCTGTGTCAGAACGGCACAATCCTGCGTCGGCTCGGCCCGTTGCGAGCAGTCCTGCGCCAATGAGCACGATATCCACCGCAGGCTGGTCAACAACTTTCTCGACGAGATGCACCGCCCCGCCCTCCCCTATAAGTTCAAATTCAAGGTATCCGGCTGCCCCAACGACTGCATGAACGCCATCGAGCGGGCCGATTTCGCCGTGATCGGCACCTGGCGCGACGAGATGCAGGTGGATCAAAAGGCGGTCGCTGAGTATGTCGCCGTCAAAGGCCGCAAGTATCTGGTGGACAATGTCATCGCCCGCTGCCCGACTCATGCCCTATCGTTGAATGACGACGACAGCCTCGGCGTGGACAACCGCAACTGCGTGCGTTGCATGCACTGCCTGAATGTGATGCCGAAGGCCCTCTCGCCAGGAAGAGACAGAGGCGTCAGCATACTCATCGGCGGCAAACGCACACTGAAGATAGGCGACCGCTTCGGCACCGTCATCGTGCCCTTCATGAAGCTGGAACGGGAAGAGGATTATGAGCGCCTGGTGGAACTCGCCGAAGAGGTGATCGACTTCTTTGCCGAGAACGCCCTGGAGCACGAACGCATTGGAGAGATGATCGAGCGGATCGGATTGGTCAACTTTCTCGATGCGCTGAACATCGCCATGGACCCCAACATGATCGTTCATCCGCGGGAGAACTCCTATGTCAGGACAGACAATTGGGAGCAGGAGGCCGCGAAGTGGAATGAGCGTAAAAACCGCAGCGATGCCGATGCAGCCTAGGAGACCAGCCCATGCCAGCGAAACAACGAAGAGTCCCCATTGAGAGCGGTTGTCCCGACGGCCTGCAGTATATGCATCCCGTAATGAAGCGAAATTTCGGCCAATGGAGCTACCATGAAGACCCGAAGCCGGGGGTGCTGAAGCATATCGCCCACGGCGGGGACGAGATCTGGACGGTGCGCGCAGGCACGCAACGCATTCTCGACCTCTTCACCCTGCGCAAGCTCTGCGAGATCGGCGACCGCTACGCCGACGGTTATGTACGCTTCACCATTCGCAGCAATATCGAATTCATGGTCGCGGACGGCGCCAAGGTGGATCCGCTGATCGAGGCGCTGGAGGGCAACGGTTTCATCGTCGGCGGCACCCGAAATTCAGTCACTTCGATCTCCCATACCCAGGGCTGGCTCCACTGCGACATCCCCGCCACCGACGCCTCCGGTGTGGTGAAATCGATGATGGATCAGCTGATCGGCGAGTTCCGCGCCTGGAATATGCCGAACCGGGTCCATATCACCACCTCGTGCTGTCAGATCAACTGCGGCGGACAGGGGGATATCGCCATCAACATCCAACACACCAAGCCGCCGAAGATCAACCACGACCAGGTGGCCAATGTCTGTGAGCGCCCCTCGGTGGTCGCCCGCTGCCCGGTCGCCGCGATCCGCCCGGCGATGGTCAACGGCAAACCTTCGCTGGAGGTCGATGAGCGCAAGTGTGTCTGCTGCGGCGCCTGTTATCCCCCCTGCCCGCCGATGCAGATCAATGACCCGCAACACTCCAAACTGGCGGTCTGGATCGGCGGCAACCACTCCAACGCCCGCGGCAGACCGAGTTTTCAGAAACTGGTGGCCGCGGGCATTCCCAACAATCCGCCCCGCTGGCCCGAGGCCACCGCCGTGGTAACGCGGATTCTGGCTGCCTATCAGCAGGATGCGCAGGATTGGGAACGGATCAACGATTGGGTGGAACGGATCGGCTGGCCCCGCTTCTTCGAGCTGACCGAACTGCCGTTCACCAAGTTCCACATCGACAACTGGCGCGGCCAGCAAAAGAGTCTTAACGCCTCGAGCCATCTGCGGTTTTGAGATTCAAGCCGCAAATTACGCCAATCACCACAAATTACGCCAATCACCGCAAATGGACGCAAATCATTTCGTTGAATCCTCATTCCCATGCTCCCGTATGGATATGAGGTAACCGGCTTAAAAAAATCGCGTAAAATTTGCGGTGATTGGCGTTCATTTGCGGCCTGAATTCCTTATAAATTCATCATCGAACTCCTGTAGTAGCCCCACCAACCATTACCGCAACAGGCTCGTCTAGACTAGAATGGGTTGTGTTCGTTTATCTACAGGCTGTAACAACAACAAGACCTTGAGCAATGACCGCCAAAGCCGTACCCATTGAGCGCTTGCGCAATATCGGTTTGATCGCCCATATCGACGCCGGCAAGACCACCACCACGGAGCGCATACTCTATTATGCCGGTCGCACCCATCAGCTGGGTTCGGTGGACAGCGGCACCACCGTCACCGATTGGATGGACCAGGAGCGTGAGCGCGGCATCACCATCGTCGATGCGGCCGTCTCCGCGACATGGGATGAGCATCAGATCAACCTTATCGATACCCCGGGACATATCGACTTCACCGCCGAGGTGCAGCGGGCCTTGCGCGTATTGGATGGGGCCATCGTCGTGTTCGACGCCTCCCAGGGTGTGGAACCCCAAAGCGAAACGGTTTGGCGACAGGCGGACCGCTACCGGGTGCCGCGCCTCTGCTTCATCAACAAGATGGATCGCATCGGCGCCGACTTCGAGCATGCGGTTGCCACCATCAGTGAGCAGCTTGGCGCCAATCCGATCCCGATCCAGCTGCCGTTGGGCACGGAATCGGATTTCGAAGGGGTCATCGACCTGATTACCATGCAGCTCATACGCTGGCGTGACGAATTCGGCGCCCACAGGGAATATGAGGAGTTACCGTCACAACACAGGGAGGCTGCCGAGACTGCCCGTGCAGCGCTGATCGAACGGCTTGCCGAAGCGGATGACAACTTGCTTTCGCTGTGGTTGGAAGGCGGAGAGGCGGACGAGACCAGTATCCATGCCG
This sequence comes from gamma proteobacterium symbiont of Ctena orbiculata, assembly GCA_003094535.1. Taxonomy (GTDB): domain Bacteria; phylum Pseudomonadota; class Gammaproteobacteria; order Chromatiales; family Chromatiaceae; genus Thiodiazotropha. The sequence goes on along the minus strand of NATV01000053.1, from coordinate 3,764 downwards.
CGCTGCGTCGCGCGACGCTGAACGGCCTGATGGTACCGGTGCTCTGCGGCAGCGCACTGAGAAACAGGGGTGTGCAACCCCTGCTGGATGCCGTGGTCCGCTATCTGCCCTCTCCCCTCGATATCGGCGAGACCAAGGGTAGTCATCCGCAGAGCGGTGAACCTGTCCTGCGCTCTCCCAGCGACGACGAACCCCTCGGCGCACTCATCTTCAAGACCGTCACCGATCCCTACGCCGGGCGTCTCTGCTACGCGCGCGTCTACTCGGGCTGCCTGAGGTCGGGCTCCAGTGTGCTCAATCCCCGCCACAAACGCAATCAAAGGGTTGGACGCCTGGAAAGGATGTATGCGGAGCACCGGGAGGATATCGATGCCATCCACGCCGGCGACATCGCCGCCCTGTTGGGGATGAAGGATGCAGTGACCGGGGATACCCTCTGCGATCCGCAACAGCCGATCCTCCTCGAATCGATCAGCTTTCCCGATCCGGTGATCAAGATTACGGTGGCGCCGGTCACCGCGCAGGATCATGAGCGCCTGGCCGACGCCCTGCACAATCTTGCGGAAGACGATCCAACCTTCAAGGCGGTGAGCGACGATGAGACAGGACAGACCATTCTATCCGGCATGGGTGAACTTCATCTCGAGGTCCTGCTGGAGAGGTTAAAGCGCGAACAAGGGGTCAATGTGCGCACGGGCAATCCAAAGGTCGCCTATAAGGAAACCGTCACCCAGAAGGCCGTGGCAGTGGAGGGACTTTTCGTCAGACAAACCGGTGGTCATGGTCAATATGGCCATGTTGTCGTCGACATATTCCCGGGAGACACCGGCAGCGGCCTGCTCTTCGAAAATAAAATCAGCGGCAACGCCCTCTCCGCCGCCTATATCCCCGCGGTGGAGAAAGGCATCCGAGAAGCGGCTCGAAGCGGGGTGATCGGCGGCTATCCGGTAACCGATATCAAAGTGGTGCTTATCGACGGTTCAGAGCACAAAGTGGACTCCAATCCCCTGGCCTACCAGGTAGCGGCGGGTATGGCACTGCGCAATGGCCTGGAGAAAGGGATACCGGTGTTGCTGGAACCGGTCGTACGGTGCGAGGTTCTCACACCCGAAGAGCATCTGGGCGATGTTCTGGCACAGCTGGCCAATCGACGGGCCGAAATCGATGCCGTCTCGGACAAGCCCGGTCAGATAAAGGCAATCCGCAATCAGGTGCCGCTATCAGAGATGTTCGGCTATGCCACGGAACTGCGCTCCGCAACCCATGGCCGCGGATCATTCAGCATGGAGATCGACCATTTTGCGCCGGTAACGCCGGCCATAATGAAATCATTTGGGCGTTAGTTGCACTGGACTGCTGAGCAACCGACGGAAACCCTACCGGGTTACTCAACCGGTAAAGGACTGATCCGATTGCAGATAGCCGATCTCGTCTGCTGTACTCTCGCGTCCCAGGATCTCATTCCTGTGGGGAAAACGCCCGAAACGCCGGATCAACTCCCGATGGTGTTTCGACCATTTCAGGTTCGCCTTCAGTCCTGCCGATTCAAACAGCACAACCGATCTCTCCTGATCGGATAGAGACTCGCTATGCATGTACGGCAGGTAGAGAAATGCCCGCCATTCAGCGGGCATCTGTTTGTCGAAGCCGGCCTCGATGGCGTGGCCGGCAACGTCCCGCGATTGCGCTTCGGTGGCAAACGCCTCGGCACGACCGCGGAACATGTTCAGCGGAAACTGGTCGAGTAGAATTACCAGCGCGATGCAGCCCTCTTTAGACGCTTTCCAGTGTTCCAGGCCACCCTTTTCCGCCCGCTGCCAAAGGGCGAAATAGCGATCCCTTATCTCCTCATCGAATGCCGCGGTTGAATTGAAATGCAGCGGCTTGACCCGGTCGGAAAACCAAAAACCGATGAGCTGATCAATTTCGTCGCTTTGCATGGCAATACCTAAGGGATTTGACGACCGGGACAAGCCAAGTAACTATGGTACCAATAACGGGCATCGGCCCATACCCTATGGTTTGGCATAGAGCGTTAACCTGTAATCAGTGAGATCTTCTATGGACGATCACAAACTATGGAACAAAATCGAATCATTTCAGATTGACGACGATGGGGCCAGGCTGAGCTTCAGCAAACGCCTGGCGCGGGAAAACAACTGGTCGCTTGAGTATACGCAACGGGTCATCGCCGAATACAAGCGCTTCATCTATCTCGCTGTCATCTCTCGCAAGGAGGTAACCCCCTCCGATGAGGTGGATCAGGCCTGGCATCTGCATCTGACCTATACCCGGTCCTACTGGGACGGGCTGTGCAATGGGATACTGGGAGTCGAACTGCACCATCTGCCGACCAGGGGCGGCAATAGCGAGCAACAGCGATTCAGGGATCAATATGCATTCACCCTCGAACGTTATCGGGAGACTTTCAAGCGCCCACCACCTGCGGATATCTGGCCATCGGTCGACAAGCGCTTCGATGCCGTCGAATCCTATGTTCGTGTCAATACGGCAAGGCGCTGGCTGATTCCACGGCCATCTCCGCTGGTCACCAACCTGTTACTCATCGTCACGCTGCCGCTGTTCCTCATATCGTGCAGCGACGACCTGTCGGATACCGACATCTGGTTCTGGTTGAAACTGATTTTCGGCATCTACATCCTCTACCGGGTGATGAGGTGGCTTGGTTCAGGCGGCGGCAGGAACTCGGGAGGAGGAGGCGGATGCGGAGGTTGTGCCGGTTGCGGCGGATGCGGAGGCAGCTGACGCCTTATGTTTTTCATGCTTTATTTTACAAACGTTATCAATTACCCACTAAAGTCATGCATGAGCATTTGATAGACTCCGGGTGCGAGTTGCCCAATGTGTAATTCGCTTTATTGCTAATGCGCTGACTGTTTGTTTACAAACGACATCCGGTCTGTAAAACGTATAAGGAATTTTACCCCATTCAAAGTAAGCAGCGGAGTCTATAAATGGATCTGACCTCTCTACTCATTTTCCTGGCAATAGGTGCTATAGCCGGCTGGCTAGCCGGTCTTCTGATGAAAGGTGGTGGTTATGGACTGCTTGGCAACATTATTGTCGGTGTGATCGGTGCCGTCATCGGCGGCTGGGTTTTTGGCCTCTTCGGGCTCTCCATAAACGGATTGCTCGGCTCGCTGATCACAGCTGTCGCAGGTGCTGCAATACTGTTATTTATCGTTGGACTTATCAAAAAATAGCGCTGACAAGCTCTCATTAACCTAAGAACCGACACCAAATTCCCCATTTCAAATGTCGGCATGGATGCCGCTTTTTCTTTACGCGATAAATTGATTACATTTTGATAGCATTGGTGAATGTCAAAATTGACACTAGCCATACTTTTGATCCAGCTGTCCGTATACTGCCGTGCTGGAGAGTTCGAGGACAGGCTCGTCTCCGCGGCGCTGGAACGCACAAAGCATAGTGTCCGGTACGACGGCTCCTACCTCACCATCACCTATCCGGGGGGCGATGTACCAAACAACATAGGTGTCTGCACCGACGTTCTGATCCGCTCATATCGCGCTTTGGAAATAGACTTGCAGCAACTTGTGCACGAGGATATGGCCGCTAACTTCGACGCCTATCCTTCGCGACGGATCTGGGGCCTGACCGGGACAGACAGCAACATCGATCACCGGCGGGTACCCAACCTGCAGGTCTTTTTCAGTCGCCATGGCCTGAGTCTGCCGCCAACCCTTCGCGGCAGCGATTACAGAAGCGGCGATATCGTCACC
>NATV01000052.1 GCA_003094535.1 gamma proteobacterium symbiont of Ctena orbiculata | reverse complement strand
AACTGACCCCAGCATGAGATCTCGTACTACACATTGCTGTTTTGCTTAGCGTACAAAACCTGCAGCACGGAGGTGACTGGTATGCCTCTTTCTCTGCCGCCCCAACAGCACATCCTTGTGCTGACGGGACTACCGCGGCATCCCTGCCGCTGCTGCGAAAGAGGCATACCAGTCACCTCCGCTCTGTAAGTGTTTTACCTAGTTCCCAGGTTCCGGCTTCGGAACTCCTACCTCGCGTTACTGTTTAACTTCCGAATCAATTACCACAAAGGCGCATGGAAAGAAGCAAGATAAATAGTTGCGTTCATTCGCGTTCATTTGCGGACTTCTTATTACTATCTTCCAACGAGCGATGGATCCCGGCAATGATCCCCACCGCCTCCTCCATATGCTCGAAGGTGTGACTCCCCCCCTCGAAGCAGTGAATATCACCGATGCCGCGATAGCGACCCTCGGCGATCCGGTAGTCGATCAGTTCATCACCCTTGTCGAGCAGCAGGGTCGTGGGCACCCCATCCGGACCCGGCTCCACGGCATATTCCCGGGTCGCGGCGACCATCTCCGGCGATAGATAGTAGCGCTCGTCCTGGGCCTGGTTGTACTGCCAACCCACCACCTGCAGCAGCAGCTCCCAGGGCACCAGGGCGGGATTGATCATCACCAGATGGTGGAAATGCAACCGTCGCGCCAGCCAGTCGCCGTAGAACCCCCCCATGGAACTGCCCACCATGAGGCGGGGCTCGTCCGCGTGGCGATCCTCTTCAAGCAGCGGCAGCAGGCTATCCGTGAGTCGCTCCACCGCCTTCGCCGCCGTATGGGCGGGATAGGTGGGGCTGATGATCTGCAGTTCCGGAAGCGACGCCCGCAACACTGCGGCCTTGCCGGAACTGCCCGCGCTGTTGAGTCCATGAAGATAGACAATCATGATATATTCTAACCAATCAAACCTAAGGATTACGCGCCACGGCCCGTCTCGTGGCATGACAGGGACATGAGAATATCAAGTCAACTTAAAAAGATACCCCATTATATTCGCGAAAACGGCTTCGCAAACCTTATCGTCTACCTGATCACCACGACCCTGCTCACCGGCGTCAGTTGGTTACTGGTCCCGTTTAAGAGAAAAACCGACACAGACCCCTTTTACCAGGTTTTCAATCGCTTCATCGCTTCCGTCAACGAAATGCCCCGGGCGACGCTGCTTGAAATCGGGTCGCGAAATGTGACCGGGGTGGTTTGGCGAAACGTCTTCCGGCCCGGGGTCGACTATACGGGCCTCGATATCCATGAAGGCGATAACGTCGACCTGGTGGGCGACGTCCATACACTCTCATCCCATCTCCCCGCCGGGCACTTCGATGCCGTATTCTCGGTATCGCTGTTTGAGCATCTTGCGATGCCGTGGAAAGCGGTACTTGAAATCAACAGAATTATGAAGCCCGGTGGACTGCTCTATATATCCACTCATCCAACCGTTCCACCTCACGAACTGCCCTGGGACTTTTGGCGCTACTCCAAGGAGACATTCAAAACCCTGCTGAATGAAAGAACCGGATTCGAGATATTGGAATCGAAGGAAGGGACACCGGGTCGAATCCTCTCCCTATCCCATGATCAAACCACTTCAAAAGTACATCTGATACCGATAAATCAGAGTATCGCCGTACTGGCGAGGAAAACCGCCGCTCCCGATCCGGGATTGTCCTGGGATATCCCTGTTGCAAGCATACTTCAGACCCACTATCCGAAAGGCGAAACAGCAGAATCCAAATCAGCTCGTGAATAGGGAAAAAGCTGAACAGGTTACCCAATAACCTTGATTTTCCTACAACATCCCTGTAGTTTCCCGCCTGCTGAAGGTGCCCGTCGAACATGACGGGACAGCCCCGCTGCGGCACAGCCGCCCAATGGGGTAAACGGGAAGCAGGTGAGAAACCTGCACTGCCCCCGCAACGGTAAGCAGATCAAGACACCGCAATTGGCCACTGTGAACACACTCCATGTGCATGGGAAGGCGCCGGTGTCGGGTGACCCCACCAGTCTGTGAGTCCGGATACCGGCCTTCGCACCCCATCCACCTCGACGACGCGGGTGTGCGTCCCATGGAGAACCAATGAAACGATTAGCAATACCACTGCTGGCATGCGCCAGTATTCCCCTCTTTCTATCTCCCCCCCGTTTGACCGAAGCGACAGAGCTGCCCTCGATCCTGGTCAGTGCTTCGCGGACCGACCAGATGAATCCTTCGACCAGCTCGGTTATCAGCGTCATCACCCGGGAGGAGATCGAGCAGAGCGCTGCCCACAACCTGTTGCAGCTGCTGAGCGGCCATAGCGGCATTCAGCTCACCAGCCTCTACGGCGACGGCAGCAAGGCAACCATCGATATGCGCGGCTTCGGTCCCAATGCAGGGGCTAACACCCTGATCCTGGTGGATGGCCGACGCCTTAACAACAGCGGCGACCGGGCCGCGCCCGACCTCAACAGCATCGACCTGCGCCGGGTCGAACGCATAGAAATCGTCCAGGGCAGTGCCGGCACCCTCTATGGCAACCAGGCGGTGGGCGGCCTGGTCAACATCATCACCCGACGGGCGGACGCGTTCAGCGCCAGACTTGCCGCCGGCGTCGGCAGCTATGATGGTTACGATCTCTACGCCGATCTCGGCAACCGGCTGGCGAACGGATTCGCCTACCATCTTTCCGCCAGACACCGTGAGAGCGACAACTACCGGGAGAACAACCGAACCGAGCGGGACGACTATAGCCTGCGCCTCGACTACCGGCACCAGCAGGGTGAGGTCTTTGTAGAGCATCAACAAGTGGATGACTACCAGCAGCTACCGGGCTCTCTCTTCCTATCGGAGATTGAGGAGGATCGCAGGCAGTCGGTTGCCGCCTATAGCGGAGACTTCAGCGATCTGGAATCGGATATCAGCCGTATCGGTATACGCCAGGAGCTGGGCGGCTACTGGTCTTTCGAGGGGGAGCTCACCCGGCGCGACGATCAGCGTAGTTTTCAAACCAGCTTCCGCACCACGCAGGACTCGGTATCCACCCAGGATCGGGAGGTCCTGGGATTCAATCCCCGCTTCATCGCCATTTTTCCCTTCGCCGCTGGAGAGGCGACCTTCACCGGCGGCGCCGACCTGGAGCGTACCGACTACGCGCTGCAGACCAGCTTCGGCCCGCAGCTGCTGGACCAGTCGGTGGACGCCTGCTATCTGCAGTTGACGGCACCCATCACCGGCTGGGCCTCGACCACGGTGGGATACCGCCATGCAGAGGTCGAGAACGAAATCGACAGCGGCAGTGGGACCGACAAACTGGATGACAGCGTCAACGCTGCCGCCCTCGGCTTTAACTTCACCCCCACTGAGGATCTGCGCCTCTTTGTCAGGCTCGATCAGAACTACCGCTTCGCCACCGTGGATGAACATACCAATGTGCTCTTCGGCCAGCCCGTGGGTATCGAGAACCAGATGGGCATCTCCTATGAGGCGGGTGTCGAGTGGAAGCGGCCCGCTCTGCGCGCCCTGTTGCTGTTCTACCGCCTCGACCTGGAGGACGAGATCAGCTTCGACGCCTCGGGATTCGTCAATACCAACCTGGATGAGACCCGGCGCAAGGGGGTTACCCTGGAGAGCAGCTGGCAGGTCCATCCCGCCCTGAGCCTCAGCGGTAGTCTCAGCTATACCGATCCGACTATCACCGACGGCGCCTTCAAGGGCAACCGCATCCCCCTGGTGGCGGCCCGCTCGGCCCGCCTCAGCGGTGACTGGCGGCTTTCACCCCAATGGAGCCTGGTGGGCGAAACCATATTCACCAGCGAGCGCATTGTCGGCGGCGATTTCAGCAACGCACTGGCACGCCTTCCCGGATTCGGGGTGACCAATGTGAGCGCTCACTATCGCCATGGACCCTGGCACCTGAGCCTGCGGATAGACAATCTCTTTGACAAGGAGTACGCCAACTCCGGCAGCGCCGGCTTCGATGCCAGCTTCAACCAACAGGCCGCCTTCTTCCCCGCACCGGAGAGAAACCTCTGGCTGGCCCTCAACTATCAATTCGAGTGAGCATGAGACCCACGGCGATCGGACTATTTCTGCTACTGCTGACCTCTTTGGCGGCAGCGACAGAGATGCCCCCTCGCCGTGTGGTTTCAGTCAACCTCTGCAGCGATCAGCTGCTGCTGTTGCTGGCCGACCCCAGGCAGGTGGCCTCGGTCAGCCACCTCGCCACCGAGCCGGCAAGCTCTTTCGTCGCCGAACAGGCTGCCCGGTACCCGGTGAACCATGCCCGGGCCGAGGAGATCATCCGCCTCGAACCCGATCTGATTCTGGTCACGCCCCATACCAATCCGCGCCTGCGCACGACCCTCGAGCAGCTGGGCTACACACTGCATCAGCTCTTCCTCGGCCACCGCCTCGAGGATATCGTCGCCGATATTCGCCAGCTGGCGGCTCGTTTGGGACAAGTTTCCCGGGGAGAATCGTTGATTGCAGGGATGCAGCGTCGACTACAGTCACATCTCCCGGACAGCGCTAAACCCTCTCCCACGGCGATCTTCTACCAACCCCGGGGTTACACCAGCGGTAGCGGCACCCTGCAGGACGAAGCCCTACGCCTCGCGGGCTGGAACAACCTGGCCGCGCAACACGGGGTCGAGGGCTACGCACCTGTCCCGCTGGAAGAGATCCTGCTCTGGCAACCCGAGACCCTCTTCACCTCCGCCTATACGAAGACGGGCGACTCCCTGGCGGAGAGGCAGCTAGGCCACCCCGCCCTGCAACGCCTGCTGGCGCAGCGACCGCTGCGGGAGATACCCTACAAGTACTGGATCTGCCCCGGCCCGATGCTGGCCGAGGCGGTGGAACTGTTACGCGAGGCAAGGGAGGGGGATTGATGATCGCCGCGATCCGACAAAACCGGCTGCTCTTCTCCCTCGCCAGCGCCATCCTGCTCACCGCCCTGCTCTCTCTGGCCACCGGCAACCAATCCCTGCCCCTGCTGCAGGCGCTGAAAGAGAGTCTTGGCGAAAAGCCCGGCGTCTACAGCCTGATCCTCACCGAGTTGCGCATCCCGAGAACCCTGGTCGCCCTGCTGGCCGGGGCCTCCCTCGGCCTCTGCGGCGCGGTGATGCAATCCCTGCTGCGCAATCCCCTGGCCAGCCCCGGCCTGGTCGGCAGCGCCAGCGGCGCGGCCCTGGGTGCCGTGATCACCCTCTACTTCGGCGTCGCCGGTCTCTTCGCCTACGCCCTGCCGCTTGGGGGGATGGCGGGGGCCCTGCTGGCGACCCTTACCACCTACCTCCTGGCCGGTCGCGACGGGGGCACCCTCACCCTGATCCTGGCGGGGGTCGCGGTCAACGCCTTCGCCCTGGCCCTGGTCTCCCTGCTGCTCAACCTCGCCCCCAGCCCCTACGCGGTGCAGGAGATCGCCCTCTGGATGCTCGGCTCCCTGGCCAATGTCAGCCGCAACGAGCTGTGGATTCTCCTCCCCGGCACCCTGCCGGGCTGGCTGCTGGTGTGGCGTCAGGGCCGCCCCCTCGACCTCCTCACCCTGGGGGAAGAGACTGCCAGCTCCATGGGCGCCGACCTGCCCAACCTACGAAGACGCCTCTTTCTCGCCGTCGCCCTGGCGGTGGGCTCGGCCATCTCGGTCACCGGCGCCATCGGCTTCATCGGCCTGGTGGTGCCCCACCTGCTGCGACCCCTGGTGGGCTACCAGCCCAGCCGCCTGCTGGTCCCCAGCGCCATGGGCGGCGCACTGCTGCTGATGCTCGCTGACATGGGGGTCCGCCTGCTGCCGGTACAGGGCGAGATCAAGGTGGGCGTGGTCACCTCCCTCATCGGCGCCCCCTTCTTTCTCTGGCTGATCCTGCACCACAGAGGGCGGGGCATATGAGTCTGTTGTACGGCAGAGCGCTCTCCCTCAGTCGCGGGCAGCGGCCGATCCTGAAGGGTGTGGATATGACACTGCAACCGGGGGAGATGCTGGGCCTGATCGGTCCCAACGGCGCGGGCAAGAGCACCCTGCTGCGCATCCTCGCCGGTGTGATCGAGCCAGACGCCGGTGAGCTCACCCTCAACGGTCAAGGGGTCGGATCCCTCCCCCACCCAGCGCGGGCCCGGCGTATCGCCTACCTGCCGCAACTGAGCGAGATCGCCTGGCCCATGAGCGTGGAGCGGATCATCGAACTCGGCCGCACTCCCCACCTGGAGCCCTGGCAATCCGTGGGAGAAGTGGACCGGGAGATCATCGAGCGGGTAATCTGCCACACCGACCTGCTGGACTTCCGGGAGCGCAGTTTCAACACCCTCTCCGGCGGCGAACAGGCCCGGGTGCTGCTAGCCCGCGCCATGGTCACCGAGCCCGACATCCTGCTGGCGGACGAACCTGTCTCCGCCCTCGATCCTGCCCATCAGCTCGATGTCATGAACCTGTTGAGCCAACACTGTGAGAGTGGGCACTCGGTGATTGTTGTGCTGCATGACCTCAGTCTGGCGGCGCACTACTGTCATCGGTTGCAGCTTTTGCATCAGGGGATGACGCTTGCTGAAGGCGCGGCAGAAGAGGTGCTTAATGAGAAGAATCTGGCGGATGCTTATGAGATTGAGTTGACCAAAGCGAATGGGAATGTGTTAAAGCCGACCAGTCTGCCTTGGCGGCGTCTATACAGATCATATTAATGGAAGAACCCTTAGGCTATTAAATGTGGAAAAGGGGGAGGAGGAGAGAAAAAAAAGAAAAGGGTCAGTACCCTTTAGTCGGTCGCTTTTTTTTGTGATTAGACTGAAAAGCAGGGAAGTGTAAAGGTCGGTTCCGAAGATAGCGCCCGAAGGATAACTATTCTGTAAGGTAAAGAGGTAAAGGGTACTAGGTAAAGGGTACTGACCCCTTTTTGGTTATGGTTAGGGTACTTGGTTAAGGGTACTGACCCCTTTTTGCTTTTTGGTTTTGTTTTCGCCAAGGAACAGAATATGGGTTGGCAACGAGGTCAACGCTCAGCATTGCGTTGTTATCGGCTAACTATGACTTAGCAGGCTTGCTGATAAAGAAGAGGAATTGATACCGATACAATTTATGGTTGTCCTCATCGAATCAGCTCTTTGAACAACAACGGCCACTCAGCCCGATACATCAGATAACAATTTTTTAATTAACCAGCAGGATAGGAGCTGAGGGCGGCGCCAATGAGGGTGTCACAACAATATCGCCCTGGTTGGCACCGGCATTGATCGTACTGGTTGACGTCCAACTATTGCCCATTCGGTCCTTTCGGATATCCAGTCCATACATAGCGCTGAAGCTGTTATAGGCTGAGTTTTGTTGTTCTACCAGGTTAGCCGCTGGCGATCCATCGAGCAGGTTATAGATACTGTCTCCGGTGGAAATCAGTGGCGGCGTGTTGAGCAGGTTGTTTTCCAGCACGTCAAAGCGTCTGGTGTTAAGTGTCACATCGCCGCCGCTGACACGATAATCCACATTATTGACATGCTTTAGGTAGAGCGGCTGTTCAGAGAAGCTCTCCCAGTTTTGGGTGGATCCTTCTCCACCGTCGATACAGTTGTAGAAGATATTGCCATCGATTTCGACTACCTGATTACTGCCTACCGGGTTCTGTGTATTGCTGACCCCGGTCGCTTTCAAATTGCAGTCGACGGTATTCTGCGCGAACACCAGACCTTCCGGACAGGTTTGACCGTTACTGCCCCCTGAATAACATCTTTGCGTGAATGAGAGGGCGGCGCTGTCGATATTTCTGACCACATTGCCCAGTATGCAGATGAAGGCATCGTCAGTGGTGGCACTGGAACGAAACGCGGTACCCGCATTCTCAACCAGGTTGTTAAGGAACCAGGTGAATTTACCGCCAACGTCGCCTTCACTGTCCTGTTCGGTGATAATTGCGGTGGCGTTGGCCGGTTTCTGTGAGTTGTAGATGTCGTGGACATGGTTCTCGGAAAAGACCACATGGTAACACCCTTTTTGGTCGTAACCATTCTCATAGTTCTCGTAGAACTCTGAACCGCCGATATAGAGATAGTGAGGTCTGGATGCCCGGTCAAAATCCCACCAGTTGGAGTTGCCGCACATGATGGAGTCACCCTGGATGTTACGAATCCTGCTATCCAATACCCAAACGTACCGGCTCCACTTCTGCAATTGAATACCGAGCAGGTCTCTAGAAGTTCTCCGGTCATCCTGCCAGCGACCGAGACCCCAAATGTCGATATCGTGAAAAACCACAAATTGCAGAATGTTGCTGCTGCTACCACCCAAAGAGAAGCAACGGCGGGACGCGTTTGAGTGGGTGCCTTCCGAGCCAGAACAATCGACGCTTCTGAAAGTGAAGTACTCAATAGGTCCGGTGGCGTCGCTCCATCTCATGCGAAAATTGTCTTCTGGGGAGCGGAAATGGACGGAATCAAATATTACATGACGTCCTCTTTGCCATGAAAACCTTTCAAAATTCAGTTCGGGCAGTCTCTCTCCAGCACCGATTATCCAGATTGGGTCGGTTGCCGTACCCGGCATATCCGCTCTTTCAACATGCTGTGCATTGCCGTATCTGGCGCCGTTCCCTGCGATGAAGAGCTGATCACCGGGATTCAAACTCCAGGTGGTACCCCGCAAACCCGGTAGGGAGCACCTTGGGGTGGTCGGGTTGCCACGCCCATCGTTCGATGCGTCATCACAATCGGCTGATGATGAGTCGACATAGTATTGATTGGCACGATCTGCCCATTGCGGTGTCGGCATATTGATCGGATCGTATGGAAATGCTGGGATTTGCGAGTCAGATGAGGGCAGGGTTGGCATAATCGCAGCCGGGACACTGCTGGCCGGATCCGGTATGCCGACGGGCATGGCGCTTTGGGCAAAGTTCGCAACCGCCAGCAATGATACAGCCAGTAGCGCTTCTACACGCTGTATTACCTTTAAATCCCACATCTTTCCGAGTCCCTGTGATTGTTTCTGTCTGCTGCTTCCAACTCCAGGGCCTAAAATTCCGGACCCAGAATTACACTGTTAGACTAACTGAGTTGATCAGGCAATTATGAAACGCCTGCCACAGGCTTCATGATGAATCCGCCACAATTTAGGAAATTCCGTTAGCCTTATGTACATTACAGACCAGAAAGACACCCACCCCAAAGCTACGTGTGCCTGTATCTACTGTATGTCTATTGGCTTTAGTCTGTTTGTCTTTATTGTCAGTAGGTTGAACAAAACACCCGGCTGGTTTGTCATTGACGCTTTAAGAACGGGTCAGACAGGTTTCAAAATCAATATCCATCGAGCTATACATCTCAGTACCGAATCTAAGTGCTTCAAAGACAAGTACCTCCGAGAAATATAAGCTGTCTTGGTTAATTGTAAAAAAAAAGCATCGGCAGGATACCTTTCTCCATCAAAGGTCATCTCGATAAAAATGCCCCTGCCAGTTATACCCACCTGTAACATTTTCTCTCCGAGATCCTGATAGGTGACAGGTTCGTAGAGGTGTACAGGTACAGGATCTACAACTGTAGTGTGTGGCAGTGTACAGTCTGCGTCATAGTATGCCTTGGATTCGAAATAGATAGTCCCAAAACTTGTAAACTCATACTCTCCCTTTGCCCATAGCTGAGGCATACCGGCCTCTATACCTTCAACTTGCTCACAAGAATGTGTCATCCATAGACCAACCAGTGGAGATTGCTCAGAAGTGTGTTGAGAGTCCTTATCATTGTCGCATCCAGTAAGAAGAACATATGCAAAAGATACAGAAACCAATAGCAGCTTTTTGATGATATCCCTATTCGATTTTAAAATGTATCGTGTAGTATAAACCCTCTTTTGGTTGATTGACCATACTGATCACCCCAAGACTAGAAAGACACCCACCCCGAAGTTTAATTTATGAACGCACACGAAAAAAAGGGGACACCCAACAAGGGATTGGTACCAATACAATTTATGAGTATCCTTATCGATCCCACGCTCCTATGACGCCCGCCGCCTGGGTGGATCGTCAAGTCATCGAACAATGGAGCCGGAACTATAGAATAATGCATAACATCATTGAATGAGACTGGTTATCGGTGAGGGTCTATGAATATAAAATCCCTGAGCATAGTCAATACCGAGTATTTTTAATTGATTGAAAATCTGTTGAGTTTCTACAAATTCCGCAATGGTCTTTAGTTTCATGGTATGTCCTATCTGATTAATGGCATTGACCATTGCGTGATCAACTGAGTCACTCATAATATCCCGGACAAAAGAGCCATCGATCTTTAGGTAGTCGACAGGCAGGGATTTCAGATAGCTAAATGAAGACATACCACTACCAAAATCGTCTAGAGAAAAACTGCAATTATAGGATTTCAATCGCCCCATAAAATGCTTTGCAGATGAAAGCGATATCACTGCAGCGGACTCCGTGATTTCAAAACAAAGTTGCTGGCCAGCTACCTCGTTATGTCTTAGGCAACTCTCTATATAATCCAGTAATCTTTGGTCATCGAGAGTGGGGCCTGATAGGTTGATGGATAAAATAATCTCTCTGTCACTAGTCCATTCTTTGAGGAACTGAAAAGTTTTCTTAACAACCCAGCGATCCAGTGAGGTGATCAGGTTGTAGCGTTCTGCTGCAGGAATAAAAGCGCCGGGAGGTGTAATATTATCATTGTCTTCACGAAGGCGTAGTAAAATTTCCTGGTAAATGGGCTCATTCTCTAAAGGCTCTAAAGCAATAATGGATTGGCTGTAGAGTTCAAACTTCTCCATATCCATGGCCTCGACCAATTTTGTTACCCATAGCATTTCTCCCTTCTGTTTGGTTAGTTCTTTATTGCTCCTTTGGTAGATTTGCACACGATTGCGTCCATTATCTTTTGCCATGTAGCATGCAGAATCAGCGGCACTCAGCAAATAGTTTATGTCTCTACTCTGCTTCTCGATACATACAACACCAATACTGACGCCAATGGAAAATGTTTTACCATCCCATGTGAAATGAAACTCTTGGATGGTTCGCAAAAGAGTTTTGGCAACCTTGACTGCATTTTCCAAATCACAGTATTTCAAGAGCACTCCAAATTCATCCCCTCCCAGTCTTGCTAGCGTATCTTGACGTCTCATTTGATCTTGCAGGATGATCTTCAGTTGCTGAAGCAGGGCATCCCCTGCAATATGACCACAGGTATCGTTTACGATCTTAAACTGGTCTAAATCCATATAAAGTAATGCATGTTCGTCTTCATAATGTTGAGCATCCTTCAATGCATCACTGAGAAGATGTTCGAATTCATGACGATTAACAAGACCAGTGAGTGAATCATGCGTGGCTTGGTATGTTGCACGCTCTTTCTCCTCTTTTAGGGCAGCGGCAGTGTGACGATGGCTGTCAATCTCTCCCTTCAATTGTGAATAATAGGCATGCAATGCATTCCGCATGGCCATGAAACTACCTACCAAATCACCAATTTCATCACCATTCTTTTTGGGTAAATAGGCGTCATAATCACCATGCGTCAATTGGACAGCGGCGTCGGAAAGCTGTCGCAAGCGCTTGTGAATCAACCATTCGAAAAGAACGACAGTAACTGTCACAATTGCGGCAAGCATCATTAAGAGCACATTCCTCAAACTATCTCCAAGTGCCGTAATTTCTGCAAATACAGGTGCGAAATCCATCACAGAAAAGGGGTCAGTACCCTTGAAGAAAAGGGGTCAGTACCCTTTAATCAGTACCCTTTAATCAATCGCTTTTTCTCGATCAAACTGAAATGCACGGAAGTGTAAAGGTCGGTTCAGGAGATAACGCCCGAAGGATAACTATTCAGTAAGGCAAAGGGTACTGACCCCTTTTTTCT
>NATV01000051.1 GCA_003094535.1 gamma proteobacterium symbiont of Ctena orbiculata | reverse complement strand
CTTGATAGCGCTTCTGCGGCAGGTGCGGACATATGGTCAATCGATTGTTTGACCAGTTTTTCTGCAGCCTTGAGTTCGTCCTCCTTGGCTAATTTTGTATCAAGATGTATATTTGCGTGCTTGGGCGCCAATCGGTAGCCTACAACGTAGAGACCTAATACTATCAATGTCCAATAGTCATTGATAATTCCGAAAAAAAACAGTACCAGGCCGACTAGACCCAGTGCAGAGCCAAGAATATTACCGGTGCTGTAGAGATAGAACAGCCAGGATTTAGGCATTATTGATACCCTCGGATCTTCTTGAAGACCTGGGCAAGGCTTTGCTTAGTGGAATCAAACTCTCTTCCGCCAGTCAATTCAGCGAGTGATATCATTTCATGCTTATCAGCACCGCCAAAGATGATCGGGAAGGTTGGAATGCCGGCATAATCATCGTGATTTTTATTGTAGATTTCACGAAACTGATGGAACGTATCTCCTTGCGTATTTTTGCCGTCAGAAAGCAGTGCAATAGAGTAGAAGCGATCTGGATCGTGTTCCCTGGCCTGGGATGCGGTTTTATAGGCGCGAGCAAGTGCGTCGTAGATGGCTGTGCCGCCATTAGCGGTAAGGCTGTCAACAGCCCTACGTAAGTCTTGAAGAGCGGGATCGTTGCCCACGCCTGAAGCTATCTCATATGACTGGCTACGCATTGGCCGGTTGCTAAATGGGATGACGATAACCTGCTCGCGCGCGCGAAACCTGGCGAATTTCCCTGTAATGGATTTATCGGCACCGGCCAGGTTTCTCATGGCTTGTTTAAGTTGGTCCAGGTTTTCACCCCGCATCGATCCCGATAGATCCAATACAAAAATCGACGTACTCGGTGCCCTTTGCTTGTCCAGGTATGTGGTCAGGATCTGATCCACTGTCTCGACTTTCCCGGGGAAAGGCAGCTCCATCACAATGGAATTAGGAAATCGCTTGTCGAGACCAATCTCAGGCGCTACGGGTCGTCTGGCAGTCTCAGCCATCAACCGCCTTTGCACCTCTGGACGCTTAAAGTAGCTTATAAGTTTGGTATATGCAGAAGTCTTGTTTTTGTTCAGTAGCAACAGGGGATAATCAGCGGTTATGACACCTTCTGGTGGGTAGATCAAGCAGAGTGTCTCACGCAGATGACCAGATTCATTCATACCGAGCAAGACACTTTCGTAATTGAAAATAGCGTCCACCCTGCCCTGCTCCGCCATATATTTTTCCGCCAGCCAACCGGAAGATCCCGCGGTAAGCCTGTGTCCCTTGGCGAAACCCTTCATCGCCTCACTATCGATCATTTCCGGTTGCAAGGTCTCACCGCCGGCAAGCGCGCTTTGTACACCTACCGTGGCCGAGAAACCACTGTTGGAAGATGCGGGATTGGTCATTGCATAAGACAGCTGTCCACTGGATGCTCTGTCAGCGAAATCTTTCCAGGAGACTGAAGGATTGTCACACCACCCCCATCGGTCAGCAATACTCTTCTTAACACCGGCGATGACGGGTGATAGCATGAGCTTTTCGGCAGCATGGATGATCTTCTCCCCTGCCCTGCCCTCAAGCAGGGAGAGATACTTGGCATGGCTGAACCACCCCATATCATATAGCTGACCGGTGGCGAGCGTTTCCGCGCCATCAAGAGTTCCGGTAAATTGGAATTCGATTTGAATCCCGGTTTCCCGCTGGATCTCATCCAGCATGGGCTTGATGTCTTTCAACTCGGAGCCGGCCAGGATCGACACCTGTTCAATAGGTTGTGTACAGGCTGACAAAATCAGTAAAACAAATGACAGAATAATTAAATGAAACGCCTTCATATACATGCTCCAGTCACTGCACAGTAAGGATGTTGTCCGTATCCTCAATCGACCCGGCCTCTTCCGCACGAACCTTGTCGACATAGGTTTTAGCCTTGTCAACAGCGCCTGTCAGCGTATCGATTGACTGCTTCATGTTGTCGATTGCCTTTATTTTATAATTGGCCATTTCGTCCATTGTGACATAGATGTCATCAAATGCGCGTTGTAGCGCTCCAATATCAACCATTGCGGATGATGCCTGCTTATGAATTTCACTCGATTGCTGACGAAGCTGTTTTGCCGTGCCTTCGATCAGTTCGCTGGTGGTCTTGTTCATTGCGGTCACCTGGTCGAGCACCAATTTTTGATTGTTAAGCGCTTGTGCGACCATAACTGCAGTACGCAGGGCGCTTACTGTTGTTGTAGTTGTCCGATCAACGCCTTTTATGAGCTCCAGATTATTTTTCCGTACCATGTCCAATGCCAGATAACCCTGGATGGATACAGCTAGCTGAGTCAGTATATCCTGTGTCTTCTGCCGGACATAAAAGAGCATTTCTTCACGTACGACTCGTGCTTTTTCCGGATGTTGGGCTTCAATGTGAACTAATTTAGACTCAAGTTCAGAATCGATCTGTTTGCCCAGGTATACATATTGTTCCAGACGGCCCATTGTATCCCAAAGTTTACCCTTTTCGACTTCAACGGCGGCATTATCCTTTCTCAACTCATCCTGACCGTTATAAAGTGACTGAATGATTTTTTGAATATGCGTTTGAGCACTCTGATATTGGCGAAAGTAGCCTGTAAGCTTGCTGCCCCATGGTATTAATCCAAGTATTTTTCTTGGGCTGAGCAGGTCACCCTGTTTAGAAGGATCTAATCCCTCAACAGTTTCTCGTAGATCGATCAAGGAGGCTGCTACCGGTGAGCGTTCTCCGAAAATACCATTTTCTCCCATGGTATTGACTGGACGGTCCAGGAAGCGATTCGACATATTCGCAGCCTCGTGGATGTCCTTAATACCCATGGTGTGTATTGATTCAACTTGTGCCTTGAATGCGTCACTCTGGACATCATGGCTTAACACCAAATTGATGAACTCTTGAACTTTCTTGTTTAGTGTTGCCTTGTCATCATCAGATACGGGCACCATTGTCATTGCCTGATCTTGCGAGACTTCCCGAACAGGCTCCGGAGGAACCAATACCTGGGGTGGCTCTAGTGTTTGAGTTTCAGTCATTGGGGTACTCCTGTCAGATTCGATATATATTATTCCAACACTCAATGAGCGCCGTCGTAGTGTTGTTGTTCTATTTTTTGAATTGTTGATTCAATAACTTCATAGCTGGGCGGTTCGATAACGTTAACAAGGCTCGTTGGAACTTGTAGATTGTGTTTGGAAATGAACTCATCAAAACCAGAAATATCTTCGTTTCGCCAACCATGTTCAATCATCAGTTTTTGGAGTTTGGGATCAGTGGTCAATACTTCACCAAGTTTCACGCCGGCATCGGTCAAGGCAACCAATACGTGTTTGGTATATATGGTTGGCTCTGGATACAGCAAGCGCATATCCGGTCTTAGTTTGTTTTCCGCGGCGGAATAGAGATATTGCGCCTCGTAAGCCATTACCATTGGTGCTTTGCCAATACCCATTACCAGATAGTCATTGAACGGTACGGCAGAACTGTGTTCTGTATAGCCTTGTCTGACATAGAGGTTCGCTAATCTATCCGTTAATTGATTGGCCTGCTCGTTATTCTCTAACACCTGCTCATCATTGAAGATATACGATGCCAGAGCGAGATACATGGCAGCAGAGTTGGAACGTCGTATATCAGTGGAGTTGATCAGTATCGATTTACGTGCCTGATAGTTGCTATTGTGTTCTAAATCTGTCCAACGCTTTCCCTGTTCGATAACGTGAAGCATGCGTTTCATATCAATGAAGTAGTAGATGCCATCCCTTTTAGTCACAATGCCGTTGTTTTCGAGTATTTCGGCAATCGGTAACCAGGATGCGATTACCATGGGTGTAAAGGCCACCTGGAAGCTTTTTTTCGCTGCATACCCACGTGTTATCTTCTCCGCAGCGGGTATTCCCGCAGGAAAGGCAAAATCCCAGTTTTTAAGGTCATGCCGGGTGGCGATTTCTCGAGAGCCCGATTTTTTGACTTCAATTTCAAGGCCATGATCCGAGAGCGCTTCTATCACTCTCGGATCATTAAAAAAATCCAGCTTTTCAGAACCTATGAGCCCTCGGATAGTTGCCTTTTCCAACTGGCTTAACTGTTTTCCTGCTGATAGATAGATACCCGTGCCAACGCCGACAATTAGCAATCCGGTTAGCAGTGGGCCAATGATCTTGCGCATGCTTTCTCCATGAATAATGACTACTCGGTTCAACCATTTATTAATTACTGTTGCTTATATTGAGGCATTTTGTATATTTTCAATTACTTACTTGCACATAGATATATTACAATTAGATTACAAATAAGTGCGTGCCATACTATGCTTCATCGAAAAAGTGCATTTCGAGTTTAGGTAAATCTTTAACACAGGCATTCAAATCTATCAGCCAACTACCATATGTGCCTGTATTCATTAATTGGTCATTGATGTGTATGGGTTGGATCGGTTCTCGACCAAGACGCAACCTCAGTTAGTGTGGATCTATTCACACCTCTTTTGCAAGCCGATTACCTGAGATCGCCCAGGAATCGAGGACACGGCTCCCAGGCTGGCAGTTGCCAGGGCTGCAGCGGTGTTTGCGTACTGTGCGGCATGGTAAGGATTACCATGAAGCGTATATTCCGCGAGAAAGGCCCCATCAAAAGTGTCTCCGGCCGCGGTGGCGTCTACGGCCACGACCGGAACCGGTGGAATGAATTCCCGTCGCTCGCGTGTGACCACCAAACTGCCCCTTGAACCCAATTTGAGAGCAACCACTTCTGGGCCGAGTTGCAGGTAGAAGTCAGCGATTTCTACTGGGTCACACAGCCCTGTCAACTGCATACTTTCATCAAGGCTGGGCAGGAGGACATGACATAACCCCGCAGTCTGATGAATAGTCTGGCGTGCCAGTTCCAGAGGCCATAGTTGGAGCCGAAGATTGGTGTCATAGGCCACCTGGAGTCCGCAACTGCGCGCAACTTCTATCGCGTGAAACACCGCACGCCGCGCGTCGGCACTGATAGCCTGGCTGATTGCAGAGGTGAAAAAAACCTTGGCCCGGGTCATATAATTATCCGTGACATCTTCAGCTTTTATCTGGCTGGCAGCCGATCCTTTGCGCAAATAGGTGAAATCACGCCCGTCAGGTTTCGGATGTACAAAATAGGCGCCGGTTGGGGTGTTCGCTGACCTCTGTACCCGTGAAACATCGATGCCCTCACTGTGCCACAGTGCCATGAAATCGTCTCCAAACCTGTCATCACCCAAAGCCGTAATCAATCCTACTCGTAAGCCCTGACGGGCGGCTGCTATCGCGCAGTTTGAGATGTCTCCACCGAAACCCGGGAGATAGACGTTTTCACCCTCTTTATTGCTGATTTCTGTGAATTCCCGCAGTGGTTCTCCCATGCAGATAAGATCGGGTGCCATATCATCTACTCAACGATTCGACTACTGACATGGATTGGCGCGACAGGGTCTCGATTTCCTCGAAGCGACCGGCTTCGACGAGGTCTGGTCTGACCATCCAGCTGCCACCGCAGGCCAAGACACAGTCGCTCTCGAGATATCCGGACAAATTATCCGGGCCGATACCACCCGTCGGAATGAAATCAATTTGAGAGAAAGGTGCGCTTATCGCCCGCAAGAGTGTTTTACCGCCAATCGCCTCCGCTGGAAAAAATTTCAGCAGACGGAGGCCGAGGTCTATTGCAATTGTGATCTCAGTCGGTGTCATTACACCAGGTATGACCAACACACCCTGTTTATGGCAATGCTTAACGATGGCATGGTCAATGCCGGGTGACACGACAAATTGTGCGCCGGCATCTATCGCTTCGTCCACCTGTGCCACATTGAGTACAGTACCCGCACCAACAAGCATTCCAGGGACATCAGTGACTATCCGTCGAATTGCGGCACCGGCCACGCCAGAACGGAACAATACCTCGGCAATCGGTATCCCACCCGCTACCAATGCTTGCGCAACCGGCACAGCCTGCTCCAACTTATCCACGGACACCGTAGGGACAACCCGGTAACGAGCAAGGATCTGGTTTATATCACTCAAAAAATCACTCCAAGTCTAAACCCATGACGATGAAAATTCGCGGATAGAATCGGCTACAGAATAATTGCGCATTCTATCCAGCCAAAATGCAGCATCATCGAGAAAGAGATTTGCCCCGGAAACATTCGAGGCGATACCTCCCAATCGCTCAATAAGGCAATGAATAACGGTCTCGGAATCGATATCCTTTTTCGTTCTATCCGATAACCAACGGCTATCCGGATCATTGATTGGAAAAACCCGCCCATCATCATCTCTACCCTCGAGAAAACGCGCCCATGAAGCAAAAGAGAAGGCAAGCGCCCTCGGACGCCGGCCATTGTCAATGGATGCGGCGATCGCAGGCAGCCAACGCTGAGGGATCTTTTGCGAACCATCGCTCGCCACTTGTATCGTAGTATAGGGTAGCGTGCGGTTGGCGAATCGCCGAAGAACCGTTTGACAGTATTCACCGAGGTCCATTTCAACCGATGCCAGACCAGGTATGACTTCATTGAACATCTGATGACGAACGAGCGCGACCAGCCTCTGATTCGACACTGACTGATGAATGTAATCGTAGCCGATGAGTCGCCCTAGATAGGCAAAAGTAGAATGACTGCCATTTAAAAGACGAAGCTTTGCGTGCTCGAAAGGAACAACATCTTCCACAAACTGTGCGCCGGCATCCTCCCAAGCAGGCCTGCCTGCGGCAAACTGATCTTCGATCACCCACTGCCTGAATGGTTCGGTCATCAATGCAGCCGGATCATCGCAACCGATGAGGTTAGCTGCATCAGAGACAGTGTTTTCACCAGGAGCCGGAACGATACGATCAACCATTGTGCAGGGAAAGGTTACACTTGCACTGATCCATTCCGCCAGCGAAGGATCGCGCGCGGTGGCAAAATCCAAAATGGATCGACGCATTTTTTTTCCGTTTGCCGTGAGATTGTCGCAGCTCATAACGGTAACCGGTCCGGTGTTGCGTTCCCTGCGCCTTGCTAACGCCTCGACGACAAGAGCCGGCATGGTTTTGGGTGTCTGTGGTTGAATGAGATCGGCCTTGATCATAGAATCGTCCAGATTGAGGCGTCCGCTGACCGGATCAAGGTAATATCCCTTTTCTGTCACTGTGGCGCTGAAAATTCGGATTTCCTTACTGCTCATGATCGACAGAATTCGTTCCGCCTCTTCCGACAGAACGGCAACCTGTTTAACACAGCCGACAATGCGACCGTGTCGTATGCCACCTTCCCGCTCAATGACGGTATAGAGCCCCCCTTGCGGATTGAGTGCAGCCGCGATCCTGCCACTGCGGAAGGAAACACCGAGGATACCCCAGTCGCCGCGATGCCTTGCAAGCGCCAGATCCGTATAGACCGCCTGGTGTGCCCGATGGAAGGAACCAATTCCGAGGTGAACGATCCCGAGGCCGACGGAGAGTCTGTCATAGTCATACACCTCGACATCCTCTGGCAATTCAGCCAATCTTGCTTCATTTAGACGAGTCTTCATGGCGTCGTTAAGCCGTACACCCGCTTGGCGGCGTGATAGGCCAGGTCTGCGGCAATTCCATGCGCGGCGGCTTCCGACAAACGCCCTTCCGTAACAAGCCTTGCGAGAAAGCTGGCTAATTCCCGACGCCACATGTCATGCCTCGCGGGAATGGAGAAAAAGGCCCGGGTGTCGTCATTGAAGCCGGCGAGATTGGCGAAACCCGCAGTCTCGATAACGCTCGCGAAATATCGACGCATACCTTCCGGGCTGTCATGGAACCACCATGGCGGCCCGATGCGAAGGCAAGGCCAGTGTCCCGCCAATGGCGCCAGTTCGCGGGAATAAGTGCTCTCATCCAAAGTAAACAAGACCAGGCGCAGGTTCGGATCGTTACCGTGCCGATTGAGCAGCGGTGCAAGCGCATTGACGAACTCGGCGCGCCTGGGCATATCACCACCAATGTCCGGGCCGAATTCGCTGAACAGTGCGCTATTGTGGTTACGTCGAACACCGCAATGCAGTTGCATCACCATGCCATCCTCACGAGACATTCCCGCCATCTCCGTCAATACTTGTGCCCGAAATGCCTCTTTGTCTTCCGTTGTCGCGGTTCCCACGAGGATTCTGTCCAGAAGGTGTTGACACGCCGGCTTGCCAAGATCGGCGGTATTTGCGTTCGGGTGGCTATGATCCGTCGCTGTAGCACCGCGCCGGCGAAACTCTTCACGGCGTTTCCGGTGGGCGTTTAGATAACCCTTCCAATTGGCGGTATCTTCCCCAGTCATGGCGCCAAAGCGGGCGAGCTTTTCCGAGAAATCCGGGGTGTCGGGATCGGTAACTTGGTCGGGCCTGTAGGTCGTGATTACACGTCCCTTCCAATCGCTCTGGGCAATCCTGTCGTGATATTGCAGCCCGTCGAGCGCACCCTCGGTTGTTGCCAACACCTCGATTCCAAAGCGTTCGAACAGTTTCCGAGCTGAATAATCGTTTTCACGCAATCTCCGACATATATCATTGTAGATTCGATCTGCGTTTTCAGCCGTCAATGGTTCCTCAATGAGCAACACCTTCTGCATGGCATGATCGAGCCAGATCTTCGAGGGCGTCCCTTCGAATGAAGGATAGTGTTCAGCGAAGAGTTGCCATATGGCTCGGTTGTCCTCGTTAGCGTTAACGCCTCGCCCCAACCGAGCTAATTCAATGCCTTGCGAGTAAAATAGACGCAAAAGGTAGTGATCCGGCTTGATCAACAATTCCGTCGGATCCGTGAATTGGACATCATCCGCAAACCACCTGGGATTGCAATGTCCATGCGGACTGACGATAGGTAGGGCGGCAATTCCCGCATATAAGGACTCTGCAATTCCGCGGACAGTCGGATCGCTCGGCAAGAGTCGCTGTTCACTCAGCATCATTGCCGGGGCTCTCTTCCCAACTCAAGGCATGTATTACACCTCGAATTTCCGCAAGTCCCCGGAGACGCCCAATGGCCGAATAGCCAGGGTTAACCTGCTTATACAGATCATCCAGCATCTGGTGACCATGATCCGGGCGTATCACGATCTCACGACCATGGCCGGCCTGCGCGCGAGTTCTCTCTTCCAAGAGCAAATTTCTCACTAGCGCGACCATGTCTATGTCACTACCAAGATGTTCGGCCTCAGTAAAGCTCATGGGATTATCACGATCGCGTTTTGTGCCGCGCAGGTGGGCGAAGGCGATACGCGGTCCGAAACGACAGGCCATATCCGGCAGATCGTTCTCCGGCAAGACACCAAATGTGCCGGCACAGAGGGTGAGACCATTGGCGGGGCTAGGATGAGCCTCGAAAAGGGCTTCCAAGTCGTCAGCCGTGCAAACAACCCGCGGCAAACCGAGTAGTCTCCGAGGTGGGTCGTCCGGATGAATAGCGAGTGTTATACCGGCCTCCTCAGCAACCGGAAGGACTTGCTCCAGGAAGGCATACAGATTTTCACGCAGTGCCAGCTCGTCAACGCCGGCAAAGGCATGGAGTGCCGCTTTGAACTCACTAAATTCACGGGGTTTGGTCATTCGTCCCGGCAATCCGGAGGTGACAGTTTGCGCCAATCGCTTTCGTTCGTTATCGGTCATCGCCTGAAAACGCATCTGCGCGCGCTTGGCGGCCTCAACGCCCCATTCCATCCCCGCCCCCTCACGCGCGAGAATATGGATATCGAATGCCGCAAAATCATCCGCATCGAATCGAAGCGCTCGCGCGCCGTTCGAGAGTTCGTGCGACAGGTCTGTTCTTGTCCAGTCGATGACCGGCATGAAATTGTAACAGACGGTTTCTATTCCGGTCTTAGCCAAGTTTAGCAGGCTCTCCGAAAAGGCTTCCGCATAGCGCTGCCACCCGTCCGCGCCCCGCTTGATGTCGTCATGCACAGGAATGCTTTCGACCACGGACCAAACTAGCGGGGCCCGTCCATCGCCATCATTTTCAATTAACTCCTTGCGTTGGAGAATCGCTTCCAGCGGCCAAGGGGTACCGATCGGAATCTCATGAAGGGCGGTGACAATATCCGTAGCACTTGCCTGACGTATAGCGTCAAGGGATACAGGGTCGTTTGGACCAAACCATCGCCAAGCTTGCTTCATGGTATCTTCACCTTGCTAGTCCTGGTCAGAATTTTCGTAACCGTCTCGAAACGATAATCTGCTTAAACTCACATCTGCCGGCTGACTCTAGATAATGCATTTATATATTTTCTCTTCAATTTCAACTAAATAAATATGATTTCTGATAATTTACCTGAATGTGAAGCAATATCCATAGGTTAATCTATATTGATTTACAAGATATTACTTAAATATTGCCCTCCTTCCATTTGTTTATTTTGAGAATATTTAAGTCTTTATAGGATTTTTCGTTGTACTGTCAATAAAATCCCAACCGAGGCATCGGTAATTGAGGTGATTCAACAGCACTGCCCTATCTCAATGCACTGGGTTACTACTAGGGTAATCACCTATAGGTGAAATATTGACCAAGGATTATCATTCCAATGTCAGCCGACCGGAGTGAAATCTTTGTCCCAAGTTAATCACATAAATCCGTTTTTAAACCCATTTCCCTCTGCTTCAGAAGCAGGGTCTGATCCTGTTCATTCGCTGGATAACTTATCCATGGACTATGATTTGTTTGCCGGCAACCCATACCTCGAGTCGGATAGTATTTCTACAACCCCGCTTTTTCCCGATGGTACTTCAATATCGGATATCAATCTCAGTATTCTCAGCTGCCTCTGTGGCAACTGAAATAATTGTGTTTTGATGTATGATGGAAATCCAACTTAGATCGCATCCGGATTGGCATTCGGCGGCGCAGAAGCTGGTCAGCGGAAATACATATACAAATTTGTTACCTATTGCATTAACTAGATATTGTAATCTGTTATATTGATCAAATGTGCGGAAGTTTGATAAAACTCCCACACTCACTCCTTTTTGCAATTCTATCTTATTGTTTCCTGGCAATAGCCGTAAGGCCTTCACCAAGACTATTCTATGAAGTAGCTGTCATATTAGCTATCATTTTAAACATCTGAATATTTGCTTGATATTCAGATTGTGCTGTTAAAAATCGGTCTCGCCTCGCTGAGGCAACTTTCTCACTATCAGTAGTATCGGCCATATTGTTTTTCCTTGTTTCCGCGTTTTTCATGGCTTCATCCAGAAACTAGCTTGTATTTTTGGTAATGCGCCCGCCAG
>NATV01000050.1 GCA_003094535.1 gamma proteobacterium symbiont of Ctena orbiculata | reverse complement strand
TCGTGCCCTGGGTTTCGACACCGAACAGATCCTCGAGATGTTCTTCGAAACCGACACCTTCAGCCTCACCAAGAAGACGCTGAAGGTTGACCTGGTGCCGGAACGCCTGCGCGGCGAGACCGTCAGCTTCGATATCAAGGTGAATAAAAAGGTCCTGGTCGAGGCCGGACGGCGTATTACGGCGCGCCATATCCGCGAATTGGAAAAGGCCGGTGTCAGCAAGCTGGATGTGCCCCGTGACTTCGTCTACGGCAGGGTTCTGGCGAACAATATTGTTGACAAGGATACCGGTGAGCTGATCGCCGAGGCCAATCAGGAAATCACCGATGAGATGTTTGAGAAAATGGTCGAGAACGGGGTGAAGAAGCTGAATACGCTGTTCACCAACGATCTCGATCATGGTGCCTTCATTTCCGAGACCCTGCGTATCGATCCGACCACCAATGAGCTGGAGGCCCAGGTCGAGATCTATCGCATGATGCGTCCGGGAGAGCCGCCGACCAAGGAGGCGGCACAAAATCTCTTCAACAATCTCTTCTTTACTGCCGAACGTTACGATCTCTCGGCGGTGGGCCGGATGAAATTCAACCGTCGACTGAACCGCGAGGATGAGACCGGTGAGGGTGTGTTGTCGCAGGATGACATCATCGATGTGCTGAAGGAGTTAATCAGCATCCGCGACGGCAACGGCGTGGTCGACGATATCGATCATCTCGGCAATCGCCGCATCCGCTGCGTCGGCGAGATGGCGGAGAACCAGTTCCGCGTCGGACTGGTGCGGGTCGAACGCGCAGTGAAGGAGCGCCTGACCCAGGCTGAATCCGAGGGCTTGATGCCCCAGGAGATGATCAATGCCAAACCGGTCTCCGCCGCGATCAAGGAATTTTTCGGATCGAGCCAGCTCTCTCAGTTCATGGATCAGAACAACCCCCTCTCCGAAGTCACCCACAAGCGGCGTGTGTCCGCCTTGGGCCCCGGCGGTCTGGCCCGCGAGCGTGCCGGTTTCGAGGTGCGCGACGTGCACCCCACACACTACGGGCGTGTCTGCCCCATCGAAACCCCTGAAGGCCCGAACATCGGACTGATCAACTCGCTGGCGGTCTATGCGCGGACCAACAAGTACGGTTTTCTCGAGACCCCCTACCGCAAGGTGGTGGATGGCAAGGTGACGAATCAGATCGACTACCTTTCCGCCATCGAAGAGGGCCGTTTCGTCATCGCCCAGGCCAACGCCTCCCTCGATAAGAAGGGAATGCTGACCGATGAACTGGTCTCTTCCCGCTATCAGAATGAGTTCACCCTCTCCACCCCGGAGAGTATCCAGTACATCGACGTCTCGCCGAAGCAGATCGTCTCTGTGGCAGCCTCGCTGATACCCTTCCTGGAGCATGATGATGCCAACCGGGCGTTGATGGGTTCCAACATGCAGCGCCAGGCCGTGCCCGTGCTGCGCGCCGAAAAGCCCCTCGTGGGTACCGGTATCGAGCGTGTGGTGGCGGTCGATTCGGGGGTAACCGTCGTCGCCAAGCGCGGCGGTGAGATCGAGTCGGTGGATGCCGCCCGGATCGTGGTGCGGGTCAACGACGATGAGACCGAGGCGGGGGAGCCGGGTGTCGATATCTACAACCTGACCAAATATACCCGATCCAACCAGAATACCTGCATCAATCAGCGTCCGCTGGTGAATGTAGGGGATGTGATCGCTCGTGGGGATGTCCTGGCCGACGGCCCTTCCACCGATCTGGGCGAACTCGCCCTGGGACAGAACCTGCGCGTCGCCTTCATGCCCTGGAACGGCTACAACTTCGAAGACTCGATCCTGATCTCCGAGCGCGTGGTGCAGGAGGATCGATTCACCTCGATCCACATCGAGGAGATGACCTGCATGGCCCGTGACACCAAGCTCGGTCCCGAGGAGATTACCGGCGATATCCCCAATGTGGGCGAGGCCGCGCTCTCCAAACTGGACGAATCGGGTATCGTCTACATCGGTGCCGAGGTGCGGGAAGGGGACATCCTGGTGGGCAAGGTTACCCCCAAGGGGGAATCCCAATTGACCCCGGAGGAGAAGCTGCTGCGTGCGATCTTCGGCGAGAAGGCCTCCGATGTAAAAGACACCTCGCTGCGTGTCTCTTCCGGCATGGTGGGTACTGTAATCGATGTCCAGGTCTTTACCCGCGACGGTGTGGAGAAGGATGCCCGGGCGCTGCAGATCGAACAGGTAGAGCTGGATCGTGTGCGCAAGGACCTGGATGACCAGTTGCGCATCATGGAGGAGGATACCTTTCAGCGGGTGGAGAAGATGCTGGTGGGCAAGGTGGTCGATGGCGGCCCCAACCAGATCAAGGCGGGGGCCAAAGTAACCAAGGCCTACCTTGCCGAGATGGAGCGTGACAAATGGCTGGAGATCCGCCTGCGCAACGAAGAGTCCGCCTCACAGCTGGAGGCCATTGCCGAGCAGATTAAGGCGCAGCGAGAAGCGTTCCGCGACAAGTACGAAGAGAAGAAGCGTAAATTGACCGCCGGGGATGATCTCGCACCCGGGGTGCTGAAGATGGTCAAGGTCTACGTGGCGGTGAAGCGGCGTATCCAACCGGGCGACAAGATGGCAGGACGCCATGGTAACAAGGGTGTTATCTCCACCATTGTGCCGGTGGAGGATATGCCCTTCGATGAGTACGGAGAGCCGGTGGATATCGTGCTCAATCCCCTCGGCGTACCCTCGCGCATGAACGTGGGACAGGTACTCGAGACCCATCTGGGCTTTGCCGCCAAGGGTGTGGGGCGCCGGATCGGCGCCATGCTCGATGCGCAGCAGAAGATTGTCGAACTGCGCAAGTTTCTCGACAAGGTCTATAACACTAGCGGTAAATCCGAGGATATCAAATCGCTGACCGATGAAGAGGTGGTGGCGATGTGCCAAAACCTCAGAAAAGGCGTGCCGATGGCGACACCGGTATTCGATGGTGCCCATGAATCCGAGGTCAAACAGATGCTGGAGCTGGCGGGTCTGCCACGCAGCGGTCAATGTAAGCTCTACGACGGCCGCACCGGTGACCCCTTTGAGCGCGAGGTCACCGTGGGCTACATGTATATGCTGAAGCTGAACCATCTGGTCGACGACAAGATGCACGCCCGGTCCACCGGTCCCTACAGCCTGGTGACCCAGCAGCCCCTGGGCGGTAAGGCGCAGTTCGGCGGCCAGCGCTTCGGTGAGATGGAGGTATGGGCCCTGGAGGCCTACGGCGCTGCCTATACCTTGCAGGAGATGCTCACCGTGAAGTCGGACGACGTCAATGGCCGTACTCGCATGTACAAGAACATCGTCGATGGCAACCATCAGATGGAGGCCGGCATGCCCGAGTCGTTCAACGTACTGGTCAAAGAGATCCGTTCGCTGGGCATCAACATCGAATTGGAACAGGACTGAGGGCTGACGTAGGTCAGTAACCGAATGCAGGAGATACGATCTTGAAAGATCTACTGAATATTCTTAAGCAGCAGGGTCAGACTGAAGATTTCGATGCCATCCGTATCGGTCTGGCATCACCGGATATGATCCGTTCCTGGTCCTATGGCGAAGTGAAAAAGCCGGAGACCATCAACTACCGTACCTTCAAACCGGAACGGGATGGTCTCTTCTGTGCCAAGATCTTCGGCCCGGTGAGCGATTACGAGTGTCTGTGCGGTAAATACAAGCGCCTGAAACACCGTGGTGTGGTGTGCGAAAAGTGCGGCGTGGAGGTCACCCTGGCCAAGGTGCGTCGCGAGCGCATGGGCCATATCGAACTCGCCAGCCCGGTGGCCCATATCTGGTTCCTCAAGTCGCTGCCCTCACGTATCGGCCTGTTGATGGACATGACCCTGCGCGATATCGAACGGGTACTCTATTTCGAGTCCTTCGTGGTGGTCGATCCGGGCATGACTCCGCTGGAGCGCGGTCAGCTGTTGACCGATGAACAATACCTGGACGCCATCGAGGAAAACGGCGACGAGTTCGACGCCCGCATGGGCGCCGAAGCGGTCTACGAACTGCTGAAGACCATCGATATCCCGGAAGAGATCAAGCGTCTGCGGGAGGAGATCGAAAGCACCAACTCCGAGACCAAGATCAAGAAGTTCACCAAGCGGTTGAAACTGCTCGAGTCACTGAACGAGTCGGGGAACCGTCCCGAATGGATGGTGATGACCGTGCTCCCGGTGCTGCCGCCGGAACTGCGCCCCCTAGTCCCCCTGGATGGCGGTAGATTCGCCACCTCGGACCTCAACGACCTCTATCGTCGGGTGATCAACCGCAACAACCGCCTGAAGCGCCTGCTTGACCTGAATGCGCCGGACATTATCGTGCGCAACGAAAAACGCATGCTGCAGGAGTCTGTCGACGCATTGCTCGATAACGGCCGTCGCGGCCGCGCCATCACCGGCACCAATCGCCGTCCGTTGAAGTCACTGGCCGATATGATCAAGGGCAAGCAGGGGCGTTTCCGTCAGAACCTGCTCGGCAAGCGTGTCGACTACTCTGGACGTTCGGTTATCGTCGTGGGCCCGACCCTGAAACTGCATCAGTGCGGCCTACCGAAACGCATGGCCCTGGAGCTGTTTAAACCCTTCATCTTCAGCAAGCTGCAGCTGCGCGGTCTGGCCACCACGATCAAGGCGGCGAAGAAACTGGTTGAGCGCGGAACCGGCGATGTCTGGGATATCCTGGAAGAGGTGATTCGCGAGCATCCGGTGATGCTCAACCGTGCGCCGACCCTGCATCGGCTCGGCATCCAGGCCTTCGAGCCGGTACTGATCGAGGGCAAGGCGATCCAACTCCATCCCCTGGTCTGTACCGCGTTCAACGCCGACTTCGACGGCGACCAGATGGCGGTCCATGTACCCCTCTCGCTGGAGGCCCAGCTGGAGGCGCGCAGCCTGATGATGTCGACCAACAATATCCTCTCCCCGGCCAACGGCGATCCCATTATCGTGCCCTCGCAGGATGTGGTGCTGGGTCTCTATTTCATGACCCGCGAGCGGATCAATGCCAAGGGCGAGGGTTCTGTCTTCAGTGACATCAAGGAGGCCAAGCGCGCGTATGAGTCCGGGTGTGTCGATCTGCAGGCGCGGGTCAAGGTGCGCTTCAAAGAAGTTATTGTCGATGAAGATGGCAACAGAAATGAGTCGACGCGAATCGTCGACACCACCATCGGTCGTACTCTGGTGTTCGATATCGTACCTGAAGGTCTGCCTTTCGCGCTTGTCGACCAGGCGATGGGGAAAAAGTCGATCTCCAACCTGATCAATGCCTGCTACCGCAGACTGGGTCTGAAAGATACCGTTATCTTCGCCGATCAGTTGATGTACATGGGATTCCGTTTCGCCACCCGGGCGGCGGTCTCTTTCTGTTCCAACGATATGGTGGTACCAGAAGAGAAGGGTGACATCCTTGGCCGCGCAGAAGCCGAGGTCAAGGAGATCGAGAACCAATACACCTCCGGTCTGGTGACCAACGGCGAACGCTACAACAAGGTGGTTGATATCTGGTCCCATACCAACGACCAGGTGGCAAAGGCGATGATGTCCAAGCTGGGCAAGGAGAATGTGGTCGATCGCGACGGCAATCAGGTCGAGCAGGACTCCTTCAACTCGGTCTACATGATGGCCGACTCCGGGGCCCGTGGTTCCGCCGCCCAGATCCGCCAGCTGGCGGGGATGCGCGGTCTGATGGCAAAACCCGATGGTTCCATCATCGAAACCCCGATCACCGCGAACTTCCGCGAGGGCCTCGACGTCCTGCAGTACTTCATCTCAACCCACGGCGCCCGCAAGGGTCTGGCGGATACGGCGCTGAAGACCGCCAACTCGGGTTACCTGACCCGGCGTCTGGTCGACGTTGCCCAGGACATGGTGGTGCTGGAAGAGGAGTGCGGCACAGAGAACGGTCTGCTGATGCAGCCCATCATCGAGGGCGGCGATGTGGTCGAGCCACTTCGCGAGCGAATTCTCGGTCGTGTCACCGCTGTACCGGTGTACCGCCCGGGGAGCGATGAATTGGTCTGCGAAGCCGGCGTGATGCTGGATGAAAAGGGTGTGGAAACCCTCGAGGCGGCGGGCGTGGACCAGGTCAAGGTGCGCTCCGCCATCACCTGTGATGCCAAAGTGGGTGTCTGTTCCAGGTGTTATGGCCGGGATCTTGCCCGCGGGCACATGGTCAATAGAGGCGAGTCGGTGGGTGTCATCGCGGCGCAGTCGATCGGTGAACCAGGTACCCAGCTGACCATGCGTACCTTCCATATCGGTGGTGCTGCGTCACGGGCGGCCTCGGTTAACAATATTCAGGTCAAGGCTGCCGGTACGGTAAGACTGCACAATATCAAGACAGTCA
The DNA here is from genome assembly GCA_003094535.1 of gamma proteobacterium symbiont of Ctena orbiculata. Classification (GTDB taxonomy): domain Bacteria; phylum Pseudomonadota; class Gammaproteobacteria; order Chromatiales; family Chromatiaceae; genus Thiodiazotropha. The sequence continues at coordinate 4,782 of NATV01000050.1, read as the reverse complement.
AGCACTCAAGCGGGCACCTGGTGGCAACTTCCCGCTCCGGCGAGTTGACCGTAGTCGACGAGGTGGGGCGTGAAAGGGAGCGTTACAAGGTTCCCTATGGCGCCACCCTGCAGATCGATGACGGCACCGCGGTGGATGGCGGTCAGGTCGTCGCCAACTGGGACCCCCACACCCATCCGGTTATCACCGAGGTGGCGGGTGTGCTGCGGTTCGAGGATTTCGTCGATGGCGTGACGGTGCAGAAGAAGACCGACGAGGTAACCGGATTGAGTTCCCTTGAGGTCATCGATCCCAAGCAGCGCCCTGCCGCCGGCAAGGATATCCGGCCGATGATGAAGCTGGTGGATGCCAAGGGCAAGGACCTCAATATCGCGGGAACCGACATTCCGGCCCACTACTTCTTGCCCGCAAACGCGGTGGTCAGCGTTCAGGATGGCGCCGATGTCGGGGTTGGCGACGTGCTCGCCCGCATCCCCCAGGAGTCCTCCAAGACCCGTGACATCACCGGTGGTCTGCCCCGGGTCGCCGACCTGTTTGAAGCACGAAAACCCAAGGATCCCGCGATTCTGGCGGAGGCAACGGGCACGGTGAGCTTCGGTAAGGACACCAAGGGCAAGCAGCGTCTCATCATCACCGATTCCGACGGTGAGCAGCACGAAGAGCTGATACCCAAGTGGCGGCATGTCAATGTGTTCGAGGGTGAGCATGTGGAGAAGGGTGAAATGATCTCCGATGGCGAGCTCAATCCCCACGACATCCTGCGCCTTAAGGGGGTGACCGATCTCGCCGAGTACCTGGTGAAGGAGATTCAGGACGTCTATCGGCTGCAGGGCGTCAAGATCAATGACAAGCATATCGAGGTGATCATTCGCCAGATGCTGCGCAAGGTCGAGGTCACAACACCCGGTGACAGCCGCTTCCTCAAGGGCGAGCAGGTGGAGAAGTCCGCGCTTCTGGACGAGGCTGAAAAACTGCACGGTGAAGGCAAGCACTCGGCGCTTTATGAGCCCCTGTTGCTCGGGATCACCAAGGCATCCCTGGCCACCGAGTCGTTCATCTCGGCAGCATCCTTCCAGGAGACGACAAGGGTGCTGACAGAGGCGGCGGTGCGCGGCTTGGCCGATCGCCTGAATGGCTTGAAGGAGAATGTCATTGTGGGTCGCCTGATTCCCGCGGGCACCGGGCTCTCCTATCACAACGAACGTCACCGCAGACGCCATGAGGAGCAGTTGGCTTCCGAGGCGAAGCCCGAACTGGTGGTGGAAGAGGTGGAGCAGGCCTTCAAGGAGGCACTCAATACCCCTGAATCGGAGTAGTCCGAATCAGGGTTATTTGGTGACAGTCTCTTGACAATAAGATGGAGCGGGCATAGAATGCGCGCTCCTTAGACAGGCCGGCCTTTGCCGGCCTCTCGTTTCTGCCCCTCAATATGTTTTCTAAGACGTTGTTGAGTAAGGCTATTCTGACCAGAGAAATTGCATTCGCTTTCTACTCCCTCTCATGCTGTAGAAAGGATTCGGCTTCTCCGGTTTTTTTTATGCAAAGTACAAACATCACGTCCCTGGAGACGGAATAGATGGCGACAATTAACCAACTGGTGCGCAAGCCCAGGAAACGCAAAGTCCAAAAGAGTAATGTGCCGGCACTGGAGGCCTGCCCGCAGCGGCGTGGTGTCTGTACCCGTGTCTATACCACAACACCGAAAAAGCCCAACTCCGCCTTGCGTAAGGTTGCCCGTGTCAGGCTGACCAACGGTTACGAGGTATCGAGTTACATCGGTGGTGAAGGGCATAACCTTCAGGAGCACTCGGTGGTATTGATACGTGGTGGTCGTGTAAAGGACCTGCCTGGTGTTCGCTATCACGTGGTGCGCGGCAGTCTCGATACCTCGGGTGTCGAGAAGCGGCGTCAGGGTCGATCCAAGTACGGCGCGAAGCGCCCGAAGAGTTAACGGTCTGAAGAACAGACAGTAATCAACGAGTTTGAGATAGAGCAATGCCAAGAAGACGAGTTGCAGCGCGGCGTGAAACACTGCCCGATCCCAAGTACGGAAGCCAGCTGTTGGCCAAATTCATCAACATGGTGATGCAGGACGGCAAGAAATCGGTCGCGGAGAAGATCCTTTACGGCGCCCTGGACACGGTTGTCGAGAAGCGTGGCGGCGAGCCCCTCGAGTTGCTGGAGACGGCGTTGGAGAACGTGCGTCCGCTGGTGGAGGTGAAGTCCCGACGTGTCGGTGGCGCCACCTACCAGGTTCCGGTGGAGGTTCGTCCCAACCGCCGCAACTCGCTGGCAATGCGCTGGTTGATCGATGCATCCCGCAAGCGCAGCGAGAAGTCGATGGCCTATCGCCTCGCGGGTGAACTTATGGATGCTTCCGAAAACAAGGGTGCGGCGGTCAAGAAGAAGGATGACACCCACCGTATGGCGGAAGCGAACAAGGCATTCTCACACTATCGCTGGTAAGCGATTTTAAATTAACCCCTAACTTTAGCTCTTTTAAAAACAGGTTTGTAACGTGGCACGGAAAACTCCTATCGAGCGCTATCGCAATATCGGTATTATGGCGCACATCGATGCTGGTAAAACGACGACGACAGAGCGTGTGCTCTACTATACCGGTGTGTCTCACAAGATTGGTGAGGTGCACGACGGTGCAGCCACCATGGATTGGATGGAGCAGGAGCAAGAGCGCGGTATCACCATTACCTCGGCGGCCACGACCTGTTTCTGGAGCGGCATGGCTCAGCAGTTCCCCGAGCACCGCTTCAATATCATCGATACTCCCGGACACGTGGACTTCACCATCGAGGTGGAGCGCTCACTGCGTGTGCTAGACGGCGCGGTGTTCGTGCTCTGTGCCGTGGGCGGCGTAGAGCCCCAGTCCGAAACGGTCTGGCGCCAGGCCAACAAATACAATGTGCCCCGCATGGCGTTCGTCAACAAGATGGACCGCATGGGTGCCGATTTCTTCCGGGTTGTTGGTCACCTCAAGGACCGCCTTGGCGCGAATGCCGTCCCTATTCAAGTGCCGGTGGGTGCCGAAGAGGGCTTCAAGGGGGTTATCGACCTGATTAAGATGAAGTCGATCGTCTGGAGCGAGGAGAACATGGGTGCTCAGTTCGAGTACACGGACATCCCCGCCGAACTGCAGGATACCTGCGATGAGTGGCGCGAGCACATGGTCGAGGCTGCTGCGGAGGGTACCGACGAATTGATGGAAAAATATCTGGAAGAGGGTGATCTTTCAGAAGAAGAGATTCTTACCGGCCTGCGTGAGCGTACCCTGCGGCTCGAGATCGTGCCGGTTACCTGCGGTTCGGCCTTCAAGAACAAAGGCGTCCAGGCCGTGTTGGATAAAATCATTGAGGTCATGCCATCGCCGGTGGATGTACCGGCGATAACCGGTGTCCTCGATGACGCGGATGGGACTGAAGAGGAGCGGCCCTCTGACGACAGTGCGCCGTTTGCTGCGCTGGCATTCAAGGTCGCAACAGATCCGTTTGTCGGTACCCTGACCTTCTTCCGGGTCTATTCGGGTGTGCTCAAATCGGGTGACTCTGTGTTCAATCCGGTAAAAGGCAAGAAGGAGCGAATCGGTCGTATCTTACAGATGCACTCCAACTCCCGTGAGGAGATCAAGGAGGTGCTGGCGGGGGACATCGCCGCCGCGGTGGGACTCAAGGATGTCACCACCGGTGACACCCTCTGTGCCATCGACAAGCCGATCACCCTGGAGCGCATGGAGTTCCCCGAGCCGGTTATCTCGGTGGCGGTGGAGCCCAAGACCAAGGGCGACCAGGAGAAGATGGGTATCGCACTCTCCAAGCTGGCCCAGGAGGATCCCTCTTTCCGTGTCAGCTCCGACGAGGAGTCGGGTCAGACCATTATCTCCGGTATGGGTGAGCTTCATCTCGACATAATCGTCGACCGCATGAAGCGTGAGTTCAAGGTCGAGGCCAATGTGGGCGCGCCCCAGGTGGCCTATCGCGAGACCATTCGTTCTCCCATCGAGCAGGAAGGCAAGTTCGTGCGTCAGTCGGGTGGCCGCGGTCAGTTCGGTCACGTCTATCTGCGTATCGAACCCCAAGAGGCGGGTGCCGGCTATGAGTTCGCGAATGAGATCGTGGGCGGCGCTGTGCCCCGTGAGTATATTCCCGCGGTTGACAAGGGTGTACAGGAGGCGATGGGCAACGGCGTCATGGCCGGTTATCCCATGGTGGATGTGAAGGTAACCCTCTATGATGGTTCCTACCACGATGTGGACTCCAGCGAAATGGCCTTCAAGATCGCCGGCTCCATGTGCTTCAAAGAGGGCGCTTCCAGGGCCAAGCCGGTTCTCCTCGAGCCGATGATGAAGGTCGAGGTTATCACCCCGGAAGAGTATATGGGCGATGTGATGGGCGACCTCAACAGTCGTCGCGGCATCGTGCAGGGTATGGATGACACCCCTGCGGGTAGGCAGATCAAGGCTGAAGTACCACTCTCCGCGATGTTCGGTTATGCCACCGATCTGCGCTCGGCCACCCAGGGCCGCGCCAACTACAGCATGGAGTTCGCCAAGTATTCAGAGGTGCCGGCCAACATCGCCGACGCCATCATCAAGAAACAGTAACGGGTATAGGGGTAGCACTGTGTCCAAGGAAAAATTCGAACGCACAAAGCCGCATGTCAATGTGGGCACGATTGGTCACGTAGACCACGGCAAGACCACGCTGACGGCGGCCATCACAGTAGTTCAAGCGGCCAAGTTTGGCGGCGAGCAACGTGCCTTTGATCAGA
>NATV01000049.1 GCA_003094535.1 gamma proteobacterium symbiont of Ctena orbiculata | reverse complement strand
AATGTAGCGTGCATTATAACGGCTTCTTGAGGCATTCTTGTGATCTAATGTCGATGGGCCTACAAAGATTCCCCGAAACACAGCTACAATTGCAGCTTTGACTAGATTGAGCGCCCTGCATGTTCGGGGCAGTGCATTTCACGGTTTTTTCGCAACACAGGAAACATCCATGGCATATGACAAGATAGAGATCCCTTCCACGGGGGAAAAAATCAGCGTTGACGCGAATGGGGCGCTGAATGTTCCGAATAACCCCATCATTCCCTACATTGAAGGCGATGGCATTGGCGTGGATATAAGCCCGGTGATGCTGAAAGTGATCGATGCGGCGGTGGAGAAGGCCTACGCAGGAGAGAGGAAGATCGCCTGGATGGAGATCTACGCCGGTGAGAAGGCGACCCATGTCTACGACAGCGATACCTGGCTGCCCCAGGAGACCTTGGATGCGGTCAGGGAGTTCGTGGTCTCCATCAAAGGTCCGCTGACGACTCCGGTAGGCGGTGGTATCCGTTCCCTCAACGTGGCATTGCGCCAGCAGCTCGATCTCTATGTCTGTCTGCGCCCGGTACGCTATTTCGAGGGTACGCCGAGTCCGCTGAAGGAACCGGAAAAGACCGACATGGTGATCTTCAGGGAGAACTCCGAGGATATCTACGCCGGCATCGAGTGGGAGTCGGGCAGCGACGAGGCTAAGCGGGTGATCGACTTTCTGCAGAGTGAGATGGGGGTCAGCAAGATCCGCTTTCCGGGCACCTCCGGCATCGGCGTCAAACCCGTCTCCAGTGAAGGCACCAAGCGCCTGGTGCGAAAGGCGATCCAGTATGCCATCGATAACGATCGCGACTCGGTGACCCTGGTGCACAAGGGCAACATCATGAAGTTCACCGAGGGTGCCTTCAAGAACTGGGGCTATGAACTGGCCAGGGAGGAGTTCGGTGCGCAAGAGCTGGATGGCGGGCCCTGGTGCAGCTTGAAGAATCCCAAGAGCGGCAAGGAGATCATCATCAAGGATGTGATCGCAGACGCCTTCCTGCAACAGATCCTCCTACGCCCCGCCGAGTATAGCGTGATTGCGACCCTGAACCTGAATGGCGACTACGTCTCCGATGCCCTGGCCGCCCAGGTGGGCGGTATCGGCATAGCCCCGGGAGCCAATCTCTCCGACCAGGTGGCGATGTTCGAGGCGACCCATGGCACGGCGCCGAAGTATGCCGGTCAGGACAAGGTGAATCCCGGTTCACTGATCCTTTCCGCGGAGATGATGCTGCGCCACATGGGCTGGTTCGAGGCGGCGGATCTGGTCATCGATAGCCTGGGTGCGACAATCTCGGCGAAGACCGTCACGTACGACTTCGCAAGATTGATGGACAATCCCCAGGAGTTGAGCTGCTCGGCCTTCGGCGATGCCATGATCGAAAATATGTAGCCTGGATTGGGGGCTAGCTGAAGATGCAGGGGTGGTGGGGCTGCTCAGCCACCTCTGACATGGGCGAAGAAATTGCCGATCGTATGACTCAGGTGTGAAGAACGATTGGGGTCTCGCAGGCTGCGCTGCATGGCGACCCGCGTTGCCGGCAGATAGAGCAGGTCGCTCAAGACACCGTTGAAAAAATCCTGGCCCGCCTCGTTTTCCGCCAGTCGCTCAAGAAAGCGCTGGCGCAACGGGGCATCCTCGAGCACCTCCCAGGCGCGTCCCGCAATGGCGGCGAGGATGTCGCTGCGTTGGGAGAGAGGATGGTCGAGGAGTTGCTGAAACAGGCCATTGCGAATCCCCCGGGATCGAGCCTGGGACAATCCGCGCACCACAGCGGTCAGAATCTGCGGATTGGGCGCCTCCTGCCGCAGGGCCGAGACGGCTCGCTGCGCCAACGCCTTGGCGATGGAATCGGGAATGATCTCACTCTCGAGACAGTGACAGAGCGCCTCCAGCGGGGACGGCGGCAGCGAGGGTATCGATTTTGCGATGCGCCGGGTATTGCCGTCTTGATTGAGGCGGGCGGCAAGGTCGGCAATCCCCTGATAGCCGATAAACGACCACTGCTCCCAACCCAGTTCACCCTCGTAATAGGCCCTGGCATGGCCGTAGAAGCGGGAGGCCGGCTGATTCAAGGCAGTCGTCAGGCGCGCATGAAATACCGCCAAGCGCTCCTGCTTGGGTTGGAAGGCATAGGGATTGTTCTCCAGCGCGCCCTGCATGCCATCCGTATTTGGCTTGCCGCCAAGACTCTCCATCAGGAACTGCATCATCTCGTCCCTTGCGGCCAGCGCAAGCTTGCCCTGCTCATCCAGGGGAAAGTGGATAAACCAGATCATGGGATCGATCTGGCGCTGTTTCGGATCGGCCAGGGTAAGGGCGAACCAGGCCTTCTGCTGCAGCGGAAAGGGGTAGGCTGTCTCGGTCTGTTCAAATTGAATGAACGTCTCTCTCGGGATGGCGCCGATCCGCCGTCCCATGTCGGCGATGTCGACGGATAGCCCGCCGGACTCGATAAATTCGGTTAGTGTCGAGATTGATTTCATCAAGTGGATCTGATTTTTAGTCTAGAGGAAAATCATAATTAGTCCGCAAATGAACGCAAATGAACGCAAATAACAACATAATTTATCTACAGGGTATGGTGCGAGTTTTCAGGCGGCGTCCTATTTTGCCTGTCAAACCGACATAAGATGGATTATTAACGGATATTGGACAGGATTGGGCATCTTTAACTAAGTCTATGAAATGTATAAAATATTATTAATTGGCGTTTAGTTGCGGACTTATCCTATCTAGGCTAGGGCCGGCCTATATCCAGTCGATCAGATGATGTTCCCAGTCATCCGCCTCGGACTCTCTCACCACCTTGCCGCGGATGGAGTGCCCCGCCTTTTCAACGCTGTTGGGATCTCCGGAAACCAGCGGATGCCAATCGGGCAGGGGTTTTCCCTCGGCCACCAGACGATAGGCGCATGTCTGCGGCAGCCAGTAGGGATCGGCCAGGTCTTTTGGCTTTAGGGTGACACAATTGGGCACCAGCTTCGACCGCTCCCGGTAGTGTGTACAGCGGCAGAGTTCGAGGTCCAGAAGATCACAGACGATGTTGGTGTAGAAGATCTCACGTGTCTCCTCGTCCTCCACTTTCTGCAGGCAGCATTTTGCACAGCCGTCGCAGAGTGACTCCCATTTCTCGCTGGACATGGACTCGAGGGGGATGGTGATCCAGAATGGAGACTCGGTAGGGCTCATCAATGGCATGATATCACCATAATCGATCGCCAGTGCGATGGAAGCAAATCCTTGGTTCGGGAGTAAGAGGGACCCTGATACTTTCCGCTAGGCGGCACTTCCCGGACCATGGATGAAACCCACTGTCAATAGCTTTTATACACAATCGAGCGCTCAGTGGGGCAAGATTGGCAAGTTAAAGGAAACTTCTTATGTCCAACATTTATATATTATTATAACTTATTGATTATTATTGTATTATATGAATTGTATAGAAATTACACAATCTAAAAAGAGAGTAACAAGATCAAGGGCTGCAGCTCAGTTACTCCAGCTTACACACAAAGTTATCCACAGGAACTGTGGACACATTCGGGTGTGGAGATTGTCATACTCCCAGATAGATTCCAACAGGCACTGTTATCATTCACCGATTACAATCGACCAGACCAGGGAGCAACGCGCATGATCGCCACAAACCACTCTTATCAGGCCGTAGTCAACTACCCTTTTGCGCCCGTCGGTATCGCCATCTCGCAAGGCAGGGTCAAGGCGATCGACTATCTGACTCCTGTACAGCAGGAGTACCAGCAGAAAGTCCCGGGAGTGAGTCGGGTAATCGGTGCCATTCAAGCCTATCTGCAGGAACCGCAAAATGCGTTCAACCTGGAGCTTCTGCTCAAAGGAACGCCGTTTCAGTTGCGGGTATGGAAGATGCTGCAGGAGATACCCTGCGGCAGGACAATGACCTACGGGGAGCTCGCGGAAAAGATCGGCAGCGGCGCCAGGGCCGTTGGAAATGCCTGCCGCGCCAATCCTTGCCCTATCATCGTGCCTTGCCATCGGGTAGTCGCTACCAATGGTCTGGGTGGATTCGCCGGTGAACGGGGTGGTGAGAAGCTCGAGATCAAGCGCTGGCTGTTGCGGCACGAGGGGGTATTGTGAGGGATCCCGATGAGGATAGCTCACTCATCGAGACCTTTTCCGACGCCCTCTGGATGGAACGGGGACTAAGCCGCAATACACTCTCTGCCTACCAGTCCGATTTGGCCAAGGTGGCGGACTGGCTGCATAACAACCGGGGATATGGCCTGCTGCAGGCGAAGCGCGCCGACCTCCAATCTTACCTCGCCGACCTGGTCAAGCGGGGCCGTAAACCACGCTCCACCGCTCGCCTGCTCTCCTGCATCCGCCAGTTCTACCAGCACGGCTTGCGTGAAGGCTGGTTGAGCAGCGACCCGAGCCTGCGCATCGCCTCACCCAAGCTCGGCAGACCCTTGCCTAAATCGCTCTCGGAGAGCGAAGTCGAGGCGCTGCTGAAGGCGCCGGACCTCGACGATGCGGAGGGTATGCGGGACCGAACCATGCTCGAGGTGCTCTATGCATCGGGGCTAAGGGTCTCGGAACTGGTGGACCTGCGTCCGGAACAGGTGAATCTGACCCAAGGGGTGATGCGTATCGTAGGCAAGGGCGGTAAAGAGCGCCTGGTGCCCATGGGCGACGAGGCCCAGGGATGGGTCGAGCGTTTCTACAGCGGTGGTCGGGTTGAACTGCTGGGGGAGAGGGTCTGTTCCCATCTCTTTCCAACCCGGCGGGGCCAGGGCATGACCCGACAGGCATTCTGGTACCGGATCAAAAAGCATGCGGCGAGGGCGGGAATCAAACAGACCATCTCACCCCATACCCTGCGTCACGCCTTTGCCACCCACCTGTTGAATCACGGCGCGGATCTCCGCGTGGTGCAGCTGCTGCTGGGTCACAGCGACCTGTCGACCACCCAGATCTATACCCATGTGGCACGGGAGCGACTGAAGCAGCTGCACGCGCAACACCATCCGCGGGGATGAAGGCGCAGCGTCCGATGCAAACACATGAGCGCAGGCGCTGGTTGTGGTAGAGTCCCCCATCCAGTGCAATATTGATCAGGAGCCCATATGCCGTCGTTTGACATCGTCTCTGAAGTCGACCTCCAGGAGGTCAGGAATGCGGTCGACCAGGCCAATCGGGAGATCGGTACAAGATTCGACTTCAAAGGCGTGGATGCTGCCTTCGAGCAGAATGAGAACGAAGTCCAACTACGCGCCGAACAGGAGTTTCAACTCAATCAGATGATGGATATTCTGCGCCAGAAACTGGTCAAACGGAAAGTCGATATCGCAGCGATGGATATCAAGGATCCGGAGACCAGCCTGAACGCTGCCAAGCAGCTTGTGATCATCAAGCAGGGCATCGAAAGCGAGTTGGCGAAAAAGATGGTCAAGCAGATCAAGAGCAGCAAACTCAAGGTCCAGGCACAGATTCAGGGTGATCAGATCCGGGTCACAGGAAAAAAGCGAGACGACCTGCAACAGGTCATCACACTTATGCGGGATAGCGAATACGCTCTTCCCCTTCAGTATCAGAATTTTCGGGATTAATCATTGATGAAAAAACGTAAACCAGGCGCCCTGAGATGGGCCATAGCACTCCTGCCGCTGTCGGCTTTGCTTCTGATCGGACCGCTAATGGCGGAACCGAGCCGGCAAAACGCCGAGATGCAGAATGTACGCGATGGGGTCAATAAGATACTCAAAAAGGGCTCAATCACCAGTATTGTACCTACCAGGGTGGATGGGCTCTACGAGGTGATGGTCGGACCGCAGATCTATTATGTCTCGGCTGACGGAAAGTATCTGTTGAGCGGAAACCTCTACGATATCGAAGCCCGGGAGGATTTGACCACACCCAAGGTTTCGCGAGCCAAGGCAGACGCGATCGAGGCGGTGGGAGAAGACAACATGGTGATCTTCGCCCCGGAAAAGACGGCCCATACCGTTACCATATTCACCGATATCGATTGCGGCTATTGTCAAAAGCTCCACAGTGAAATAAAAGAGTATACCGATCTTGGAATTAAGGTACGTTATCTGATGTATCCCAGGGCGGGTGTCGGCAGTGACTCCTTCGAGAAGGCGGTAACCGTGCTCTGTTCCGATGATCGCAACGACGCCATGACCCGTTCCAAGGCGGGCGAAAGACTGGCGAAAAAGGAGTGCGACAATCCGGTCCAACAACACTGGACTCTAGGCCAAACCCTGGGAGTGAATGGAACACCGGCGATTTTTCTCGAGAGCGGGGACATGTTGCCTGGTTATATACCGGCGCCGCGCATGAGTGCTATTTTAAAGAAACTGGAGACAAATCAGTCGGCGAAGCGTTAAACCGGCTTCACGCACACTGACTGGCTTGGGTAAGCGATCTCCATATAAAGGACTATCAATCTATATAGCCTCTACTACTCTTTTTCGGGAGTCAGCTTGAAATTAGACGTCGCCATGCGTACCGACAGAGGGGTGGTACGGGAGCAGAATGAAGATGCCGTGGGTGGTGATCCGGAAGCGGGGCTGTTGATACTTGCCGATGGCATGGGCGGCGCCAACGCCGGTGAAGTCGCCAGCAGTCTTGCGGTCGAGATGTTGATGAGTCATTTGGCCAGCGTCAGTGCCGAGAACGCTAGAGTCCTGGGTAGAGATGATCTACTGAATGCTGTTCAGGGTGTGAACCAGGCGATAATGGAACTCTCGCAACAGATACCGGAATACCAGGGGATGGGAACGACACTGGTGGTTGGTCTTTTCGATAAGCAGAGCCTGCTCCACGCCCATGTGGGTGATTCCAGACTCTATCGCCTGCGTAGCGGGGCTTTTAAGCAGATGACCAGAGACCATACCATGATCCAGGAGATGGTCGATCTTGGAGACTTTGCCAGCTTTGAGCAGGCGCTCATGGCCGGCGTGCCTACCAATATTCTATCCAGGGCAGTCGGTTCGGAAGATGTCCTGGATATCGATCTGGCGGAGTCCGAGATCGAGATCGGGGATCTCTATCTCTTCTGCTCCGACGGTCTCACTGGTATGGTGACGGATGACGAAATCCAAAGTATCCTTGAGAACCTGAATCTCGATCTGATGCAGCAGGCCGATGAACTGGTCGACTATGCCTGCAGGATGGGGGGTATGGATAACATCTCCGTGATTTTGGTTCGCGTAATGGCGAGCGACAGTTAAGTTAATCAACCAATTTGGTACCTGGGTAACAAGCTCTATGGAAAAACTCGTAGTTATGGGGGGCGATGAGTCACCACAAGAGTTTCCACTCGTTGATAAACGCATGGTGATCGGGCGTGACGAGACTTGTGATATCTGTCTCAAGGACCGGTCAGTCAGCCGCCACCATGCCACCATGCAACGGGTGTTCAACGGATACTCCATCGAGGATGAGCAGAGCACCAACGGCACCCGGGTGAATGGTAACCTGGTCACCAAGCGTTTTCTGAAACACGGCGATCTGATCGAGGTTGGAAAATACCATCTGCGCTTCATCGCGGAACAGGCGCCGCAGGAGATGGATGATCCGGATCGTACCGTTGTCCTGCGTCCGCGGGATCGCGAACTCCCGCAAGACCCGGTTTCCGAACTTTCCCCGACACCGCCGAGCGCTGGAACAACAACCCTGCAGGAGGAGGCAATTGTCCCGCTGCAATCCTCCGAGCCCACTGTTGAGACGAGTACCGACACTCCCGCAGCGCACCAACCCAGGGTTCGTTTTCTGAGCGGTGAGAATGTTGGCGAGGAGAAAGTGATCGACCGGGCATTCTTCAGTGTCGGTAATCCAGGTGGCGACCTGGTACTGATAAACCAGCGTCAAACGGGCTTTTTTCTCCTCAAGGTGGGCGGAGAACATCCACCCTTGATCAACGGCGAACCGATCAAGGCGGGAGGTGTGGAGCTGCAAAACGGCGACCGCATCGATCTCGGCGAACTCTCCCTGGAATTCGTCAACTGATCAATCCTTCAAGCGAAAGCCGATATCGATGGTGACCTGCCAATGGGCCACCTGGCCGTTTTCGATATGGCCACGGGTCTCCACCACCTCGAACCAGTTCATGTGATCGATGGTCTCGCCGGCGCGGGCAATGGCATTGCGTATGGCATCGTCGGTGCTGGTCTGGGACGAGCCTACCAGCTGGATCTTTTTGTAGACATGATCGGGCATAAAAAACCTCCGGTTTTTTTGAATTGTGAAGTTTGAATTGTGATTTTTGAATTGATGCGTGTGCTTTGCACACAGACTGTTTTGGTTCGGGTTGGATCTAAAAAACCCGCGAGCGAAGCGAGCACGTTAATTCAAAGTTCACAATTCAAAATCACTCTTCAAGTTTTTCTTTTAGTCGATAGAGCGCCTCCAGTGCCTCCCTCGGGCTCAGCTCATCCGGCTCGATCTCCTGCAGCAGCTGCTCCATCTCAGACGTCTCGGGGCGGGGCGGTTCGCTATCGAATAGGGGCAGCTGGCTCTGCTGCTGCTCGGCATGGCGCTGGGCGCTCGTCTCCAGTTCACGCAGGCGCTGCCGTGCCCGTACGATAACCTCTTTCGGCACCCCGGCCAGGGTGGCCACCTGGAGGCCGTAACTCTGGTTGGCCGGCCCCTCTCTCACCGCATGCAGGAAGACGATGGAGTCGCCGTGTTCCACCGCGTCCAGGTGAAGATTGCCGATACCCGGATACTCCTCCGGCAGGGTGGTGAGCTCGAAGTAGTGGGTGGCGAAGAGGGTGTAGGCCTTGAGGCAGGTGGCCAGCTCCACCGCGCAGGACCAGGCCAGGGAGAGGCCGTCGAAGGTGGAGGTGCCGCGGCCGATTTCGTCCATCAGCACCAGGCTCTCGGCGCTGGCGTTGTGCAGGATGTTGGCGGTCTCCTCCATCTCCACCATGAAGGTTGAACGCCCGCCGGCGAGGTCGTCCGAGGCGCCGATACGGGAGAAGATGCGGTCGATGGGACCGATTCTGGCAGCGGCGGCGGGGACGAAACTCCCGGCATAGGCGAGTAGGACGATAAGGGCGATCTGGCGCATGAAGGTCGACTTGCCGCCCATGTTGGGGCCGGTGATGATCAGCATCCGCTGCCGGTCGTCGAGGCAGACTGAGTTGGCGACAAAGGGTTCGCTGCTCACCTGCTCCACCACCGGATGACGGCCGTCGCTGATCTCAACGCCGGGTTCATCCACCAGCTGGGGACAGACCAGGTTGAGTTCCCGGGCACGCTGCGCCAGGTTGCAGAGTACATCGAGCTGGGCCAGCCCTTCGGCGCACTGCTGCAGCGGCGCCAGGCTCCCGCAGAGCTGCTCCAGCAGCTGTTCGTAGAGATGCTTCTCCCGGGCCAGGGCACGCTCCCGGGCGCTCAACACCTGATCTTCGAACTTCTTCAACTCCGGGGTGATGAAGCGCTCCGCCCCTTTCAGGGTCTGGCGGCGGATATAGTCGTCCGGGGCCTTGTCCGACTGGCCGCGGCTGATCTCGATATAGTAGCCGTGGACCCGGTTGTAGCTCACCTTGAGGGTGGCGATGCCGGTGCGTATCCGCTCCCGGCTCTCCAGGTCGAGGAGAAACTGATCGGCGTTCTGGGAGAGGGCGCGCAGTTCGTCCAGTTCGCTGTCATGGCCTTCGGCGATGACGCCGCCGTCACGAATCAGCATCGGCGGCTGCTCGATGATCGCCCCCCGCAGCAACCGGTGCAGCATCGGGTGCTCGCCGATCCGCTGGGACAGGTCGGGTGACAGGGGACTGTCGAGCTGAGCCAACAGAGGCTGCAGCAGGGGCAGGGTGCCCAGGGCATCCCGCAGGGTGGCGAGATCCCGGGGACGGGCGCTTTTCAGGGCCACCCGGGCGAGGATGCGCTCAATGTCCCCAATACCCTGCAGGATCTCCGTGATTTCGTTGTATAGCCGGGTGGAGAGCAGTACCTCGATGGTGGAGTGGCGCTGTGCCACCGCTGTCCGATCCCGCAATGGCTGGTTGATCCAGCGCCGCAGCATGCGGCTCCCCATGGCGGTGACAGTGCGGTCCATGATCCCCGCCAGGGTATGCTGGGGCTGGTTGGAGAGGGAGTGGACCAGCTCCAGGTTGCGCCGGGTCGCGGCATCGATGATCACGCTCCGCTCCCGATGCTCCACCCGCAGGCCGCGGATATGGGGCAGGTCGCCGAACTGGGTCTCCTCCACGTACTGCAGCAGGCAGCCGGCGGCGGCCACGGCCAGGGGCAGATCCTGGCAGCCGAATCCCCCCAGGTCCCGCGTGCCGAACTGTTTACTCAACAGCCGCTCCGCGGAATCGAGGTCGAAGTGCCAGGCGGGTCGCCGGGTGACCCCCCCGCGCTGGCCTAACGCCTGCGGGAGGGTGGAATCCTCGTCGAGCAGGACCTCCGCCGGAGTGAGGCGCTCCAGCTCGCCGCCCAGGGCCTCCAGGCCGCTCAACTGCTGAATGGTGAAGCGGCCACTGGCCAGATCGAGGGCTGCAAGGCCATAACTGTCGGCGTTTTCATTGATCGCCGCCAGCAGGTTCTCCCGCCGCTCCTCCAGCAACGTCTCGTCGGTGAGGGTGCCCGGGGTGACGATGCGCACCACTTTGCGCTCCACCGGCCCCTTGCTGGCGGCCGGGTCGCCGATCTGCTCGCAGATCGCCACCGACTCCCCCTGTTTCACCAGGCGCGCCAGGTAGCCCTCCGCCGCGTGGTAGGGCACCCCGGCCATGGGGATCGGCTTGCCCGCCGACTGGCCCCGCTTGGTGAGGGTAATATCGAGCAGCCGTGCGGCCTTCTCCGCGTCGCCATAGAAGAGCTCGTAGAAATCCCCCATACGGTAGAAGACCAGCATCTCGGGATGTTCCCCCTTGATGCGCAGATACTGCTGCATCAT
>NATV01000048.1 GCA_003094535.1 gamma proteobacterium symbiont of Ctena orbiculata | reverse complement strand
ACCGCTGTAGGCGGCAAAACCAAGCAGTGGGAGTGGAAATGACGACATAGGGTGTGGGGGAAGTAAGATGGGCCGTAGCTGGCCCTAGGCATCTTCGCGTTTCATGCCATGGATCATAATGATCAAGTCGGCGGCATCCCGGCTGATTCCCAGTTCAGAGACAAGCTGTTCCGGACCGGCGCCCGCACGCACCATACGGATCGCATCGCTGTAAGGGGGTTCGCCCTGATGGCTAGTCTGCTCGATGTTCTCCTGCCGCTCCTCCAGGTCCCTGCCGTGTCGCTCCAGGCGATTCACGCGCTTATCGACACCCACGGCACTCGAACAGAGCGCGCTGACCGTCTGCTTGAGGGTTTCGACTTCACGCTGAAGCAGATCGTATGCGTCGCGTCGATTGCGCTCGAAAATCAAAAACACTACCACCAGTACAACCAGCAGCAGTACGATCGGCAACATACCAAACCAAAACAGCGTCGCACCGCTACCTGTCATCGCTGACATCCGATTCGAGAAAGAGGAGCGGATCAGGCGTACTCATCGATGTGCGGCTTACCGTCATCCTCATTGTCTTTCGGTTTCCTCTGCTGTTTCTGTTTACGCTCTTGCGCAGGCTTGGGGCGATCACGGCGCAACGGCGGCTTTGTCGGTTTTACCGGTGTCAGTGGAATGAGCGGGTTGTCTCCACCAATCTCGGGCATGCTTGGCTTCCTTTTCGCTAAAAGAACCTGGCTTCGCCTATCCTGTCCTGTTGATTTATAAGTAGAATAGCCGAAAAACCGGGCCAGACACAAAATCCTCTGCACGCCATACCGCAGATAGTCTCGCATCCGCGCCGCGGACAAGGCCAGGTGACGGGAGCCGATCGCCAGCGAATTCAGGCTGTTCAGCCCGGAATCCGGGCCAAGATCAGTACATACTGATCTCCTTCCACTCCTCATCTGTCAGCAGTTTATTGAGGTCCACCAGGATCAGCAGGCTATCCTCCTGTGTCGCGACCCCCTGGATATAGCGCGAACTCTCTTCGGTACCCACGTTCGGCGCCACATCGATATCCGTTTCCCGAAGTTCGACCACCTCGGCAACGGCATCCACCAGGATACCGACGACCTGCTTTTCCGACTCGATGACGATGATGCGGCTGGCGTCGTCCACTTCGGTGGTGGGCAGCCCGAACCGGGTGCGGGTGTCGATGACGGTCACCACATTTCCACGCAGATTGATGATGCCCAGCACATACGGAGGCGCGCCGGGTACGGGGGCGATCTCGGTTATCCGAAGCACCTCTTGTACCTGCATTACATTGATGCCGTAGACCTCATCCATCAGTATGAAGGTTACAAACTGGATCAGCGGGCCACCGCCGGCCTCTTCGTCTTCTTCAATCGTCATGCTTACACCTCATCATCTTATCTCTTTTTCGCGCTGAACGGAGTTGCGCTTTCGACCGCTCTGTTCAGCCGGCAAGCATCTTCATGATCCCGTCTACATCCAGCAAAACACTCAACTCTTCTATGATGATACCTGCATACCAAGGTCGTATCCCAGCGCCGCATCGCCAGCGTATCGCCTCCTTATCCACCACCAGCGTATTGCAGATCCGGTCCACCGCCAAGGCCCTGTCTCCATCACCGATCAACAACAGCTGCTGCGGTGACACCGCTTCGTCTATGCCCAACCTTTCCGGCATCAGCAGCCTGGCGCTGTCGATGACCACGACCTTCTCTTCCCTGTTGACTATGACGCCCAGTGACCAGCTTGGTTGCCCTGGCAGCTGACTCGCTGCGCCTGAAAAATTCAGGATTCCCATCAAAGACGCGAGTGGGATCCCCAGTTTGATGCCGTTCACTTCGAACAGCAACACCTGAAAGGCCTCGTCCGCCCATTGTGGAACAACGGGTTGCGGCCCCGACTCCGCTTCGCTGATGGTCGCTTGAGTCGTTACTTCAACTCTAGCATCAACCACCTCGTCACACTTAATATCGGCATTCGCCAGTGCCTCTTTAACCTCCGTCGGCGGGGCCGCCACGGAGAGGCCGTCGATCTCCGACAACAGGGTATCGAGGTAGCTCTTGAGTGCAGTGTCCGGCTCCGCGATCTTGCTGGCTGGCTGTGCCGGCCGGGTCTCTCCGGACCGGCGTATCATGTTGCCGCACCGGCTTGGATCGCCTGCTGATCACCCTCGTCGAGAAGCTCATGCAACAGCTTTTCGTAGGCGGCGACGCCACGGCTCTGGGGGGCAAACAGCGCCGGGGGTATACCGGCCTTGCTGGCCTCTCTAAACAGGGTATCCACCGGTATCAGGCTATGCCAAACATGTCCCCGATGGCTCTCCCGCATCACCCTGAGGCTGTCTATGGAGGCACGGGTGCGCCGATCGAACATGGTCGGCACCACCAGATAGGGCAGCGGGACATGCCTCGATTTCGTCACCATCTCCAGGGTATGGATCATCCGTTCCAATCCCTTGAGGGCGAGAAACTCGGTTTGCACGGGGATAATCAGCTGTTCGCAGGCCGCCATGGCATTGATCATCAATACCCCGAGGATCGGCGGGCAGTCGAGAATCACATGATCGTAACGATTCCGCAGCTGACCAAGGGCCTGCTTGATCACCAGTCCCATGCCATCCAGTTTTCCGGCCTGACGATCGAGGGTTGCCAATGCCATCTCCGCAGGCATCAGATCGATGCCTTCGGTGCCGGTCGGATAGATCAGGTCGAGGGGATCCACATGACGTTGTTGCGCCACACCTCGAAACAGGCTGTAGACGCTTTCATCCAGCGCATCGGGATCATAGCGAAAATAGCTGGTCAGCGATCCGTGGGGATCGATATCGACCAGCAGGGTCCGCATCCCCCATTGGGAGAGCAACCCGCCCAGAGCGACGGTGGTGGTGGTCTTGCCCACCCCACCCTTTTGATTGGCGACAGTCCAGACCTTCATTGGCTACCCGTGGGGAGATCGATGACACGATCCTCGCGTCCGTTCATACCCATGATGATCAGGGATACCCGGCGGTTCCTCGCCCTCCCTTGTTCGGTCTTGTTATCGGCAACCGGCCGGTGCTCCGCATAGCCGATGGCCGACAGCCGCTGCGGCTTGATGCCCATGCGGCTCATCAGGTGGACCACGCTCGCCGCGCGCGCGGCGGAGAGCTCCCAGTTCGAGGCAAACTCCTCATTATGGATGGGACGGTTGTCGGTATTGCCTTCAACCTGAATCTGGTTGGGGACGGTCTTCAGCACCCGGCTGATGCTTCTGAGCGCATTCACCGCCTCCCTCGAGAGGTGGGCGCTGGCACTGGCAAACAGCATCTTGTCCTTCATGTTGACGATCACACGATCTTCTGTGAAAGAGACATCGACCAGCTCCTGTTCGACATAATCGCTCAACATATCCTCGATGGTCGCGGCAAGAAAACTGAGCCGCTGCTGCTCGTCATTCGGCATCATCGCCATCTTGTCCAGGCTGAGCCCCTGTTCTTGATAGCTGCCCGGCCCCTGTATCTGCTCGGTTTCTATCAGTGCACTCTCTTTCTCGAATCCCATCGTGTTGCCCGGGTTTCGGCTGAGTTCGCCCACCTGGATCGGCTCCAGGCTGCGGCGGGTCTCCTGAAAGGCTTCGGTGAGGGTCTGTGAAAGCACCCTGTATTTACCCTCGTTGACCGATGACACCGAGTACATGACCACGAAGAAGGCAAACAGCAGGGTGATGAAATCGGCATAGGAAACGATCCAGCGCTCGTGGTTGACGTGCTCCTGCTTGCGCTTGCGTCTTCTGCTCATTGCAGAAAGCCCTTGAGCTTGGTCTCGATACTGCGAGGATTGTCGCCTTCGGCGATGCCGATCACGCCCTCTATGACCATCTCACGAAACTTGGCGATGTTTTCCGATTGGGTTTTCAGTTTTGCCGCGATGGGCAAGAGAAACAAGTTTGCCAGTCCGACGCCGTAGATGGTGGCGACGAATGCGGTGGCGATGCCGCTGCCCAGTTTGCTCGGGTCGGCCAGATTCTGCATCACATGGATCAGGCCCATCACCGCGCCGATAATGCCGATGGTCGGCGAATAGCCACCCATCCCCTCATAGACCTTGGACGCCTGAATATCGTGCTGTTCGCTTGCATCGACCTCCATTTCCAGGATGTCGCGCAAGCTCTCCGGCTCGCTGCCGTCGACAAGCAGCTGCATGCCCTTGCGTATGAAGGGATCGGGCTCCTCATCGGCAATGGTCTCCAGTCCCAGCAAACCCTCCTTCCTGGCGATGTTGCTCCATGAAACCAGCTTGTCGATTGTGCTGCGCATATCCAGCTTGGCGGGAAGGAATACACGACCCGAGAGTCGCAAGGCATGGAGGAATACCGGCACCGGGGTCTGTAACAGGATGGCGCCGATAGTACCGCCGATCACGATCACCATGGCAGGACCATTGACCAGGGAGTCGATATGACCGCCCTCGAGCCAATTGCCGCCCAGAATCGCCAGAAATGCGATCAGGATTCCGATAAAGCTAAGAAAGTCGAGTCTCATAACAGTCTCATCGGCACTTAATTCCTATTTTTTACCCTGCCCGTTACTCTGCTCTGCCTACTTCGTCATTGAGCGATCCTGGCCAGCAACGGCCCGATCTCATCCAGCGCCAATACCCGGTCGGACAATCCAGCCTTTTCAACAGCCTGGGGCATGCCGTAGACAACACAGCTCTGCTGATCCTGGCTCCACAATCCCGAGCCGGCCTGTTTCAAACGCTTCGCACCCTGCAAACCATCCGCCCCCATGCCGGTCATAATCACCCCCAATGCCTTGTCCTTGAAGCTCTCGGCTACCGAGGAGAGCATCATGTCCACGCTGGGATGGTAGATCTGGCCGGGAAGCGGATCAGTGATTCGCACCTGGTAACTGGAGGGTCCCCGTTCCACTTGCATCTGCTTGCCGCCCGGTGCAACCAGGCATAGCCCGGCAGTCAGTCTATCCCTGTCAGCCGCCTCTTTGACTCGGATCGAGCAGACAGTATTCAATCGTTCCGCGTAGGCACCGGTGAAGCTGCCCGGCATATGCACGGCGACCACCACCGGCAGCGGGTAGTGACGAGGCAGCGTACTCAACACCTGGCGCAATGCCACCGGACCGCCGGTGGATGCGCCGATCGCCAGCAGTTCCGGCCTGCGGCCTTTACCGTTCCATGCCTGGGAAGAAGGGGATGGACGACTGACCTGGGGGCGATAACCACCCGGCATGCTGCGCACGCTGCTGACCCTTGAGTGGCCGACAGCCCTGACACGCTCGAGTAGCTGTCTGTTGGCCTCTTCGACACCGCTACCCAGATTGTTCATGTCCTTGGGCAGAAAATCCATTGCCCCTGCATCCAGTGCATCCAGGGTCTCCCGGGCCCCCTCTTTGGTCAGCGCGGAAAACATCAGGATGCGCGTCGGCATCTCGTTCATGATTTTGCGCACGGCTGAGATACCATCCACGATGGGCATTTCCACATCCATCGTTATTACATCAGGCTTTAGCTGCCTTGTACGCTCGATGGCCTCGCTGCCGTCAGCCGCGATACCGACAATTTCGATATCATCCGCCTGTGACAGCGCAGCGCTGATTCGGTTTCGAAAGAAGGCCGAATCATCGACAATCAGTACTCTCAACTTGGCGCCCATTATCCACTATTTCTCGTGTTGCATTGTCTGTTATCGGGGCCGCCAGGCATGTTGCAGTTTCCATCTGTGCACAATTAAAAAGCAATCAGGCTGATATTAAAATTTCTTGGCGTATTTTCGCATCAACCCGGGAACATCCATGATCAACGCTATCTTGCCGTCACCTGTGATGGTGGCACCGGCCATACCATCCAATCCCTGAAGCAAGGCGCCGAGCGGCTTGATCACGACCTCTTCCTGGCCAATCAGATGATCGACAACCAGGCCGACCTGAATATTTCCTACATTGACAATCACCACATGCCCTTTCGCCTTCTCATCATCGTCCAGGGGCTTGTCCGGTATCAGCCAGTTGCGCAGGTAAAACAGCGGCAGGGCTCGCTCACGAACCATGATAGTCAATTGACCGTCGACCACATTGGTGCGTTTCAGATTGAGATTGAATATCTCCACCACGCTGGCGAGAGGCAGGGCGAAAGGCTGCTCGCCCAACACCACCATCAATGTGGGCAATATGGCCAGGGTCAACGGGAGTTTGATGGTAATCAGGCTACCCTCTCCCCATTCGGAATCGATCTCCACCGAACCGTTCATCTGGGCAATCCGGGTCTTTACCACATCCATGCCGACACCGCGTCCCGAGACATCCGATATTTCGGTCTTGGTGGAGAATCCGGGGGCGAAGATCAGATTGAAACACTCCTTATCGTCCAGGCGGGCGGCTGCTTCGGTGTCCATCATGCCTTTCTCAACTGCCTTTTTACGCAGCACTTCCGGATCCATTCCCTTGCCATCATCGGCGATGGAAAGCAGAATGTGATCACCTTCCTGGGCAGCGGAAAGCACCACCCGACCCCGCCTCGGCTTACCTTTCGCCTCGCGGTCGTCGGGCAGCTCGATACCATGGTCGACCGAGTTGCGCACCAGATGGACCAGGGGGTCCGCCAATGCCTCCACGAGGTTTTTGTCAAGATCGGTCTCCTCGCCCACCATCTCGAGGTCGATCTCTTTCTTCAGACTCCTGGCCAAATCTCGCACCACACGCGGGAATCGGCCGAAAACCTTCTTAATCGGCTGCATCCGTGTCTTCATCACCGCCAGCTGGAGGTCAGAAGTCACGACGTCCAGATTACTCACCGCATTGGCCACATCCTCGTCATTCATGGTGGCCTTCAGGGTCGCCAACCGGTTACGCACCAGCACCAGCTCGCCGACCATGTTCATGATGTCGTCGAGCCGTTGGGTATCCACCCGCACCGAGGTCTCGGCTGCCGGTTTGTTGGCTGCAGCCTTGGCTTGTTTAGGTGCGGCTGCAGGGGCTTTTTTGGCCTTCGAATCGGCTGCCGCCGGTTTCGGTTTCGCCTCGGTTTTTGGTTTGGATTTTGGTTTTGACGCCGCCTTGGCTGCAGGTTTGGCCGCCCTCTTGTCGGTCGGCACATGAGCGGACTGATTTGCCGCTCCCTGCTGCGATCCGTCACCCTTTTGAAGTTTGTTCGGATCAAACTTCCCTGCGCCATGAATCTCATCGAGCAGGGCATCAAACTCATCTTCGGTGATTTCATCATCCGCGGCTGCCGGCTTGCTCTTTTTAGCCGCCTTCTTCGCCGGCGTTTTCTCTTTGTTCAGTTTCGCGGGATCAAACTTTCCCTCGCCATGAATCTCATCGAGCAGGGCGTCAAACTCATCCTCGGTAATATCGTCGGATGCGGCGGATTTGCCTTGCTTGTGCTTCTGCTGCTCAGTTTCCTGTTTCGGCGCTCCGGTAAATTTTCCCTCACCGTGCAATTCATCCAGCAGGGCCTCGAACTCATCTTCCGTGATGTTGTCGTCTTTGCCGCCTGAGTCGGGTTCCTGAATCGCATCCAGCAGGTTTTCAAATTCATTATCACTCAGATCGTCCTTCGCTGCCGACCCGCTCTCTGGTGCCGCATCGGCCGCCGACGATTGCATTGCCTGGTTAACCGGTTCTTCAGGTTCCACCGCTGCTTCAGCTACCGCAGGCTCGGCTTCGGCTACCGCTGGCTCCGCTTCGCCCTCACTCTCAGACTCCTCATCCTCGCCTTCCGGCACGGCAAAACGGTTGAGCCGCTCGATCAGGTCCCGCTCCGCATTTTCCGGCATGATACCTTCGCGTACCTGCTCGAACATCGCGTTGACCACGTCCAGCACTTCCAAAACGGAGTCCATCAGATCGGGGCCTACACTCCGCTGACCCTGGCGCAGTATGTTGAATACATCCTCGGCGCGGTGGCAAACCTCCACCAGAGGCTCAATGGCAAGGAATCCAGCGCCACCCTTGATCGTGTGAAAACCACGAAATACCGCATTCAGCAGATCGAAATCATCAGGCTGCTGTTCCAGATCCACCAACTGCTCACTGAGCAGTTCGAGGATCTCTCCAGCTTCTACCAGAAAATCCTGCAAGATTTCATCGTTGACATCGATGCTCATCTAATGCTCCCGGTGGGTCACCGAAATTTACCGATTGTTATTGAAATCTATATCGGTCTATACCTGTATAACTAAAATCCCAGGCTGGAGAGCAGATCGTCAACATCGTCCTGACTTGTCACTTGGTCTCCCTGATCCAGACCTGGAATAGCCGGCCCTGCAAGTTCCTCTTGTTTGTCTTTCTTATTTGGATCATCCATCTTGTCACCGGTGATCCGCACCAACATGACAAGTTTCTCCTCGACATCGTGAACCAGGGTGATGACCTTGCGGATGATTTGACCCGTAAGATCCTGAAAATCCTGTGCCATCAGCACTTCAGATAAGTTTTTGTGCAGTTCGCCAGCATCCGTTTTGGTGTTGGAAAGAAAATTCGAAAGCGCGACGCTGAGCTCCTTAAAATCATCTTTGTTAAGCATTCTGGAGCGTAGCTTTTCCCACTCTTGAGCGAGCTCGGCGGATTGGCGTTCTATCTTTTCGACCAAAGGGATGCTCTGTTCCACCGCGGTGAGTGTACGGTTTGCTGATTGCTCGGTCATGGTGATGACGTAGCTGAGTCGCTCCTTGGCATCCGGGATCTCCACATTGGTCATGTCGGAGATTCGGGCATCGAGCAGGAAACCGTTGATCGCATCGTGCAGTTCACGGGTGAGACGCCCCACTTCCAAAAATAGATCGTCATTTTTTTTAGGTTTAGACGCCAAACTTGAAATCAAACGCTCGGACTCCTCATCATCACCGGCTTCCAAGCTGATAACGAGGGACTTAGCAAGCTCTAATCGTTGTTGGTTATCTTGTTGTCCCATTGTTTACTCCTGACACGGCTCGGACTTAACCCACGCGGTCGAAGATCTTGTTGATCTTCTCTTCAAGGGTGGTGGCAGTAAAAGGTTTGACCACATAGCCATTGACCCCAGCCTGTGCCGCTTCGATTATCTGCTCACGTTTTGATTCCGCGGTTACCATCAATACCGGCAGCGACGACAACTTGTCATCGGCCCTGACAGCCTTCAACAGATCGATACCGGTCATTCCCGGCATATTCCAGTCCGAGACAAGAAAATCGAAATTTCCGTTCTGCAACATGGGCAGCGCGGTGAGACCATCATCCGCTTCCTGGGTGTTGTTGAACCCAAGATCACGCAAAAGATTCTTGATAATGCGCCGCATGGTGGAGAAATCGTCCACAATGAGGATCTTCATATTCTTGTCCAATGCAACCTCCATCCTGTTTCCGCCGTTCTTCCCAACAGCGAATCACAGGCCAACCATTTACTCTTCGTCATGTACCAATGAGAGCCAATCCGAGAGGCGAGAGCGCAAACGCAGTGTCGCCTGGCTGTGGATTTGGCATACCCGGGACTCGCTGACACCCAGCACATGCCCAATTTCGCGTAGATTCATCTCATCGTCATAATACATCGCGATCACCAATCGTTCACGATCGGGCAGACCGGCAATCGCATCCGCCAACGCCTTTTTGAAGGCATCCTTCTGCAGGCCGTCAAATGGCGTGTCAGCAGGCCCCTCCCGGGAAACCGGAAAGCCGTCGCTCACCGCGGTCAACTCGTCCAGGCTGAAGATGCGGCAACCCGTCGAATCCCGCAGAATCTGGTGATAATCCTCCAGACTCATGTCCAGGGCTTCCGCCACCTCTACATCCCGGGCATCACGGCCTTCACTGTTTTCGATCTCCCGCATCGCTTCTGCCACCATGCGCGCTTTGCGATGAACAGAACGTGGCGTCCAGTCACTGCGTCGAATTTCATCCAGCATGGCACCGCGAATGCGAATACCGGCATAGGTCTCGAAACTGGCACCCTGGGTTGGATCGTAGTTTCTGCTCGCCTCGAGCAGACCCAGCATCCCGGCCTGAATCAGATCGTCCGCCTGAACATTCGGTGGTAACCGGTTCATCAGGTGATAGGCAATCCGTTTCACCAGCCCGGCATGCTGATCCACCAGATCATCATAGTTCTGTTGCTGCTGCATGGCGGTGTATGTCGCTAAACCGCTCACCGTCATATCTCCCCGTATTGGCTTGAAAATTGGATCAGACGTTCGACGAAAAACTGTAAATCACCACTCACTCCCGAGGGTACAGGCCAGTTATCGGCCTTTTTGGCCAAATTCTTGAATGCCTGCGCCACCCGCGAACGCGGAAAGGCCTCGACCACCGGTTTCTGACTTCTCACAGCCTTGCGCAGTTGTTCGTCATAAGGGATGCTGCCCATGTAGTTCAGCATAACGTCCAGGTACTGATCGGTTACCCGGCACATTTTGTTGTAGAGGTCCCGCCCCTCTTGCACACTTTTCACCATATTCGCCAAGATGCGGAATCGGGTGATGCCATGCTCACGGTTGAGCAACTTGATGATGGCATAAGCGTCCGTGATGGAGGCGGGTTCATCACAGACGACGACAATCTGTTCCTGGGCTGCGCGGCTGAAACTGATCACCACGTCGGAGATGCCGGCGGCGGTATCGATGAGCAATACGTCCACATCGTTGGCCACTTCACTGAAGGCATGGATCAAACCCGCATTCTCGGCGGGGCTCATCTCGGCCATCTGCTGGATGCCGGAGGCGCCGGGCACGATTTTCATTCCCTTGGGTCCGTTCACCAGCACGTCTTCCAGCGCGCATTCGCCGCTCATCACATGGGATAGATTGCGTTCCGCGTGCAATCCGAGAATCACATCCAGGTTCGCCAGGCCTAGATCGGCATCGAGGAGCATCACCCGTCGTCCGATCTCGGCGAAGGCGACGCCAAGATTGGCGGAGATATTGGTCTTCCCT
>NATV01000047.1 GCA_003094535.1 gamma proteobacterium symbiont of Ctena orbiculata | reverse complement strand
GGGGGGTTAAGTCTCAATCACTGTTGAATGCCGGTACCGCGTTGTCGGCTGCTTCGCTGGGAGCCGCATCTTCCTGCGGCATGCGAGTATGCTCCTTCGCCAACAGGACATAGATCGACGGCAGCACGAAGAGGGTGAACAGGGTGCCGATGGCCATGCCGCCCACCAGCACCAGACCGATGGAGTTTCGTGCCGCCGCGCCGGCGCCGGTCACCAGGATAAGAGGAAAGTGGCCGGCAACCGTTGCCACCGTGGTCATCAGCACCGGACGCAGGCGGGTCATCGCCGCCTCTCGCGCCGCCTCGATCTTCGACATTCCCTGCTCCTGCAGTTTGTTGGCGAACTCGACGATGAGGATGCCGTTCTTCGCGATCAGCCCGACCAGGGTAACCAGGCCCACCTGTGCGTAAATGTTGAGGGTAGTGGTCCAGCCGTTGGTCCAGAAGGGCATGTTGGGATTGGGCATCTTCAGGAAGGTGAAGATCAGTGCGCCGAACATCGCCAGGGGAACCGAGCCCAGGAGGATGATCAGCGGATCACGGAAGGAGTTGAACTGCACCGCCAGGGCCATGAAGATCATCACGATGGCAAGGCTGAAGGCCGGGAGGAACTTGTTGCCCTCGTGGCGCAACTGACGTGACTCGCCGGTGTAGTCGATGGTGTAGCCCGGTGGCAGGATCTCTTGTGCGGCCTCTTCCAGTACGCTGAGCGCCTCGTCGAGGGTGCGGTTGGTCATCCCGGAGAGTTTCACCGAGTTGAGCTGCTGGAAGCGGTTGAGGGAGCGGGGCACGGTGCTGTTTTCGATCCTTGCGACGCTGCTCAGCGGGATCAGCTCACCTTGCGGTCCATCGATATAGATCTCGGTTAGCTGTGCCGGATTGAGCCGCTGGGCACGCTCGATCTGCGGAATCACTTTATAACTGCGTCCTGCGATGTTGAAGCGGTTGACGTAGTCGCCGCCCAGAGCGGCGGCCATGTCGTTGCCGATCTGGTTGAGATCGAGACCGAGGGCGCCGATCTTGTCCCGATCCAACACCACCTGGGCCTGGGGCTGATCATATTTGAGATCGATCAGCGGCGGAAAGTGGAACATGCCGCTCTCCGTGGCCTTGGCCTGTATCTGCTGGGCGAAATCGAGCAGTCGCTTGGCGTCCCCGGTGGATGCGATGATGAACTCCACCGGGAAATTGCTGCCGCCCGGAAGGGCGGGTGGCGTGGTGGCGAAGATCTGGAAACCCGGGATCTGCGACAGCTTGGCCTGGATCTCGGGTACGATCTCGAACACGGTGCGCTCGCGGGGATTGTGCCAGGGCTTGACCACCATGCCGGAGAAGCCGTCGGTATCGTAGAGGGCGCCGACGGCGGGGGCGAGCAGGATCTGGAAGGTGAGATCCACCTCCTCGGTGCTGAGGAAGGCATCCTCCACCGCCTTGCCGTAGAACTCCTTCTGGTTGGCGGTGGCATTGGCCGGCGCATTGATCACACCGAAGATCACGCTCTGATCCTCGCCGGGGGCCAGTTCCTTGGGCGACATGTTGTAGAGCGGAAAGGCCGCTGCGGCGACCGCGAGCCATATCACATAGACGAAGGGGCGGGCATTCAGGGTGTTCTCGATCAGGCGGCCGTAGGCCAGACGCAGGCGGTCGAAGTGGTGGTTGACCCAGCCGGTGAAGCCCTTCTCCTCGTCCGCGGCATCGCGCAGCATCTGCGAGCACATCATCGGGGAGAGGGTCAAGGCGACGATGCCCGAGATGGTGACGGTGCCGGCCAGGGTCAGGGCGAACTCGCGGAAAAGGGCGCCGGTCAGTCCCCCCTGGAGGGCGATGGGTATATAGACCGCCGCCAGGGTGATGGTCATGGCGATGATCGGACCCACCAGTTCACGAGCCCCGAGCAGGGCCGCATCCAGCTTGCTGCGACCCTCCCGCAGATGGCGTTCGATGTTCTCCACCATGACGATGGCATCGTCCACCACCAGGCCCACGGAGAGCACGATGGCGAGCAGGGTCAGCAGGTTGAGGGAGAAGCCGAAGACCTGCATCAGAAAGATACTGCCGATCAGCGAAACCGGTATTGCGAACATCGGCACCAGGGCGGTTCGCATCGAGCCGAGAAAGAGGAAGATGACGACGATGACGATCATCAGGGTATCGCCCAGGGTCTTGGTGACCTCGGTGATGGCATTGGCGATATACTCCGAGGCGTCATAGCCGAGTTCCACCTCGAGTCCTGAGGGCAGGTCGCGGGCGATGGCGTCGATCTCCGTGCGCACCCGCTTGATGACGTCGATGGTGTTGGCATTGGGCAGGGGAAAGATACCCATGAAGACAGCGGTCTGACCCTGGTAGCTGACCGTGGTGTCGTAGTCCTCGGCGCCGAGGGTGACATCGGCGATGTCGCTCAATCTCACAATGGCGTCATCCTGCTGCCGAATCACCAGGCGTTCGAACTCCTCAACCGTGTGCAGATCGGTGTTGGCGGTGAGGGTGACCTGGACCAGGGAGCCCTTGGTGGTGCCGACAGCGGCGAGAAAGTTGTTGGCGGCCAGTGCCTGACGTACCTGGGCAGGGCTGACATGATAGGCGGCCATCTTGTCCGGTTTCAGCCAGATACGCATGGCGAAAGTGCGGGCGCCGAAAATCTCCGCCCGCTGCACCCCGGCGACGGCGGCCAGGCGGGGCTGTATGACGCGGATCAGATAGTCGGTGATCTCCGCCTGGGAGAGGATGTCGGAGGCGAAGCTGATATAGGCGGCGGCGAACTCCGAGTCGGCCGACTGCACCGAAATCGCCGGTACCTGTGCCTCGGCGGGGAGTTCGTTGCGCACCTGGTTCACCTTGGCGGTGATCTCCGCCAGTGCCTTGGTGGGCTCGTAGTTGAGCTCGAGGCGGGCGTTGATCATGGAGAAGCCCTGCAGGCTCTTCGATTCGATATACTCGATTCCGTCGGCGGAAGCGATGGCCTGTTCCAGCGGCGTGGTGATAAAGCCGCGCACCAGCTCCGCACTGGCGCCCACATAGACCGTGGAGATATTGACCGTGGCGTTATCGCTGCGCGGGTATTGGCGGATGTTGAGACTGTTCCAGGCCTGGAAACCGGCGATGACGATCAACAGATTGAGTACGATCGCGACCACCGGCCGCTGGATGAAGAGATCGGTAAAGGCTTTCATCCTGGCCATCTCAATCTCCTTTGTTCCTGTTTCTGCTCAACGCATTGTCACAATATCGCACGGGACTACTCATTGGCCGGGCTGGGCTCTGTCTTTGCTTCCGGGGCAAGGGAGTTGTCGACGACCACCGCCATTTTCGGGCGCAGCTTGAAGACCCCGCTGGTGACCACACTCTCCCCCTCCTTCAGCCCTGTCTCCACGGCGACGAAGTCGCCTTTGGCGCTACCGAGGCGGACTACCTGCTGGCGCAGCAGGAGCTGTTTATCGCCGCTCTTCTCATCCTCGATTTCGTCGATGACGAACACGGTATCGCCGTAGGGCGCATAGAGCACCGCGGTGGCGGGGATGGCGAGCACTTCCTGCACTTCAGGGAGCAATACCACCACGTTGGCGAACATGCCGGGTCGCAGCAGTTCCTCCTTGTTGGTGAGGGTCGCCCTGACGCGAACGCTGCGCGTCATCTGATCGATCTCAGGATTCACGGCGATGATCTTACCCATGAAGTGCTCGTCGGGAGCCGCATCGGTTGTCACCCGAATGTCGGTGCCCGACTTCAGGATAGCGTAGCGCTTTTGCGGCAGGGAGAAGTCCACATAGATCGGATCGATGGTTTGCAGGGTCACCAGGGGGGTGCCCTGATCGACGATCTGTCCCAGGTTGACCTGGCGTATACCCAGCTGACCGGCAAAGGGGGCGCGAATGGTTTTCTTCGCGATCGCGGCGCGAACGTTATCGACCTGGGCGGTGGCCTGCTTGAAGTTGGCCTCTGCGGTGTCCAGGTCCGCCTGGGAAACGGTCTTGTTGGCGCGCAGGTCGCGGTTGCGATCGAGATTGATCCGTGCCAGTTTCGCTGCGGCCTCGGCGGAGCGCAGCTGCGCCACCTCGGCGGAGACGTCGATTCGCACCAGCAGATCGCCGGTCTCTACCCGGTCTCCCGATTCGAAGGCGATCTCCTCAATCTTGCCCCCCAACTCGGTGCTGACGGTGACACCCTGCACGGCAACCAGCGAGCCGGTGGCGTTCACCGTATTGGGCCAGCGTGCGCTGCGGACCTGATCGGAGGTCACCGTCTCCGGGGGCATCTGCATCTCAGCCGAGCCCATGGTTTCGAATTGTTTCAACTTGATCAGGGTCGGCACGCCGATCAGCACGGCCAGCCCCAACAGGGTGAAGACAAATTTCTTTAACATAAGGTTAACATCCGTGCTCAAATCAGGTGGCACCTAGTCATATTGGTCGGGAATAGGTCTCAATAGTTCGCGCGAAGAAAAAGAGTGCCATGAAAGATGACTTTATCTTTTACCTCAAGTTCCACTCAGTATGAATAATTCCAATGATTACATTTGAAAGATTGTAATCAAGGAGAGGCCAGTATCAAGGAATCGGCATAGTGATGCGCTGCGAATTCGCAAACCAACGCTATCCATACAGGGGATATTGGTTACGCAGGGAATACCTTACAACATCACTAGCCAATAAACCAGTTCCACATCTGTTCGGATAGTGCGGGTTTTCAAGAATTTGCAGTGTTTTAAGAACTTCTGTGGCTAGGGCTTGATGTCGAGTACCGGGGTATCCGGAAAGGCGTCTATGTCATCGATCTCAATCCTATTGCCAACGATCGACAGGATCCGGCAGCGGCTCAAAGCGATCAGGTTGGGTCTCACCGGCGCGCGGGTGGCGAAAACGCCACGCAAGGGGTTGTCGGGATTCCCGCGGGGGTGGACCTGGAGGATCCCGCGCCGCTCCGGAGTATCGTTGCGGTCGAACCAGTAGAGCACCCAGATGGCATTGAATTGGTCGAGACCAAGCAGCGCCGGTGTGTAAGCCTCATCCACCTCGATTACCGTCTTGCCGCCATGTTTGCGGACCCAGCCGATGGGCCAGACCGTGTAGGCGGGAGAGTGACCCTGGTCCTCCAACTCGGCAGCGGTGGGGCTTGCCGGCAGAAAGACCAGCACAGCCGACAGAAGGAGCAACAGTTTCGAGAGTGCCATGTATTAGGTTCCACTCGGATATGACGAACATGAGCCCAGTTTCTGGTTACAGAATAGCAGCACATCGGCTGTCATTCTAAGGCTCTGAGAGTTGGGATGAGTGCCTGCCTTTTATTCTCGAACGGGTTGATTAGATGTATACTTGCGGAGGACTCGGTGCAAACAGAGGGATTCCTGTCACAATGAGCATTGCCGAAATGATGGACTCCACCGGGATCGCCCCTCTCAAAGCAGCCCCTTCCTGAAATCTTCGCGCGCTAGTCCTCGATGCAATTCATGTTGTTAGGCAATTGTTTGATAAACAGGAAGGGTTTAATAGCCAGGTGGCCGGTCATGGAAAATATCCGCAGTTCTAAACTTGAAGGAAATTCTCTATGTTCGAAATTGTTTACTACTTACTTTCCAAACCAGAGTACTACCGGCTTTGGCGTTGTTCCAATGGAATCATCTGCGTGATCTGGGATCGATATCTCTGCTGTATCAGTTCCCGCGGCTGTATGGAATTTTGGCTCAGGCTTGGTTCTTCTCGTCGGAGTAACTAGGCGACAGCAACGAATCAAGGTGGATCACTGACAATTTTCCGAATCATTAGCGACCTTACATAAGGGGAAGCGAAGCTTGGTAGTTGTGATTGAGTTGTCGTGCAGTAATATTAATAAAGGTATAAAGGATTGAGGAAACAATACCATTTCAGATCTTCCAAGCAAGGACTGGACGCTTGGGATGTGGATCGTTTGATTGAACTGTCAAAGGCTATGGAGCCTAAGCTGATCTGCCTTGATTCAATAATGGAGTTAGACGAAAATTATTGGTTTGGAGGCGAAGGCGACAACCCTACTTGTAGGGCTATTGCGGAACATGCAAAACTGATTCAAATGACAGATATGACCCATCCAATCATTCTATGCTCAGCGGGCAGAGTCATGGACGGCATGCATCGAGCATGTAGAGCGTATATAGAGGGTGAGGATAAGATCATGGCGGTACAGTTTGTTATTGATCCGGAGCCGGACTTTGAAGATGTTCAATCTCCGGATGATTTGCCTTATTGATAGTTAATGTTTATCTATCGAATGCAGCGAATAGGACTGGGAATGTAGAGTTGAAATGATTTTTTGGATTCTATATCTGCTGCTTATTGTCGTTCCTCTGTTTGTGGTTTTTAAACGCAAGAACTATTTGACTTTTTTGTTTGCGTTTTTGCCCTTTCTGATGTATTCGATTTACGACGTGCAATCAGAGTGCATCGCCACTAATAACAGCTCTGAAGCCTGCGTCTGGGGTTATCTGCAATATATCTACGCTGCTGTTTTCGGCAGTGTACTCTACCTATTGGTGTCGGCAGCACAATTTTTGATAACGAAACTGAGGGCGAAATCGAGCGATGCGGAGACGCGCATTTAATAGTGTCAGCACATAGATGAACGAAATATGATTTCCTGGTTGTCAATCATGTGTATTGAATGAGCACTGAGTTCAACCCGATCACTGAGCTATCTGAGATAAAAGCACTTCTGGAAAGCTGTGAGCTTTCTACAGAAGATATAGATTTGAAGAAATCTCTCTATTTTTATGGCAAGAAAATTGATTCTACGATTGTTGCTGTGGTCGGTCTTGAGATTCTGGGAAGTAGCGCTTTGATAAGATCGGTTGCTGTCTCCGCGGAACACCGTGGAACGGGTATAGGCAAAAGATTGGTGAGTTACGCCGAGTCCACCGCCGCATCAAAGGGGGTCGAAAAACTATATATGCTCACGACCGATGCTCATGACTATTTTTATAAATTGGGATATAGGCCTGTGAGTCGCGCTGTTGTTCCGGAAGAAATCGAGACTACTCAACAATTTTCCACTATCTGTCCCTCAAATGCCCTGCTCATGAGCAAGGAGACCCCCTGTTAATTAGAAAAAACTGCGGGAAAAAGTCTTTATCGAACCAAATTACCGAGTACGAATCAAACACCGCAGATCCCGTGTTGCAGCAGGTTTTCTCGCGTCAGCCCGATTACAATATATGGAAACAATGGCAGGCAAGGTAAGCTAATGAATCGAAGGACTTTTCTAAAGACTTCGGCAATATCAGGATGTCTCCTGGGTGCAGGTGCTCTCTATTGGCCCAACAGGTGGAAGTATATCGTCGTCCACCACAGTGCCGGGAATTTCGGCACCATCGAATTTCTGCAACGGGTGCACCGGGAGCGGCAGGCTGGAGATCCCGTCGATGCCATTCCCTATCACTATGTCATCGGTAATGGTAACGGCATGGAAGAGGGCGAAGTCGGAAGCGATTGGCGTCAGCGCTACGCAATCTGGGGTGCCCATGTATCGGGCAGGAACATGGACAGGAATCTACGCGGTATCGGCATTTGTCTTATTGGCAACTTCGATATCGATCCTGTACCTGAGGGACAGTTTGTCGCCTTGGTTGAGCTGACCAAGGCTTTGATGTCGAAATACCAAATAGCCGCCGAGGAAGTATCTGGGCATGGTCATACTGATGGGGAGCAAACGAACTGTCCTGGCAGGCTGTTTCCAATGGAGAGGTTTATGAAAGAGATTGCATGAACATCGCATCTCCTGTCTAGGGGCCCTCTTTTTCACAAGATCTCAAACCGGTGTTCTCAAGCGCGTACGATTGCGTCCTTCTCGCTTTGCGCAATAGAGCATGTCGTCCGCCACCTTAAGCAGTCCATCCAGGGACAAGATGTCCTTGCCTGTACCGTGACCAATGCTGACAGTGCATGCCAGGGTATCGCCTCCCGGCAACAACAGCTTGCTCGAAGCGATCTCCTCCCTGATGGACTCGGCGACATCGACGCCCTGATCAGGGCTTGTCAAGGGTAGTAGGACTGCGAATTCCTCGCCTCCAAGGCGCCCGAGTATCGCCCCTTTCGGCAGCTTCGATTCAATGGCCAAAGCTATGGTTTTTAAGACCTCATCACCTGTCTGGTGTCCATGGTTGTCATTGATCTCTTTGAAATGGTCTACGTCTATCATCAAGGCAGCCAAGGTATCTCCATGATTTGCGAACATGGCCTCGCCCAGCTCAAAAAATTTTCTTCGATTGTAGATGCCTGTCAGGGAGTCGCGGGTTGCCAGAAATTCCATATTTCGTATCAATTTCAGTTGCCGCAGCTGGGACTTGACCCGTGCATGCAACTCACGGGAACGGATCGGTTTGGAGATGTAGTCGACTCCGCCGGAGGCATAGGCTTTCTCGATACTCTCTTCATCGGTATGGGCGGTAAGAAAGAGAACGGGGATGTTTGCGGTTCGAGGATTGGCCTTGATCTTTTCGCAAACCTGGTAACCATCCATCCCTGGCATCATGACATCCATGAGGATGATGTCGAATGGGATATCCTCCAGGCGTTCCAGCGCCTCGGCGCCGCTGCGCGCAAACCCGATAATCAACTCTGGGGAACGCAGCGCATTGGCAGCGACCTTGATATTCTGTGGATCGTCATCGATGATCAGAATTCTCTGCTGTTCATCCATCTAACTGGTCCCTCAAGCGGCTCACAAACTCATCGAACATATTGAACAGTCGTTCCAGGGCGCTGATGTCAAAACTGTCCACTGCCTGCCTTGTTTGTTCGGCGATCGTTATCAGGGCCTCCAGTTCATGGCGCTTGCCAAATTTGTTCAAGGCCACTGAGAATTCCATGGCATCGTCGAAAATTCCACTCTTCGCGGCTGTTAGCCAAAGCGGGGTGATCTTTGATTCAATTTCGTCCAGTAATCGCCCGGGTTCCGCGATCTGTAAGCCCAAGGTTGGATCAATGCTTGCGCCTTCAATTACCACAGCGACTGGATTGTGGGCAATGTGACGCTTGATTTCACGAGTCAATTCCAATGACGTGAACGGTTTTTTCAGATAACCGTCAAATTTTACCAGCTTCTCGTCTTCATCCTCCCTATTGGTGGATGCCGTTAAGGCTACAACAGGGACGGCACTGGTTTCATCCGAGGATTTGATCAACCGGGTGGCCTCCATTCCATCCATGCCGGGCATGCGGATGTCCATCAGGACGAGGGCAGGCTGGACCTCCTTGGAGAGGTTTACTGCCTGTTCGCCATCCATGGCCTCCACGACCTCGATCCCACTATGCTCGAGAATGTCCCTGACCAACTGCCGGTTGGAGTCGATGTCATCGACAACAAGAATCTTGCTGGGCTTGAACTGAACCGGTTGTTCCGATGCTTGATCGTATCCTGTTCCCGGCTGGCTGAGCTGTAACGAGGATATATGATGTAAATGAATGGAGAATGTCGAGCCGATACCCGGCTTACTCGATAGGGTGATCTCTCCATTCATCATCTGTACCAGCTTGTTTGAGATCGAGAGACCCAAGCCCGTCCCTCCGTATTGACGGTTGCTCTGTCCTTCTCGCTGTTCGAAACTCTCGAAAACTCTGGTCTGCTGCTCGGCAGGAATGCCGATCCCTGTGTCCTCGACTTCGATGAGCAGTTTAGTGCCTTGATGATGTTGTTCGCAAACTTCAGTCCTGACGCCGAGTTTGATATGGCCGCGATGTGTGAACTTGATGGCGTTGCCTACCAGGTTGAATAAAACTTGGCGCAACCTTGTTTCATCCAACATCAGGCAGTCAGGTACCTCTTTTGAGATCGCCAGTTCGATCTGAAGGCCCTTTTCGTCAATTCTGGGTTTAAAAATATGGCAGATATCCTGCAGCACCTGGCGGATGACAACGGGTTCGGGTTCCAGTTTGAGTTTACCGGCTTCGATTTTGGAAAGATCGAGAATGTCATTGATAAGACTGAGCAGGGTCTTGCCGCCCGATTTGATCGACGTCAAATAGCTCTTCTGCTTTGACGTTACCTCGGTCTGCTCAAGCAACTCAGAGAAACCAATCACCGCATTCAAAGGCGTCCGTATTTCATGGCTCATATTTGCCAGAAACTCGCTTTTTGCACGGTTTGCGGCCTCTGCGGCATCCTTGGCTTGATTCAATGCCTCTTCGGCAAGCTTGCGCTCGGTGATGTTCTCGAAAACCGTAGCGAATTGGCCGGGGAGCGGGCAAAAGCATGAAACATGAAAGTATTTTTCAAGTGGTTTGAAACACACTTCGAAGTCACTGGGTTCCCCGGTCTCCACGACCTTGGCATAGATGTCGATGTAGGGTGGCGTGTCGACGCCGTAGGCATCGGTTGCGTTTTTACCGATCACCTGCTCTCGGCTGAGCCCGGTGTGTTGCTCGTACATGGGATTGACATCCAGAATCTTGTAGTCGATGACTTGCCCCGCTTCGTCATACACCAGTTCGTGCAGGGCTATACCTTCGATCATATTCTGGATCAGGCTGCGGAAGCGCTCCTCGCTTTGCCTTAATTGTTCTTCGGTTTTTTTCAGTTCGCTGATGTCGTGACTCAATACCACGATAGCCCTTACATTGCCCTGTTCGTCAAAATCGGGTACATAGTGGACATGGATCCAATGTGTCCCGTCTTGCAAGGTAAAGGTGTTGATATAGGAGACCGACAAGCCGTGTTTGACCTGATCAATATATTGACGGGCAAAGTTGAAATTGGCCTCTCCAATGATCTCACTGACATGAT
>NATV01000046.1 GCA_003094535.1 gamma proteobacterium symbiont of Ctena orbiculata | reverse complement strand
CCGCTTCCGCTTCCGCTTCCGCCTGGTGGGGCAACCCCTGGAACAACGGCTGGGGCAACGGCAATGACTTCTTCGGCGACGGCTTCGGCGACGGCGACTTCTCTTTCAACATGAGCGGCAGCGCTCGCGGCGCCGGCAACGGTTACGGTCGTGGTTACAACAACTACTACAACCGTCCTTACTACGGTTACGCTCCTTATGGCGCTCCATATGGTGCTCCTTATGGTGCCCCTGTAGCTCCTTACGGCGCTCCTGTTGCTCCTCAAGCTGCAGCTCCCGA
Organism: gamma proteobacterium symbiont of Ctena orbiculata; assembly: GCA_003094535.1. Taxonomy (GTDB): domain Bacteria; phylum Pseudomonadota; class Gammaproteobacteria; order Chromatiales; family Chromatiaceae; genus Thiodiazotropha. Next base: position 10,252 of record NATV01000046.1, on the reverse strand, counting down.
AGCTAAATAACATCGGCTTTCGAGTCAGCTGAGAGTCCCGTCATAGGGACGCAAACACAGAAAGCGGACATTAAGTTCGCTTTTTGTGTTTAACACGATTCTATTTTCCCGGGACATGTTACCTTTCAGGGTCTGTGACCCCTTCACCGATCCCAATGTGGATCACTGCCCAATTGGTCAAGCTCATTGGTCTTATAGCGATAGGGCTCGCCCTGTTTAACCGCTGTCAGGGCCTCTTTGAGTGACTCATCAAGGTAGTAACCATACATCTCGATTGTGTTGACCCCGAGCATGCGCTTATGGACTTCCTTGCCTTGGTAATCGAGAAACAGCAGGGTTGGGGTCACCCAGATGTTGTAATTCGTGGCGATGCTGCCCGCATCTACATTCCGGCCTTCGAAGTTGATCACGTTTTCACCGATATCGATCAGCAGTTCGATGATTACGACCTTGTCGTCGTATTCGCCGCTGATGATCATCGGATTCAACACCTCCCGCTTGAGCTGATGGCAGAAGGGACAATGGTCCTGGGAGACCATCAGCAGTATCGGTATATTTTCGTCACGGGCCTTTTTTCCCGCCTCGGTAAGATCACTTACCACTTCAATTGCATTGTCGTGCCAATCGGCCCAGAGTTCATTGACGATCAGCGATCCCAGCAACAACCCGAAAGTCAGGAGCCGCGGCATAACCTGTCCAGGATAAAGCAACCGTTCATCAACGGGCTTCAGAAAGGAATGTCATCATCAAAGTCGTTATCCGGCACGGAAGCGGGCGCCGTCTGTTGTGGTCTGGAAGCCGCCTGGGGTTGAGGCGTATCAAACGCGGCGCTGCCGCCCCGGCTGTCGAGCATCTGCATTTCGCTGGCGACGATCTCTGTCGTATAGCGGTCCTGGCCGTCCTGGCCCTGCCATTTGCGGGTGCGCAGACTCCCTTCCACATAGACCTTGGAGCCTTTCTTCAGATACTCCCCGGCAATCTCACCCAGGCGGTTGAAGAAGACCACCCGGTGCCACTCGGTCCGCTCCTGTTGTTCCCCGGTATTCTTGTCCTTCCAGCTCTCCGAGGTCGCCAGGGTCACGTTGGTTACCGCGCCGCCGCTTGGCATGTAACGGGTCTCCGGGTCCTTGCCCAGGTTGCCGATCAGGATTACTTTGTTGATTCCTCGAGCCATCTGATTTCTCTCCAATAGGTTTACAGCCCCTTCCGTGGGACCATTTTTCATCTCAGATCGGCCAGTCTATCATCCTTATCCCTGTACGGCATATTCCTCGAGACGATCGCGGTCCACGATCCCAAGATCCACCTTCAGGTAGGCGACACCGTCTTCGGCGATGATAACGGCGTCATCGACCCCCTCGATCGCCATCAACTTCTCAGCCAGGGGTCTCACTTCACCCTCGTCCAGCCGGCCTACCGGCAGCAGATAGTTGCTCAGATAGCTGGGATCCGGCATCCCCCAGGCGAGCAGCAGCCAGACCAGCGCCATAGCGCCGCAGAGCAGGAAAGTCCCTTCGATGCCGTAACGGGTATGGATCCAGCCGCCCAGTGCACCACCGAGAAAGGCTCCGATAAACTGTGAGCTGGAGTAGACGCCCATCGCCGTACCCTTGCGCTCCCCGGGCGCGGCCTTGGCAATCAGACTGGGCAGTGTTGCCTCCAACAGATTGAAGGCGGTGAAGAAGACGAACAGCGAAAGCACCATGAAGGCAAGGGATTGACTGAACCCGTAGAGCAGCGTCGAGGCGACGGCCAGCGAGGCGATGGCGGTGAGGAATACCGGGCGCATGCGGCGCCGGCTTTCAGCAATGATGACGAATGGAATCATCGTCAGCATCGATGCCAACATCACCGGCAGATAGACCAGCCAATGGGAGTCGCTGGCCATACCCAGATCGCGCAGCGCCAAGGGATAGGCAAGGAACATCGCGGTCAGGCACATATGGAGGGTGAGAATACCGAAATCGAGGCGCAGCAGCTCAGGGTCCGTCAGCACCTGCCCGAACTGCCCCGGTACGGCTTCGGCATCCCGATGAAAATGGCTCTCCCTCGGCGTGGGAACGACAAAGATCACGATGGCGACGCCCGCCAAGGCCAGCACCGCGGTGAGCCAGAAGATACCCGGCACCCCGATCCAGGTGTTGAGGATCGGCCCCATGATCAGTGAGATGGCGAAAGCGACGCCGATGCTGATACCGATGATCGCCATCATGCGCAGGCGCCGCTGCTCCCGGCTCAGATCGGCGGCCAGGGCCATGATCACGGCGGCGATGGCTCCGCTGCCCTGCAGCGCGCGCCCCAGAATGATCCCATGGATGGTCTCGGAACTGGCCGCCACGACGCTGCCCAGGGCGAAGATCAGCAAACCGCCGATCAACACCGGCTTGCGACCGATGCGGTCGGAGAGCATGCCGAAGGGGATCTGCAGCAACGCCTGGGTCAGCCCATAGATACCGATGGCGATACCCACCAAGAGGGGTGTGACCTCGGGCAGCTCTTCCGCGTAGAGGGCGAACACCGGCAGGATCAGAAAAAGACCCAGCATTCGTAGGGAAAATAGGCCGGAGAGAGAGTAGGCCGCCCGTCGTTCCAGCGCATTCAAACCGGCGCCGTTGTCACGCCCACTGCTCATCGATACTTCGCTATGCCTCTGAATTGAAAGAGCGCGTATAGTATCAGGTTCGCTCAATTCAATGCAGTACTACCTCAGGAATCTTAGGGGCAGATCCGGAACTGCCGCTACCAGCTGATAGGTATAGCTGTCAGTCTGGGCGGAAAAGACTCGGCCTAGCCCGTTGGGACAGCCGCATCGATAGCTGCGCCTCTCCGGCATCATCGGCAAAAAAAAACGGGGCCCGAAGGCCCCGTTACCCATCAATTTATCGTCTCGGACGATGTAATTTTTTATCTCACCCATACCCGGTCTTCCTTAACCGGGCTGTAACGCTTGGGAACCGACAGTTGACCCAGGTCAGGATGATGCTTATATCCTGAAAGGCTTAGAACTTGTGGATCAAGCCGCCGAAGAAAGCGGTCTCTTCGTAGTCGCTTTCATCCTCTTCGTACAGGGTGTAACCAACATGCACTTTAGTCCTCTTGCTCAGGCCATGCTCATAACCCAGGCTCCACTGAGTTACGTCGTTGCCCTCGGTGCCGTCGGTGACCTTGACCCCAGGTGAGATCGGCGCGCTTGCAACCGGCGCATCACCCGACAGGAACTGGGCCTTGATCTTGCCGCTGCCGCCAACCTTGACATTACCGCTGACACCGTAGGCATCTGCATCCTCACCCGCATCGTCCAGGTCGAGGCTGCTGAACATGACGCCGGCCTGCCACATGCCAGCCTTGTAGATCAAGGTACCGCGCAGCAGAGAGGGATCGGCATCGGCAACAATACCCAGGTCATAGGAGTTGTATGCCAGTGACGCGAAGATAGGACCGTTCTTGTAGAGACCGGCGATCGAGATATGGTCGGCCGGGCCGTCGAGCTCGCCGCCGGCACCGTCACCGAGTTCACCGGAAACCAGGGCACCGATGATGCTTAAGCCGCCCATTGATGGAGAGACATAGGCGATGACGTTGTCGAGCCGATCCTCGCCCGGAATCACAGACTTGATATCACCAGCCACATCACCGAACTGATCGAATTTACCCTGGGACATCTTAAGCGGGGTGTCGTGACGCCCCAGCAGCACGGTACCGAAACCACCGGCCAGACCTACAAACTGGTTGCGGTCGCCCAGACCGCTACCATCATCGAGATTGACCTTGAACTCGAACTGGTAGACAGCCTTCAGGCCGCCACCCAGGTCTTCGCTACCCTTGACACCGACTCGTGAATCGATGCTGTCGACACTCCAAACGTCTACATCGTCGGTGCCGTCATCTTCAGAGGTGTTTTGTATGACCATGTGTGCCTTGCCATACACTGTTGCTTCAGCCATGGCAGCTACAGGAGCCACCAGCGCAGCGGCAATCGCCAGAGAGAGAATTTTCTTCATTGGATACCCCGTTAACGGAAATAAAAAAAGCTTCGAGCCCACATTCTGCTAAACGGTGGTTAAGGGAATACGATAGGTCTATTGCAATTACGCTACATTGTGCTTTTTGTGTTGCATGAAAAAAACAGATGCATCATCAGCCAACGCAGATCCATGTTGTATTGGAAGATTTTTTGATGACATTTCTATGACTGCACCACAGCTGAACAACTCCAACACCAGTTTGTTGCAGCCATTAGACAAGGTGAAAACCAGGGCATCTCTGACAGCCCCGAGACCTGGCGCAATCCCAGGTCGTTTTGTCAGTGCATAATAAGAACGCGTATACTGTTAGGTTGGTTTATTTCAACGCGGTACTGAAACAGTTAGTCTATGGACTCCATCACCATTCGCGGCGCACGCACCCACAACCTGCAAAACATCGATCTCGAACTGCCGCGGGACAAGCTGATCGTTTTCACCGGTCTCTCCGGCTCGGGCAAGTCCTCGCTCGCCTTCGACACCATCTATGCCGAGGGTCAGCGGCGCTATGTGGAATCGCTCTCCGCCTATGCGCGGCAGTTTCTGTCGCTGATGGAGAAACCCGACGTGGACCATATCGAGGGTCTCTCGCCGGCGATCTCCATCGAACAGAAGAGTACCTCCCACAATCCGCGCTCCACCGTCGGCACCATTACCGAGATCTACGACTACCTGCGCCTGCTCTTCGCCCGGGTGGGCACGCCGCGCTGCCCCGATCACGACACCGCCCTCGAGGCGCAGAGCATTAGCCAGATGGTCGACCAGGTATTGGCGCTGCCCGAGGGGGAACGGCTGATGCTGCTTGCCCCCGTGGTGCAGGAACGCAAGGGGGAGCACCACAAACTGTTGCATGAGCTGCATGCCCAGGGTTATATACGCGCACGCATCGACGGCGAGGTGTTCGAACTTGACGATGCCCCCACCCTGGAACTGCACAAAAAGCACACCATCGAAGTGGTCGTTGACCGCTTCAAGGTGCGAGCGGATCTCGCCACCCGGCTGGCGGAATCCCTCGAAACCGCACTCAACCTGGCGGATGGTATCGTGCGGGTGGCGTGGATGGAGGGTGGCAACGAGGAGCTGCTCTTCTCCTCCCGCTTTGCCTGCCCACACTGCGGCTACAGCCTGACCGAACTGGAACCCAGGCTCTTCTCCTTCAACAACCCGGTGGGCGCATGCCCCACCTGCGACGGCCTCGGGGTGGAGCAGTTTTTCGACCCGACAAAGGTTGTCGCCCACCCCGAGCTCTCCCTGGCGGGAGGCGCGGTACGCAGCTGGGACCGGCGCAACGCCTACTACTTTCAGATGATCGCATCCCTGGGACGCCACTACGATTTCGATCCGGAGACACCCTGGGAGTCGCTGACGGCCAAGGTGCAGAGGATCATCCTCCACGGCAGTGGACGTGAAAGCATAGCCTTCAGCTACTACAACGAACGGGGCCGCTCGGTGCAAAAACGCCACCCGTTCGAAGGGATCCTCCCCAACATGGAGCGTCGCTACCGCGAGACCGAGTCCAACGCGGTGCGCGAAGAGCTCTCCCGCTATATCTCCAGTCAATCCTGTCCCGATTGCGGCGGCACCCGGCTGACCCAGGCTGCGCGGCACGTCTTCATCGGCAAACACACCCTTCCGGAGGTCACGCGGATGCCCATCGGCGGCGCGAAAAGCTCGCTCGCCGGGCTCAAGCTGCCGGGCAAGCGGGGCAAGATCGCGCAGAAGATCCTCAAGGAGATCGATCAGCGGCTCCACTTTCTGGTCAATGTCGGCCTCGACTACCTGACCCTCGACCGCAGCGCCGAGACCCTCTCCGGAGGGGAGGCCCAGCGCATCCGCCTGGCGAGCCAGATCGGGGCGGGCCTTGTGGGGGTCATGTATGTCCTCGATGAACCCTCCATCGGCCTTCACCAGCGGGACAATCAACGTCTCCTCGACACCCTCACCTACCTCCGGGATCTGGGCAATACGGTAATCGTCGTGGAGCACGACGAAGAGGCGATCCGCAGCGCCGATCACGTGGTCGACATCGGGCCGGGGGCCGGAATCCACGGCGGCCGCATCATCGCCCAGGGTACGGCGCAGAAGATCGCCAAAAGCCGGGGGTCGCTGACCGGCGAATACCTGAGCGGCAAGCGCTCCATCGATACCCCGGCGCGCACCAGCGAGATCGATCCGACGCGCAATCTGGAGCTCCTGGGCGCCAGTGGCAACAATCTGAAGTCCGTGGACCTGGCGATACCCGTGGGTGGTTTCTGCTGCATCACCGGAGTCTCGGGCTCCGGCAAGTCGACCCTCATCAACGACACCCTCTACCCGATCTGCGCCGCCGCCCTCAACAAGGCGAACGCCTCGCCCGCACCCTATGCGGAGATACGCGGCCTCGACTATTTCGACAAAGTGGTCGATATCGACCAGAGCCCCATCGGTCGCACCCCGCGCTCCAACCCGGCCACCTATACCGGACTCTTCACCCCGATCAGGGAGCTTTTCGCCGGCACCCACGAGGCACGCGCCAGGGGCTATACCCCGGGACGCTTTAGCTTCAACGTCAAGGGCGGGCGCTGCGAGGCCTGCAGCGGAGACGGCGTAATCAAGGTGGAGATGCACTTCCTCCCCGACATCTATGTGCAGTGCGATGTCTGCAAGGGCAAACGCTACAATCGCGAGACCCTGGAGATCCACTACAAGGGCAAGACCATCGACCAGGTGTTGGGCATGACCGTGGAGGAGGCGCTGGAATTCTTTGATGCGGTGCCGGCGATCAAACGTAAGCTGCAGACGCTGATGGATGTTGGTCTCTCCTATATCTCCCTGGGACAGAATGCCACCACCCTATCCGGGGGGGAGGCGCAGCGGGTAAAACTCTCCCGCGAACTTTCCAAGCGGGACACAGGCAAAACCCTCTACATCCTCGATGAACCTACCACCGGACTCCACTTCCACGATGTCAACCATCTGCTCGAGGTACTGCATCGACTGCGCAATCACGGCAATACCGTGGTGGTGATCGAACACAATCTCGATGTGATAAAAACCGCCGACTGGATCATCGACCTGGGCCCCGAAGGGGGTGATCGGGGCGGTAAAATCGTGGCCCAGGGGACACCGCAGCAACTCAGCCAATGCAAAGCCTCTCATACCGGGCACTATCTGAAGAAGTTCTACCGCGGTTAAATTGTGATAGCGAGGCACTTAGTGGACCTTTTCCTGTCCTAGATGCTACGGCCGGACTCTGTTTGCAGCTTCGCAGAGTCGCGTTTTGCAGCCATCTTTGTCGCAGTATCGCCTGTCGAGCTCACAGACATAAGTGGGTAAGACCGCAGATAATCAGCGCTTAATAAAGAACAGCTTTCACGGGTTGAAGGATGACAAAACAGTATGACTTGATCGCCGTCGGCGCCGGCAGCGGCGGACTCTCGGTGGCTGAACGCGCCGCCAGGTATGGTGCGAAATGCGCGGTAATCGAGGCCGGCAAACTGGGTGGAACCTGCGTCAACCTGGGTTGCGTACCCAAGAAGGTCATGTGGTATGGCGCCGATGTCGCTCACACCCTGCAGGATGCACGGGATTACGGTTTCGATATCGAAGTCAAAGGCTTCTCCTGGGAGATCCTGAAAAAGCAGCGTGACGACTACGTTGCAGGGATCACCCGCTGGTATCACACCTATCTCAAAGATTCAGATATCGACGAGATCACCGGTTATGCCCGATTTGTCGATGCCCACACCCTGGAAGTGGAGGGAAAGCGGTTCAGGGCCGAACACATCGTCATTGCATCCGGCTCATACCCGGTGGTACCGTCGATTCCCGGTGCCGAACACGGCATCACATCGGACGGCTTTTTTGCCCTGGAGCAACTGCCGCAACGGATTGCAATCATCGGCAGCGGCTATATCGCGGTAGAAATTGCCGGCATGCTCAATGCCTTGGGCGCCGATGTCACGATGTTGCTGCGCGGCGAACAACTGCTGCGGCCCTTCGATGCCATGCTGCGCGAGTGCCTGATGGAGGAGATGATCAATGCCGGTATCAATATCGTCACCTCATCCCGGATCGCCGAGGTCGTCAAGGGTAATGATGGTGATGTCGCTCTTATCTGTGCCGAAACCGGGCAGAGCCTGGGGCGATTCGGGCAACTGCTATGGGCCATCGGCCGGGCGCCCGCCAGTGCCGGCATGGCGCTAGAAAATGCCGGAATCACCACAGACAGCGAGGGCCATATCCCTACCGACGCCTTTCAGAACACCAATATTCCCCACATCCATGCGGTGGGAGATGTTACCGGCCGCGCTCAGCTGACCCCGGTGGCCATCGCCGCCGCCAGGCGCCTCGCCGACCGTCTTTTCGGAGGCATGCCTGAACGCAAACTCGACTATGAGTTGATCCCCACGGTGATATTCTCCCATCCGCCCATTGCCACGGTGGGCCTGACCGAGTCCGAGGCCAGGGAGATCCATGGGGATGCGGTGAAAATCTATCAATCAAGGTTCACCCCGATGTATCACGCCTTTACCCGCCACCAGCGCAAAATGGCGATGAAGCTGGTGACCGTCGGAGCGCGGGAAAAGGTTGTCGGCTGTCACGTCATCGGTGTCGGCGCAGACGAAATGCTCCAGGGATTCGCGGTTGCCATCAGGATGGGGGCAACCAAGCAGGAACTGGATGACACCATCGCCATTCATCCGACAGCGGCGGAAGAGTTGGTTACCATGCGTTGAATGGGATGGTGAGCTGAGATACCCGGATCATGGATGCAGCTGAGATCTCTCCACCCATCGGATTCCCGCCCCGGGGACTCGCCTTTACCATCCTCCTGTCGATCGGCCTTCATCTGCTGTTGCTTTGGCAACCGAGCAATTGGCTGCAGGCAGAGCGGGATAACCTTACCCCCTCTTCATTGCCGCGGCTATTGTCCATAACCCTGGCGCCAGCAGTAAATAACCAGGAAAGATCCAGCCCGCAAGCAGCTTCGATCGAACCGGCGCAAGAACCAAACCCGGAACAAAGACCGCAAGCGGAAAAGCAACCAGGCGAAGCGAATCAAGCCACGCCTTCCAATTCGGTTTCGGATGTTGGGATTAGAGAGCGAAAAGTCACCGCAGCCCAAATCAGGCAGAGTGCGACGGCCATCGTCAATGAGATTACTGAAGATAACCGGGAAGCGGAGGATGTCAGATCGGATTCGGTAGCTGAAATCCTTGGGCGCGCACTCAACAAACCCCGGAAAACACCGGGCGTCTACACGCAAGCGGATGGTACCACCCGGGTCGTTACCCGACAGGGATTCAGCTATTGCATAAAGGCCCTCGAGGACTGGCGTACCATCGATCCGGAGGACGACATGAGGGTATCAGTTTATTGCTAATGATACCTGGGGATCACTCACGCCTTTTAGCCAATATCAGCGCATCATAAAGCATGATGATCACCCCAATGGTGATCGCCGTATCGGCAACGTTGAAGGCTGGGAAGTAGTGCTGCTGATAGTGAAAATGGAGAAAGTCGATGACCTGGCCGAAGAGTATGCGGTCGATGACGTTGCCGATGGCGCCGCCGATGATCAGGGAGAGGGCCACGGCGATCCACTGCTCTTCCCGTTTCAGGCGCCACAGCCATCCGACAAGCACGATACAGACGACGATCGCCAACACAATGAAGAACCAGCGCTGCCAGCCACCCTGGTCGCTGAGAAAACTGAACGCCGCTCCCTTGTTATAGAGCAGGGTAAGGTCGAAAAAAGGCAGTACCCTCACCGATTCGTAGAGGGTCAGGGCCGATTCGGCCAGCTGTTTGCTTGCCTGATCGAGCACTATCACCAGCAGTGATAGCCATAACCAGTGTGTCATCCTGTCACTCCTCATGGGCCGTCCGCGGCAACGCGGCGAGCCTCTCAACTCCCGACCGGATCACCGACACAACTCGCAGGGAGTTGAGAAATATGGATCTTGGACCGGAGATCCTCACCGCGGTACCAGCAACAGATACGCTTAACATGATTCGCTAACGCCCCTATGAAAATTGCGACCAGGCTGAGACTACCATAAACCCCTACCCGGGACACGCGATGTAAACTACCAGCAGAAATGGCGCACAGAACGAGAGCGTCTTCACGGCCGACATCGAAGCGCCATGCAAGGTCACGACATGAGCAGTCTCGAACACGGGCTTGAAATCCATGCGGTTATTTGTGTTATTGGGTGTCTTTAGCCAGAATAGCTCCACTTCACCTT
>NATV01000045.1 GCA_003094535.1 gamma proteobacterium symbiont of Ctena orbiculata | reverse complement strand
TCCAGGGCTGCCGCCACGGTGAAGGGCTTGATGGTGGACCCCGGTTCGTAGACATCGGTCACCGCGCGGTTGCGCAGACCGCCGGAGCGACGGCCGCGCAGGGCGTTGGGGTTGTAGGAGGGACTGTTGACCATCGCCAGGATCTCGCCGCTGCGGCTATCCAGGATCACCGCCGATCCCGACCGCGCCTGGTGCTTGCTCACCGCGGCCTTGAGTTCGCGATAGGCGAGAAACTGCAGGCGACGATCGATGCTGAGCATCAGATCCTTACCCGGCGAGGGACTGCGGACATTCTCCACCTGCTCCACCACGCGCCCCTTGCCATCCTTGATCACTCTTTTACTGCCGGGAGTGCCGCTGAGCCATTCATCGTAGGCCAGTTCTATCCCCTCCTGACCCTGGTCATCGATATTGGTAAAGCCCACCAGATGAGACATCACTTCTCCGTTAGGATAGAAGCGGCGGTACTCGGAGAGCAGATCGATGCCATCCAGCTCAAGGCTGTCGACCTGCTGTGCCAGGTCGGGATTGACGCGCCGCTTGAGATAGACAAAGCTGCGTTCGCTGGAGAGCAGCCGGCGCAGCCGGTCCGGGTCGAGATCCAGGGTCGATGAGATCGCGCCGATGGTCTCATTGTCACTCCGAATCACCCTCGGATTGGCGGCCACGCTCTTCACCGGCGTGCTGATCGCCAACGGCTCACCATTGCGGTCGGTTATCATGCCCCTGCTGGCACTGACCGTCATCGTGCGCAGGTAACGCCGCTCACCCTGTTCCTGGAGAAAGGCGGTCTCGAACACCTGGCGGTCGACCGACTGCCAGACAAGCGAGGCGAAGGCCAGGCCGATCACTACCAGTACGGTGATCCGTCGGGCACGGTAGCTCGGCAGCCTGACGATCTCGGCCTGGTGACTCTTTCTCTTCTTTCCGCCCGCCATGTTTAGCGCCTGATCACAACAACTTCATCGAATTTGGGCAGATGCATCTTCAATCTGTCCCGTGCCCTTTTTTCCACTTCCGAATGGGTCGCCAGGGTGCTCTCCTCCAGCTGCAGGCGCCCCCACTCGATGCCGATCTGTTCCTTCTCCGCTTGCAACTCCTGTAAAACCACGAACTGCTTTCTGCTGAGATACTTGCTGTAGACAACCGCCATCGCGGATGCGAGCACCGCCATCACCAGCAACAGAAACAGAACCTGTCCGGCGCGGCTCAAGAGAGTCGCTCCGCCACACGCAGCACGGCACTGCGGGCCCGCGGATTGACCGCGGTTTCCTCATCGCTTGGCCGCAGCGCCTTGCCCACCAGGCGCAGGCGCGGTGCCACACGATCCTGGGTAACCGGTACACCGGGCGGATATCGATCCCCTTTTGCCTGTTCACGCATGAAGCGTTTGACAATCCGGTCCTCGAGGGAGTGAAAACTGATCACCGCCAGGCGCCCCCCTATGGCCAACACATCGAGAACCGACCGCAGCGCCCGCTGCAGCGCTTCCAGCTCGGCATTGACGTGGATGCGTATCGCCTGAAAGCTGCGCGTCGCCGGATGCTTGTTCTTCTCCCAGGCCGGATTTGCCCGGCTCACGATTTCCGCCAGTTGCAGGGTTGACGTTATCGGGGCCTGTTTCCGCGCCTCCACGATGGCACGGGCGATCCGCTTCGCATGCCGCTCCTCGCCATAGGTCTTCAACACCTCGGTGATCTGTTTCATCTCGGCCCTGGCCAGCCATTCCGCCGCAGAGAGACCGCTGCCGGGATCCATACGCATATCGAGGGGTCCATCCTTGGTAAAGCTGAAACCACGCCCGGCCTGATCCAGCTGGGGAGAGGAGACCCCCAGGTCTAACAAAATACCGTTGACCCGACCCATCAGCCCAGCCTGTTCAGACACCTCGCCCAGCATGGCGAAACTCTCCTGTACGATTCGAAAACGGGCATCCTGGCCAAACATCCGCCTACCATAGGCCACCGCTTCCGGATCCCGGTCGATAGCCAACAACTGCCCCTGGTCACCCAACGCAAGCAAAATCCGGCGACTGTGCCCGCCCCGCCCGAAGGTGCCGTCGATATAGATGCCGCCCGGGTCGATCTTCAACGCCTCGATCGCGGGCTGAAGCAGCACTGAATCGTGGTCCTGCTTCATCAGATCGAGAGTGACTTGAACTCATCCGGCAGATCGAGCTTGTTGATATCCACCTGCGCAAGCTGGGCCTCCTGCCGGCTGTTCCAAACCGCCTCGTCCCACAGCTCAAACTTGTTTATCTGACCAACCAGGGCAACCTTCTTGTCGAGATCGGCAAATCGCCGCAACTCCTGTGGAAGCAGAATTCTCCCCTGGCTGTCCATATCGATCTCATGGGCATTACCGATATAGAGCCGCTGCAGGAAACGCGTGGTCTCGTTAAACGAAGGCAGTGACCTCAGGGTCTCTTCAATCTCGAGCCAGACGGGTTTGGGATAGATCAGCAAACAGTGATCCTTGTCGACGGTGATCACCAACTCGGAATTGCAGGCTGCGATGAGCTGCTCGCGATACTTTGTCGGTATCGCAAGCCGCCCCTTGGTATCCAGATTGAGTGATGAAATCCCGCGAAACAAGTCAGTGCCCCTATGCCGGATCGATTTTCCCTAATTCTCCACATTCTTCCACTTCAACTCATATTAGGTCCCCAAGCGCCTCCTTGTCAAGGTAAGAATCGTAAAAACTCTTTGCGGCTCAGTGGCTTAGGCAAGCAATGCAAAGCGGTGACAAAGCTCCGCTAACCACTTTAAATACAGCAATATGACCGGCAAACCTAAAGTGATTTGTTAAGAGATGAAAGGGAATCCGCAAATTAGTGGAGGATTGTGGAAGGAGAGACGGGAGTCAGCCTGTAAGCCGGGTTCTGTCGTGGACAGCCATTCATCTGGGATGTGCGTCGCCGCACACCTCAAGCAACCTACCCAGGGACAATGCGGGCCGCACTTGACAGGCACTGGGGCCTGTCAGTCCCTCTATTTGGTCTTGCTCCGGGTGGGGTTTACCCTGCCGCCGCTGTTGCCAGCGGCGCGGTGCGCTCTTACCGCACCATTTCACCCTTACCAACGGCAGCCGCCGCTGGCGGTATATTTTCTGTGGCACTTTCCGTAGGCTTGCGCCCCCCAGGCGTTACCTGGCACCCTGCCCGTCGGAGCCCGGACTTTCCTCTGTGCCGATTGCGACACAGCGGCTGTCCGGCCGACTCCCTGGCTCCACTCTAGGCCTTAATCATCCGGCTGACAAGTGGCTGCCCGCTCCTCCGCGGCAGAGCCTTGCCTCATTGTCTGAATTGCGAATGCGCAATGCAGACCCTCAGTTTATAAACTATTCTGTCGTTAATGTAGGTGAAAACCCTTATAAAGGATTTCGAATTTGGCATCGGGCTGTAACGGTCTACCGAGAGCAGTAGAGAGGTAAAACCATGAAAACGCCAAACATCAGCAACCTGCTATCCATCGATACCCTTGTCCTGGCTGCGGCAAGCATTTGGGCGGTCTTCGTGCTGATCAATCTGGTTACCTGATAGATCACAGCACCACTGCCCGACCGATGGACGATCGATAAGTTGCAACTTGTCGATTGATGGGCTTCACACCTCGATTCTATCCTCACCATTTCAATCTTTCGGCTCGCTCTACCGACATCGGTAGCAACTCCTGTCATGCCTGGCGACTGATGCGCTGTCTGGTTGGACTGTCGTTTTCTCCTCGTGAATGGTTTTTTCCGCTACACTAGGCAGGTAACGTCATGCCCTCACTATCCCAAGCATATTCAGAAACGGACTCAAAAGAGGGAGGCGCAATGGAGTGGGACCATGTTCCGACGTTTCCGGACGGATAGGCAATCGAGAGAATCCGGCCACTGATGGTTGATAAAAGAAGCAGTAAACAGCCAGACGCAATTCCCAAGAAACCACCCAAGCGGCTTTCTCGGGACTACACTAATCTGCCGCAAAGACCGATAACATTGAAACCGCTGAAAAAGAAAAAACCTCTGCCTACCCCCAAAAAGGCCAGCGTCAAATCCAAACCGGCGGTGAAACAGACTAAGAAGGTTGCAGCAAAGAAGAGCCCGCCACGGGTGAAGAGGCAGCCCGCTGACCAGTGGCTGCTGAAGGGCGTATCCGAAGAGACTAAACAGTATGCCCTGGAGGAGGCCAACCGCCGGGGGGTCTCAGTCGGTCAATGGATTGAGCAGTTGATCATCGACTACCGGCAGCCGACCGATCTCGCAACAGAGACAACTGCCGAAACCGACATACCGCAACCCCGGGAAGAGATCAATGAGGCCATACACGCCATCGAGGAACGCCTGGATCGCATCGAGGAGCGTCGCGGCTTCTGGAGCCGCTTCTGGGACCAGGTAATGAAGCAGGCCGAGAAGCAGCAGCAGGAGCGCTGACAGGTCGGTTTGCTATCTGCGCGGGCCTGTCTTCAGGTGGCAAACACCCGCACCTGATAGGGGGCCAGTGACAGCCGCACCGAGCCTGCATCGTTCTGCTCCAGGGGGGCAACATGATGCGGCGGCGCGATCTCATTCACCCTATTCAGATTCATCCAGTACCAGGGCAGATTATAGCCGGAATACGACTGCGGCCCGATGTTGCCAACCACGACAATCTGCCTCTCGGCGCCCAATGGGACGCCCCGGGTGCGGCAGTAAACAAACACCTTGGCCCCCTCGTTGCGATCGAAGTCGGAATGGAAGTGGATGAAGGCCGTCTCGTTGCGGGTCAGCGCCGGGTGTTCGATTCGCAATGCGATCAACTCGGCAGCCTTATGCCAGAGATCGCGGTTGTTGGCCGAGGCGTCGAGGCGCTGCCAATCCACCGGATCGGACATTTTCAGGCGCCAGTTGCGGTGGTCGAGATCATGGACGTCGCCGAACTCGTCACCGGCGAGAATCATCGGTATCCCCACCGCTGTCAGCAACAGGCAGAAGGCGCTGCGCAGACGCTCCAGGGCCAGGCCGTGGAGCAAGCGCTGCTGATCGTCGGCGCCTGACGCCAGATGATCGGTGACCCAGCGGATATCGTCCACCGTTCCGCGGTAGCCCCGCTCCTCCAACAGCGGCGCCAGGAGATAGTTCATGATGCGCTTCTCTTCATCCTGCTCCACGTCATGGGAAGTGAGATAGTTGACCGCCTGGGAGAGATCGTGGAAGCCGGGCTCGGCACGCCTGTTCCAGTCATTCCAGGTCTGGCTGCCGCCGACCATCCAGCGGATACGTTCCCGCCGCGAGGGCTCTCCCCAGGCGGTACGGAGATGCCCCGTGAAGACCCGACGCAGCTCATCGCGAAAGGCGAAGTTCCACATCGAGTCGGTCACCTTGCGGCCATTTGGATTGGCCGGCCGGTGATGAGTGATCACCGCCCGCCGCCAGGAGTCCTCGGCGATGACCAGAAAGGGTCGCCCGGGAAAGGCCTGCTGATGGACATGCCAGGCGTGATCGCGAAACCGCTGCACGAACGCCCAATGATTGATCCCCTTGAACTCATCGATCCTGAAACCGTCGGCATGGTACTCGGTGATCAGGTACTCGGCCATGCGCAGCTGAAACGTCCAGGTTGGCGTTCGATCCTGTGCATCCGGCCAGTAACGGAAAAGCTTGGCGCCGTAGTCCTCACCCCGATGAGCACGCTCCTCATCCTCGTTGGAGAGGAAGAAGCGGGCGCAGTCGAGCTGCGCCAGGGGGCAGTTGCGGGCATGATTCATCACCACGTCGAAGATCACCCGGATGCCCCGCCGATGGCAGTGCTTGACGAAGAACTTGAGCTCCACCGGCAGCCCCATGTCGATGTCGGGGGCGAAAAAGAAACGGGTGCCGTAGCCCCAGTTGAGGGTATCCGGTGAATCCTGCACCGGCAGTAGCTCGATGGCGTTGATACCGAGCTCTTTGAGTCGATCGAGATGGGCGAAGACCACCTTCTCGAAGGTGCCGAGCCCCACCTGGCGCGCCTTCTCCGGTGCGCTCTCCATCCAGCGCATGGGCATCTCGTAGATCACCAGCTGGTGGTTGTTGCGCAGCTCGTTTCCCGGGGTGAACTCATCGTCCCAGCTGAACGGCTGCTGCCAGCGCCGGCCCTCGCGGATCCGAAAGATCCCGCGATAGCCGCCGAAGCGGGTGATATGGACAGCGTAAGGATCGGCGATGGGATCGTCGACCGCACCGTCTTTTATGAACTCGTATTCATAGTCGCCGTCTTCCAGACCCAGGTTGTCGAGATCGACTTCGAACCAGCCTGGTTCACCCGAAACCGGGGTCAGGGGTTCACGACGCCAGCCATGAGGGTTGTAACGGTCGCGTTGCAGGATATCGGCAAAGCGCAGTTCAAGCTGGCTGCCGGCCGGAGCGGGTATCCGAATGTGAGAGTCAGCTCCTGGTCCATGTGGTTGGTCATTGTTATTTGACATGCTGTCCATTCATCCCGACTGTTGTCCTCTGTTTCGGTCTAGCCGTTGAAATCAGATGAGTGAAAATATAGTTATCGTTAGACAGGAGTATACCCTGAATAGGTGGAGCATTCCCGTCCCAAGTAAAGTTACATTTAATAATCAGTTAACAAAATAATAATCAATTCAAGAATTTGCTTGTGATAGGCCAGTTGTTGCAATACACATGGTCTGGTTCGGTCAACATCCGCAACAAAGAGTCGATAGATAAGGTTCGGAGAATCGCGGATAGTTATCGATACGCCTGAATTTTTGCTACCAACAATCACTGTTGCGAGCAGATCGAATCGGACTATGATCAATGATAAACTAAGGGAACAATGGAGCTGTACAAAGAGACTGAATTGTTACCAACAAAATCTGCCGGCACACGATTCAAGGTTTACAGTTCGCTAAGGGCAACTCATAATAATTACCGATCATTCACCTATCCGCCTCCAGACACCGCACGACTTGTCATGAACACCAGAATGGACCCAAGGTGACAAACAAACCACCATCGATCACTGTCATAACCTGCGGACCCGCCGCATCTGCATGGACAGACGATTTATGCATTTCACTAAAGGATAGGCTAGTAAAGCTGGAACTGCCGGAGGACCTGATTCGCACTGTACCTTATGCTGGCGACAATCTGCTTACTGGTGCCCTGATTCTGTACATGAGCGATAGGAAACCGGAACCCGATACAGATCTTGAATCAGACTTGGCGGATCTTCTTGGGCCAGCTACCGGGCAGACCGCACCCATGGTTGTGCCGGTGGTGGATGACATCAAACTGGCAGATGCATGTCTACCGAACGTATTACACAAAATCAATGCCTTCGCCCTTGCCAAGGGGGCGTCTGGTTTCTCCATGCTGTCAGGACGTATTCTTGATCTACTTTGGCATAGACGTCGGGAACGCAAGGTATTCATTAGTTATCGCCGCGCGGAGAGCCAAGAGGTCGCCCGCCAGTTGCAGGCACGACTAACCAACTCTGGTTATGAGGTGTTTCTGGATGAAACAACAATACCACCGGGCACGGACTTTCAAAAGGCATTGAAAAACTGGATGAACGATGCCGATTTCGTGTTGCTATTGGCCACCCCACAACTTGAGTCATCAGAATGGGTCATAGAGGAGATCGAATTCGCCAATCTTGCTTCCGTGGGATTGTTGGCGGTCGCATGGCCTGGCGGAAAGCCAAACGTCCTGGAAACACTCATGCCGGATCAGATTTTCGAGTTACCGGATAATTGCCTGCAGCGGATGGACGGCAGCCAGGCGAGATTGGCGAACGATGATCTGGACAAGTTACAGCTCGATAAACAGACAATTGAAAAGCTACTTGAGCGCATAGAGAGCTATCGCCTGCAGTCCATTCAGCGTCGCCTGGTAAATATAGTGCCCAGCCTTCACGAGTGGGCACGCAAGAATGGCATAACACCAGAGCCGGGTAATCATTTTGGAGATTTTTTACTGAAAACAGCCACCCGGTCGACAGTCACCACGCACCTTGTCAGGGTATATCCTTTCCGACCTACCCTTAACAGTGTGTGGGACCTGCACCAGGATCTGGCGAATAACGAGAATGTGCCATCTAATGAGCCCCTCTTCAGGGCAAGTTGTTTCTATTTCGAGAACGACGTGCATAATATGGACTATCAGATGTTGAATTGGATTCTCGAAATGCGCCACACGAAAGAAGATGAGAATCATCCAAACTACACTCTGATACCCTACTGCGGACAACCAGTCGATCTTAGCTGAAAAGTGAACGCAAATGCCCACAAATTAACCCTATATCAAGCCGGAGACCGTCCGGAGCTGTTCGAGCACCCAGCTATTTTTCTCTCCGCCAGCGTACCCTATTTGCGTAAGGACCCGAATCTCAGCGCGCAAGAACAGGCCCGCAATCATATGTACTTCGAAACAGCACGTTTTGACATGATTCGTGCCGCCATTGCGGAATTAAGCCGCCAGGCATTCCAACGGGACATGACTATGATCTTTGGCGGGCATCCTGCAATCAGTCCGATGGTCCTATCGGCAGCGGAACGTTTTCGCTCGACCCCCGAAACCGGTAAACGTGTCATCATATTTCAATCAGCACTATATTGGGAGAGGATTCCGCGGGAGACATTGGAGCTCGGGCATTGGCGACATGGAGAAATTCTGTGGACAGAGATCAAAAGCGGCATTAGCGAAAAAGAGACAACAGAACTTAGCCTTAGCTACATGCGGAGCCTAATGGTTCGGCTACCAAACATCAGCGCGGCCATTTGCATCGGCGGTATGGACGGCGTGGAACAAGAGGCGCAACTGTTTCTTGATTCGCAACCATTCAATCGCGGGCTATACCCGATTGCAACAACCGGTGCGGCCGCACAAGTACTGCTCAACGAAAACATATGCCGATCCAGCGGCGAATTACGCGAAAGACTTGGCAATGACGAATCCTATCCAAGATTATTTAATAGAATCATGGATGAGATCAGGTTGCCTTAACAAGATCTAGCTTCGATTTTTTATAATTGGATAACGTTATGTCAATAAAGAGCTCCAATCAAGAAGGCAAATTAGGAATTAAGAGTGCAACCGTTCATTTCGTCTATTCGTTTTGTCTTATTGAGTCAGGTTCAAAGAATGAACAACACCGCTATCTTCTAAAGAGTGATACGCTTATTACTCACGCCGAAAAGTTACAAAGCAAGCCAGATATTTTTTTGGAGCCAGATAACCCAGAGGATGCTAAAGTGCACCTTGCCCGAATTGAAAGCTTAGAATATGGGGCTCCCGAGAGCAGGAAAGGCATACCACCGCATCTCGAATTCATTACAGATGAATATCGTTCGATTAACTTCAGTGTCCGCTGTATAGAATCTATTGTGAACGGGTTAAATTATCCACAAATAACCAACCTAAAATGCTGTATCACAATTGATGCTTTGGTTCGACTAATGCCAAACTCATCCACTTGCAGTTTTAGTATTACCACGTCTCCTTCTCCACTGAATACTCAAAGCGACGAGGAGACATACAAAATATCAACAAAAGACGTCCATAAGCTACTTCAGTTAATTAAATCCAAGGGCCAAGAAGCATCATCACAACCATCGTTACTATTTCCATCTGGCGCCAAAATAACTCTTTACGGGTTGTTTAAACTCATTATTAAAAAAATTTGCGAACCTATCGAAGGTGGTGACACCAAGTTGGAGTGGCTGGAAACACAAGGAGACAAACCCATGATCTCCAAATCGACGGAAAACCAAACTCCGATGGTGACTAGCATCCTCGAGGTTGACGAACACACTGCAAAAGCCTTTTGTCAGAGCGGCTCAAAGGGAAAAGATCCTGCACAATCAAAGATGCTAGAAATACAGGAATACGAAGAGGAAATTGCCCCGATACTATTTCGCGCTCCAAAATCAAACAGCGACAACATTCCCGGACTGATGCTCGAGCCTTCATATATGAGGTCAACCACTCCTCTTGGAGTCCCTGGATTGTTTAACATGGGAGTTGACGCTCGAATCTATTTTAATATATCCCGTAGATCTGCACTATGTATCTGTGAAAATGCAAACAAATCTCCCGCGGATCATTTTATAAATGATCTTTTGAATTTAATTGAGATTGTACGCGCAAGATGGCATATGCTCATTATCATGAACCAAGTTTTAGACCATTCAATAAGGGATTTCAGATCTGGAATCGATGATATCGAATACGAAGGCAATAAACTTCGGGAAATGGTACGTTTGCGTGAGTGGCTCTCAACCAGCCTCGAAGACCCGGGCATATATGTCGTCGCCGGAGAATTTCTTTCAAACCTCTCCAACAAACTGGAAAAGACATTTAGAATCGACGAACTTCGACAACTTGTTCTTGGCAAACTAAAATTACTCGAGGCGCTATATCGAGACATAAACGAGATCAAGATGCTGGAAATGGAAAAACCCATAGAGTTTCTTACCGAGGATCATTTTTCCAAGTAATTACTGTGAAAAACTTTAAATGGGATTAGTAATACT